>DMUF01000164.1:3650-5240 GCA_003476445.1 Gammaproteobacteria bacterium | reverse complement strand
TTCAGCCGAGCGGGCTGGTCACACCGGACAGGGCGGTCGCGAGCGCAGGGTATTTCGGCTGATCAATGGCCAGCTGATTAATCACCGTCGCGCGCAGGTGATCGGCGAGACCCAGGCTGTCGAGCGCGATAGAGCCATCGCGCAGACCGCGGGTCAGACGCCAGCGCAGCGTCGAGAGATCGTCCGCGACACCGAAGAACGCCGCGAGCCGAGCATGCTCAGCCGCGCGCGCCGCCTCGCCCCGCTCCAGATCGCGCAGCACAATATCGAGACTGTTACCGGCTACCCGCGAAAGGAAATTGAGCCGGCCCGCCGTGGCTGCCATGACATCGTTACGCAGGAAATCCCGCACCGACACGAGCAACTCGTCCAGCCGCGGCATGTCATCGTCCGCACGTATGTCACGAGCCGGTACCAGCGCTACCGAACCGGGGATCAGCAGGTTGACGCAGTCGGCCTGACATTCGGACGAACGCCGGCCAATACCCGGTCGCTCAACGGTCTGATCGGGACCGACGCGATAGTGCTCCGCCATGCCCAGACAGCCGATGGCCCACCAGAAAGCGCCGAAGACCTCCCAGAATTTGACCGCAGCAGGATCCACCGCCACGCCGGATTCGTCCTGGTAGCCGCGGAACAGATCAGCATATTCGCCGAAGCCCCCCACCGGCGCCGCCGCATTGCCGAAGCGCCAGGAATTCGTGCAGATCCAGCCCAGATCGCGCATGGGATCACCGATATGGGCGACCTCCCAGTCGAGCACCGCGACGATGCCTTCGGCATTCACCATGAAATTGCCGTTGCGGAAATCGTTGTGCACGAGCGCCATCCGCGGCGCGGGCGGCACATTCGCAAGCAACCACTGCGCCGCGTAGTCGATCATGGGTTGGGGCGTATGGTAGGTCTGGTAGCGCTCCCAGGTCTGGCGCACATACTGCTCGGGGGTGACGGTACGGAGTTTCCCGGTGAGGCCGGTACGCTCGAGGTCGATGCTGTGAATGCGGGCGAGAACCTTGCCGCACTCGTATGCGAGCCGCGGGCGCAGGGCTTCGAACTCGGGCGCGCGCACGATCCGTGCACCCAGGGCCTCGCCTTCCAGCCACTCCATGATGAAGCCTTCGCCGAGGTCATCCGCGTCCTCGAGGACATGGTAGACCTCAGGCTCTGGCACGCCGACTGCCCGCGCAGCGCGCATGAGCTCTGCTTCGACGGCAAGCCCCGGGTTAACGCGATCCTCTGCGGCGATCGGCACCCCACCGCCAGGCGCACGCCGCATGCACAGCGTGCGTTCGCCGGCGGCGGTAGTAATCAGGATCCGGTAGGTCTCCTGACTCGCTCCGCCCGACAGACGCTCGGCCCGCACAAGCCCTTCACAGCCCGGGATGTGGCGGCGCAGGACCGCCGCGAGACGGGTGTCAAATCCCTCCTGGCCCTCTGTCATCGACGTCAGTCCGCCCGCACGCCCTTGGGCGCCTGCTGCTTCATGTAACCGAACATGTAGCCCGCAACACGGCGCATCTGGATTTCCTCGGCGCCCTCGGTGATGCGGTAGCGGCGATGGTGGCGATAGATGTGCTCGAAGGGCTTGTG
>DMUF01000164.1:0-3348 GCA_003476445.1 Gammaproteobacteria bacterium | reverse complement strand
CGGGAATAACCCATGCCGCCGTGAATCTGCATGGCGCGGTCGGCGGCTTCGCAGCACAGACGGTTCGCCCAGTAGTTGCACATGGACACCTTGTCAGACGCCATGAAGGCGCCGTGGTTGTCCATGATCCACGCGGTCTTGTGAATGAGCGCACGCAGCATCTCGCACTGGGTCTGCAACTCGACGAGCGGAAACTGGATGCCCTGATTCGTGGACAGCGGCTTGCCGAAGGGCTTGCGCTCCATTGCCCATTTGACCGATTCATTGATGCAGTACTGCGCCGCACCCAGGCTCGACGCCGCCTGGCGAATGCGGTTTTCGTTAAAGAAATGCTGCACGACCTGCAAGCCGCGTCCTTCGCCACCAAAAATGCTTGCGTGGGGCACACGCACGTTCTTGAACGACACGCGACCATGGTCGGTCGGCATGTTGAAGGTCCAGAGCATCTCCTCGATCTTGACACCTTCTGCCTTCATCGGCGTCAGGAACGCGGTGATTCCGTCACCATCGCCCGGCTTGCCGCTGGTACGCGCCATGACCATGTCGTACTGGGCTTTGTGAATGCCGGTATTCCAGGTCTTCTCACCATTGATCACCCACTCGTCGCCATCGCGGACCGCAAAGGTTTCCATATGCGTGGCGTCTGAGCCGTGATTGGGCTCGGTGATGCCGAATGCGAAGCCGCGGCGACCTTCCGCAAGATCGTCGATCCATTCCGCCTTCTGCTCTTCGGTGCCGTACTCGAGCATGAGCAGGAGCCCCACGTTGTTGCCAACGATCGAGTGCTCGTTCTGCAGGTCGTTGTGAAGACCGAGGCCCTTGGCGGCAAGATGCTCACGAATGATAGCCATGCCGAGATTGGTGCCATCCATTCCGCCCCACTTCTTGGCGAGCGGATAGCGGTAGAAGCCTGCCTCGTCAGCCAGACGCTTCGCCCGATGGAGGAGTTGTTCCCACTCCTCGTTCGGGAGCCCGCCCCGATGCCAATCGGTACGTGCGTCCTCGCGTCGATGATCGAAAAAACGGATGTTGTCGTCGGTCTGTTCGATCGGCTTGATCACGTCCTCGATGAATTTGTCGAGACGATCGAGCAGATCCTGAATGTCTTTTGGAATGTTGAAATCCATGGTTCCCCCTCGCTCTGTACTTCCCGGGGCAGCCTCGCCTCGACCCCGCCCACAGCATTAAACACGTTTCAATCCAGGCGCTCCAGCACCTCGCGTGACCCAACCAACCGACTCCCCCACGCTGCGCGCGTGTATTAGTATCCGCCCCTCGCGTGCGCAGCCGAAGGTGGGGCGCCGGTCGCGCGCGCCCGCTGACGCTGCGCCCAGCCAGAGGATGACTCGATGACGATGTACGACGAACTCCACCAGGTCTGGGGCGAGCTCACCGGAACCGGCGGTCCTTTCGAAATCCGCAAGGTGACGGTGCGCGGCATTCCGCTCAATACCTTTGCGACCGCGCCGGGCAACCTGCGTGAGGTGTGGCTTGCCTCCGCTGCATTCGCCGACCGCGACTACCTCGTCTACGAAGATACGCGCCTTACCTATGCGGAAGCTCATCGCAAGGTGGCCTCGGTCGCCAACTGGCTCAAGGCCGAGGGCGTTGGAGCAGGTGACCGCGTGGCCATCGCCATGCGCAACTACCCCGAATGGTTGCTCGCCTACTGGGCAACCCTATCCATCGGCGCGGTGGTCGTCGGTGTTAACGCGTGGTGG
This sequence comes from Gammaproteobacteria bacterium, assembly GCA_003476445.1. Lineage (GTDB taxonomy): Bacteria > Pseudomonadota > Gammaproteobacteria > Pseudomonadales > Azotimanducaceae > UBA7803. The sequence continues at coordinate 1,627 of DMUF01000164.1, read as the reverse complement.
GTCGGACCCGAGCTCGTCTATGGTCTGAACGACTCGAAGCCGAAGGTACTGATCTGCGATCAGGAGCGGCTGGTCCGCGTCCTCGAGCACCGCAGCGAGATGCCGCCCATGACGCTGGTCGGCGTGCGTCTGCCTGCGCCCACAGAGGGTGTCGTTCCCTGGTCCGTGCTCGAGACCATCGGCGGTACGCTTCCCGATGCCACGATCGACACCGACAGCGATGCATGCATCTTCTACACGTCGGGCACGACCGGACATCCCAAGGGCGCGCAACAAACCCATCGCGGCTGCGTGTCCAACATCATGAACATGGCCTTCTGGGCCACCTGCGTCACGCTGGTCGGACAGCGCATGGGCAAGCTGCCCGTGCCGCCGCCGGGGTTCACGCCACCGCCGGCGGCGTCGCTTCTGACGACGCCGCTCTTTCATGTCACGGCCAACAACTGTGTCAGCCATGCCGCCACGTTGAACGGCGGCAAGCTCGTGTTCATGTACAAGTGGGATCCGACGGAAGCGCTGAAGCTCGTCGAGCGCGAGCGCATCACGGCGCTGACCGGCGTTCCGGTGATGTCGCGCGAGCTCATCACCCATCCCGACTTCGCACGCTACGACACATCGTCGCTGCTCGCGGTCGGAGGCGGCGGCGCGCAGCTGCAGCCCGATCTCGTGGGCAAGATCGACACGACGGTAAAGACCGCCCGCCCGAGCACCGGCTACGGCATGACCGAGACCTGCGGCATCATTACGTCGATCTCCGGGGACTTCTTTGTCGACCGACCCGCGAGCTGCGGTCCCGCGATGCCCTCGTTCGAAACCCGGGTCGTTGACACCGATGGCAATGAGGTGGCTCCCGGTCAGCCCGGCGAACTCTGGGTACGCGGCGCACCGGTCATTCGCGGCTATCTGAACCGACCCGAAGCCACGGCAGATACGATAACCGACGGGTGGTTGCATACCGGGGACATCGCGCGCATCGACGCGGACGGCTTTATCTATATCGTCGACCGCGCCAAGGACATGGTGCTGCGAGGCGGTGAGAACGTGTACTGCGCGGAAGTTGAAACGGCGCTATTCGAGCACCCCGCGATCGCCGAAACCACGGTGTTCGGCGTGCCCGATGATCGGCTGGGCGAAGAAGTGGGCGCGGCGATCTTTCTGAAGCCCGGCGTCACGGCGAGCGCCGATGATATTCGCGCACACTGCCGCGCGCGTATTTCCGCGCACAAGGTGCCGCGTTACATCTGGTTCCTGGATGCACCGCTGCCGCGCAATGCCAACGGCAAGTTCCTGAAGCGCGAGCTGCGCGTCGCGCTGAAAACCGCAGACGCTGCCTGAGCGCAGCGTAACTGCCCGGGGGAAATCTCCGCCTTCCCCGTCGTGGGGCGGGCGGATGCGTCGACTCGGTCCAGCGCTCTCCGATCAGGAGCTGCAGGACAGCATCGAACAGCCCACGCGGGTGCGCGCCCAATCCGGTCGCAGGGCGGCGAGATCGGCGTGCTCGGGCTGTTCGTCGTAGGGGCGCATCAGCACCTGCTGCAGCCGGTCGAAGAACGTTCGATCGCCCGCTTCTAAGCCGTCGATTGCCAGCTGCGCGAGATAGTTACGCAGCACATAACGCGGGTTGACC
>DMUF01000116.1 GCA_003476445.1 Gammaproteobacteria bacterium | reverse complement strand
TTCTACCGGATGGGCGATTTCTACGAGCTGTTCTATGCCGACGCGGAGCGCGCCGCAGCGCTGCTCGACATCACACTGACCACCCGCGGGCAGTCTGCGGGCGCACCGATTCCCATGTGCGGCGTGCCATTTCATGCGGCGGAAAGCTACCTTGCACGACTGGTGCGGCAAGGTGTGAGCGTTGCGATCTGCGAGCAGATCGGTGACCCGGGCAGCACCCGCGGACCGATGGAGCGGCGCGTCCAGCGCGTTGTTACGCCGGGGACGCTGATCGACGATGCGCTGCAGGAAGGCCATCGCGAAAGCCTGCTCGCAGGCATTGCCGCGCGGGCCGACGAGTTCGGCCTTGCGTTGCTGAATCTCTCCAGCGGCGAATTCGCGGTTGCGCGTATGAGCGGACTCGAGGCGCTGACGACGGAGCTGGCTCGCATGCGACCCAGCGAAATCCTTGTCGAGGAGCACTTGATAGCGGCGCTCGCGGCATTCGGCTTCACGACCCGGCAACGCGACCGACTGGCATTCGATCAGGACCTCGGGCTGCGCCTGCTCACCGAACACTTCCACACCCACGATCTTTCGGGGTTCGGTGTCGACAACGCCGGCATCGAGGTGGGCGCCGCAGCCGCCGTGCTTGCCTACGCGCGGTCAACCCAGTGTCAGTCCCTCGACCACATCGACCGACTGGTGCGCGTGGACCCCGGCGATTCGATCGCGCTCGATCCGCACTCCCGGCGCAACCTCGAAATCGACCGCCGGCTCGACGGCAGCGAAAGCCACACCCTTGCGCACCTGCTCGATACCTGCCGCACGCCCATGGGCAGTCGCCTGCTACGCCGATGGCTCAACGCGCCGAGTCGCCAGCAATCGACCGTGACCTCGCGGCAGGAGGCGGTCGCAACACTGGAACTGCTGGAGCGATCGGGCGCGGGGCCGCGGTCACTCCTGCGCGGCGTGGGAGATCTTGAACGGGTCGTGGGGCGACTCGCGCTCGGACGCGCGAGCCCGCGCGATCTGGGTCAGCTGCGACGCGCGCTGGCGCTGTTGCCGGACATCATCACCGCGCTCGCGCCGACAGATTCGACGTTGCTCGCGACCCTGATGACCGCCCTGCCCGACTACACCGCTGTCCGCGAACGGCTTGTGCGCGCGCTCGTCGAAACGCCGCCCGCCGTGATCCGGGAAGGCGGCGCCATTGCGGCGAGCTACGACGCAGAACTCGATCGGCTGCGCGGGCTGACCGCCGACGCAGCGGAGTGGCTCTCTGATCTCGAGCAGCGCGAGCGTGCCCGTACTGGAATCGCGACGCTCAAGGTGGGATATAACCGCATTCACGGCTATTTCATCGAAGCTGGCCGCGCCGCTGGTGACGTTCTGCCCGCAGACTATCAGCGGCGCCAGACCCTCAAGAATGCTGAGCGATACATCACGCCCGAGTTAAAAGCATTCGAGGACGAGGCGCTGACCAGCCAGAGCCGCGCGCTAAAGCTCGAGCGCGCGTTGTTCGAGGAATTGTGCGAGTGGCTCTGCGCCTTTGCTTCCCAGCTGCGCGCCAGCGCTGCGGCGCTAGCGGAGCTGGACGTGCTCGCCACCTTTGCCGAACGGAACATCGCCCTGGGATTCTGCAGACCGTTGCTCGATACGGCGCCAGGGATTGAGATCGAGGGCGGCTGGCACCCCGTGGTCGCAGCCGCGACGACCACACCGTTCGTGCCGAATGATCTCGCGCTCGACGACGCCCGTCGCATGCTGATCATCACCGGGCCGAACATGGGCGGTAAATCCACCTACATGCGGCAGACAGCGCTGATCGCGCTCCTCGCCTATACCGGATGCGGGGTGCCCGCAAACGGCGCGCGTCTCGGCCCGATTGATCGGATCTTCACGCGCATCGGCGCGTCCGATGATCTGTCAGCGGGGCGTTCAACCTTCATGGTCGAGATGACCGAAACGGCGAACATCCTGCATCACGCGACATCGGAGAGTCTCGTGTTGCTCGATGAGATCGGGCGCGGTACCAGCACCTACGACGGGCTTGCGCTCGCCTGGGCGACGGCAAGCGCGCTCGCTCGCGAGCGCCGCGCCTTCACCCTGTTCGCAACCCACTACTTCGAGCTGACCACCCTCGCGGACGAGCTGCCGGCTACCGCCAATGTGCATCTCGCAGCGACGGAGCACCGGGGACAGATCGTGTTCCTGCACAGCGTTACGCCTGGGCCGGCGAGCCAGAGTTACGGCATTCAGGTCGCCCGACTTGCCGGGGTCCCTGCAAGCGTACTGAACGCGGCACGGCGCAAGCTCACCGCGCTGGAATCGGAGGCGCAACGGTCATCCAACCAGGCAGACCTGTTTCGCGCTGCTCCGCCCGCGCCGCCGCGGCGCGATGCGCTGCGCGAACGCCTCGAAGAACTCGAGCCGGATACGCTGTCTCCGCGCGAGGCCCTCGCGCTGCTGTACGAGCTGCGGAATCTGTCCGCCGATTCGGAGACCGAGTGAGCGAACACACCGCGAACGAGCGCGCATTCAAGCGTGCATGCGCGGCTTCGAATGACCCCACGAGGCGCTCGACACACGAGGTAAACGGGTTAGAATGCGCGGCTTGCGTACATGACCAGTCGGGGATCAAAGCACCATGACGTTTGTGATCGGCGAGAACTGCATCAAGTGCAAGCACACGGACTGCGTTGAAGTCTGTCCTGTGGACTGTTTCTACGAAGGTCCGAACATGCTTGTCATCCACCCTGATGAATGCATCGACTGCGCTCTGTGCGAACCGGAATGCCCGGTGGATGCCATCTTCTCGGAGGATGAACTGCCCGCTGAGCAGCAGGAATTCCTGACCTTGAACCAGGAACTGGCGGCAATCTGGCCGAACATTACAGAAAAGAAAGACGCGTTCGCGGACGCCGAGGACTGGAACGGCAAATCCGGCAAGCGCTCCCTGCTCGAGCGCTGATTCCCCCCGCGGCGGCCTGCGTCAGCCCGGCCGCCGTTACCGCCCGATTACACTGACCGGATCGACCGGTTGGCCGTCCTTCCGAATTTCGAAGCGCAGCGTGCTCGCAGCACCCGATGGGTCTGCCGCGGCGATGATCGCGCCTGAATCCAGACGCTGACCCTCTTGTACCGTAATTGCTCGGTTCAGGCTGTAAGCGCTCAAGAAACGCTGATCGTGTTTCACGATCACCAGGTGGCGAAATCCGCCAAGGCCGTTACCCGCATAAACCACCTCTCCACCGCCCGCGGCGAGTACCGGCTGCGCAGGCTCGAGTTTGAAATCAACGCCCTTGCTGCCACTGCCGAAGCCCTTCTGCACAGTCGCCTTGGTTGGCCAGCGCCAGGAGCCGACACTGCCGCCGCTGCGCGCCGGTTGCACCGGGCGGGTCGCGGGTTCAGCCGCCGCGGGAGGTGTGGACGCGATCGGGGCTGAGCTCGCAACGGGCGGTGCCACGGGCGCCGGCGTCGGT
>DMUF01000055.1:5728-5876 GCA_003476445.1 Gammaproteobacteria bacterium | reverse complement strand
GCCTTTGCGGCAAGTACAAGCGCCTCAAGCACCGTGGGGTGATCTGTGAAAAATGCGGCGTCGAAGTCACGCTGACGAAGGTACGTCGCGAACGCATGGGGCACATCGAACTCGCGAGCCCCGTAGCGCACATCTGGTTCCTCAAGTC
>DMUF01000055.1:4664-5425 GCA_003476445.1 Gammaproteobacteria bacterium | reverse complement strand
TTCCTCAAGTCGCTGCCCTCGCGTATCGGTCTGTTGCTCGACATGACGCTCCGCGATATCGAGCGCGTGCTGTACTTCGAATCGTTTGTCGTCATCGACGCGGGTATGACGGACCTCGAGGTGGGCCAGCTGCTCTCTGACGAGGACTACTATCAGAAGCTCGAAGAATTTGGCGATGACTTCGACGCCCGCATGGGTGCAGAGGCAATCCAGGCATTGCTGAAGAGCCTGGACCTGGAGTCTGAGACCCAGCGGCTGCGCGAAGAGATTCCGGCCACCAATTCGGAAACGAAGATCAAGAAGCTCTCGAAGCGCTTGAAGCTCATGGAGGCGTTCCTGGAATCCGGCAATCGTCCCGAGTGGATGATCATGGATTCGCTGCCTGTGCTGCCGCCGGATCTGCGTCCGCTGGTGCCGCTGGATGGTGGTCGTTTTGCCACCTCGGATCTCAATGATCTGTACCGTCGTGTGATCAACCGCAATAACCGGTTGAAGCGGCTGCTGGATCTGTCCGCCCCGGACATCATCGTGCGCAACGAGAAGCGCATGCTGCAGGAAGCCGTGGACGCGCTGCTCGACAACGGTCGTCGCGGTCGCGCAATCACCGGCTCCAACAAGCGGCCGCTGAAGTCGCTGGCGGACATGATCAAGGGCAAGCAGGGCCGATTCCGGCAGAACCTGCTCGGCAAGCGCGTCGACTACTCTGGTCGTTCGGTGATCGTAGTGGGCCCGACGCTGCGCCTGCACCAGTGCGGCCTGCC
>DMUF01000055.1:430-4390 GCA_003476445.1 Gammaproteobacteria bacterium | reverse complement strand
GGCCTGCCGAAGAAGATGGCGCTGGAACTCTTCAAGCCTTTCATCTTCGGCAAGCTCGAAGCGCGCGGACTCGCGACCACCATCAAGGCCGCCAAGAAGATGGTAGAGCGCGAGACTCCGGAGGTCTGGGATATTCTCGCCGAAGTCATCCGGGAGCACCCGGTGTTGCTGAATCGTGCGCCCACCCTGCACCGACTGGGTATTCAGGCGTTCGAGCCTGTCCTTATCGAAGGCAAGGCGATTCAGCTGCATCCGCTCGTTTGCACGGCCTATAACGCCGACTTCGACGGCGACCAGATGGCGGTGCATGTGCCGCTCACCCTCGAGGCGCAGCTCGAGAGCCGGGCGCTCATGATGTCGACCAACAACATTCTGTCGCCAGCAAGCGGCGAACCGATCATCGTTCCGTCGCAGGACGTGGTGCTTGGCGTGTATTACATGACGCGCGAGCGCGTCAATGCGCGTGGCGAAGGTCGTCTCTTTGCCGATATCGAAGAGGTCCACCGTGCCTACAACGGCGGGCAGGTCGATCTTCAGGCGCGGGTCAAGGTGCGCATCTCCGAGCAGCGCGTCGGCGAAGACGGGCAGGCGCACACTGTGCGCACCGTCTACGACACCACGGTAGGGCGCGCGCTGTTCTATGAAATCGTGCCGAAGCAGCTGCCGTTCGAGATCGTCAACAAGGCCTTGGGCAAGAAGGCCATCTCCGGCCTCATCAACGCTTGCTACCGCAACGTTGGTTTGAAGGAGACGGTGATTTTCGCCGACCAGCTCATGTATACCGGCTTTGCGCATTCGACCGCCTCCGGCGCGTCGATCGGCGTGGAAGACTTTGTCATCCCGCAGGACAAGAAGCGCATCATCGACGAAGCCGAATCCGAAGTGGCCGAGATCGAGTCGCAATACGCCTCGGGTCTCGTGACCCAGGGCGAGAAATACAACAAGGTCGTCGACATCTGGTCACGAGCAAACGACCTTGTTGCCCGCTCCATGATGGAAGGCATTTCGAAGGAAGTTGTGCTCGACCGCGCGGGTAACGCGCTGCTCGACTCGGCAGGTCACGAGGTCGTTCAGGACTCGTTCAACTCCGTCTTCATCTACGCCGACTCCGGCGCGCGCGGCTCCCCCGCCCAGATCCGCCAGCTCGCGGGTATGCGCGGCCTCATGACCCGGCCGGATGGCAGCATCATCGAGAACGCGATCACCGCGAACTTCCGCGAAGGGCTGTCGGTAAACGAGTACTTCATCTCGACGCACGGTGCGCGCAAGGGTCTCGCGGATACGGCGCTCAAGACCGCCAACTCCGGCTACCTGACCCGTCGTCTGGTCGACGTGGCTCAGGACGTGGTCATCACCGAATTTGATTGCGGCACCGAGGATGGTCTTTTGGTTGCGGCGATCATTGAGGGTGGCGACGTCGTCGAACCGTTGGGTGATCGCGTGCTTGGGCGCGTGGTCGCGCACAACGTCTACGAGGCGGACGGAAAGACACTCGTCGTCGAAGCAGGCGTCATGCTCGATGAAAGCTGGATCGAGAAACTCGACATGGCGGGCGTGGACGAAATCGTGGTGCGTTCGCCGATCACCTGCCAAACGCGACACGGCGTATGCTCCAAGTGCTACGGTCGTGATCTTGCTCGTGGTCACCTTGTGAACGAGGGCGAGGCGGTCGGTGTGATTGCCGCTCAGTCCATTGGGGAGCCTGGCACACAGCTCACCATGCGTACCTTCCACATTGGTGGCGCGGCCTCAAGAGCGACTGCCATCGACAGCATCCAGGTCAAGCACGGTGGCGCCGTTCGGCTGCACAACCTGAAGACCGTAACCCGTGAATCCGGCGAGCTGGTTGCGGTCTCGCGCTCCGGCGAAATCGCGATCGCTGATGCTCAGGGTCGTGAGCGTGAGCGCTACAAGCTGCCCTACGGCGCGGTCCTAACCGTTGCTGAGAAGGATGAAGTGGCGCCTGGTCAGGTGATCGCGCAGTGGGACCCGCACACGCACCCGATCGTGACCGAGGTTGCCGGTGTCGTCAGCCTGCAGGGCATGGAAGAGGGGCTGTCGGTCAATCGTCAGACAGACGAGCTCACGGGGCTCACCAACATTGTGGTCATGGATCCGAAAGATCGTCCGAGCGCCGGTAAAGATCTGCGCCCGGCGGTAGTGCTGCTGGACGCCTCAGGCAAGAACGTAATACTGCCTGGAAGTGATCTGCCGGCGAATTACTACCTCCCAGCAAACGCGATGCTGAATCTCGAGGACAATGCGGCGGTAGGCGTTGGCGACATCATCGCCCGCATCCCGCAGGAAGGGTCCAAGACGCGCGATATCACGGGTGGTCTGCCCCGGGTCGCGGACCTGTTCGAAGCCCGCAAGCCGAAGGAACCGGCGATCCTTGCCGAGTGTTCCGGTGTGGTCAGTTTCGGCAAGGAGACCAAGGGCAAGCGTCGCCTGGTGGTCACGCCGGCGGATGGCGAGCCGATCGAGACGCTGATTCCCAAGTGGCGCGCGATCAGCGTGTTTGAGGGTGAGCAGGTGGAGAAAGGGGAAGTGGTCTCCGACGGTCCGCCCAACCCCCACGACATTCTGCGGCTCAAGAGCGTGGCGGAGCTCGCGGAGTACATTACGAACGAGATTCAGGAGGTCTACCGCCTCCAGGGCGTGACGATCAACGACAAGCACATCGAAGTGATCGTGCGGCAGATGCTGAGAAAGGTGGAGATCACCGATCCGGGCGATTCCGCATTCATCCGCGGTGAGCAGACGGAATACGTTGCTGTGCTTGAAGCCAACGACGCGCTGCGTGTCGAGGGCAAACAGCCTGCGGCGTTTGAGCGGCAGCTCCTCGGAATCACGAAGGCCTCGCTTGCCACGGAATCGTTCGTTTCGGCGGCATCGTTCCAGGAGACGACGCGCGTGTTGACGGAGGCTGCGGTCACCGGCAAGCGCGATTTCCTGCGCGGACTCAAGGAAAACGTGGTCGTGGGTCGATTGATTCCTGCGGGTACGGGTCTTGCCTATCACAACGAGCGGCGTCGCAAGCGGGCGGAGCTCCTGGCGGCACGAACCTACAAGGAACAGGGAGCCACGGCGGACCAGATCGAGCAGGCGCTGTCCGAGGCATTTGGCGCAGTGGATTAAGAAACCGGCGCCGCGTGTGTCGTTGCGTCAGGGCAGGCGCGCGATTAGAATCGCGCGCTCGCTCGCGCCGGGGCCTCGCGCACGGTGTGATTATTTGGAGTAGCAATGGCCAGAATCAGCCAACTCGTCCGCAAGCCGCGTAAGCGTCCGGTCGAGAAGAACATCGTCCCCGCGTTGCAGGGCTCGCCGCAGAAGCGCGGCGTCTGCACACGCGTTTACACCACCACCCCGAAGAAGCCGAACTCGGCGCTGCGCAAGGTGTGCCGCGTGCGGTTGACCAACGGTTACGAGGTCACCTCGTACATCGGCGGTGAGGGGCACAACCTTCAGGAGCACTCTGTGGTGCTCATCCGTGGTGGTCGCGTGAAGGACCTGCCCGGTGTGCGTTACCACACGGTCCGCGGAACGCTGGACACGTCCGGTGTGTCGGCGCGTCGCCAGAGCCGGTCGAAGTACGGCGCCAAGCGGCCGAAATAAACAGACCCTTCGTAAGGGTCCTCCAGTAAGGCCCCGGGCGCGCTATGTCAGCGCCTGATGGGGATCAACCTGAAGCCAGGGAGGCAATGACATGCCAAGACGTCGCGTGATCGCGAAGCGGGAAATTCTTCCAGATCCCAAGTACCACAATCAAACTGTCGCAAAGTTCATCAATCATGTGATGGAGAGCGGCAAGAAAGCCGTCGCTGAACGCATCGTGTATGGCGCCCTTGCGCGCATCCAGGAACGCGGCGCGGGCGACCCGGTGGATGTTTTCGAAAAGGCGCTGGACGCGGTGGCGCCCTACGTCGAAGTAAAGGCGCGACGCGTCGGCGGCGCGACCTA
>DMUF01000055.1:0-122 GCA_003476445.1 Gammaproteobacteria bacterium | reverse complement strand
CAGGTCCCGGTTGAAGTCCGGCCGGCGCGACGCCAGGCGTTGGCCATGCGCTGGCTAGTGGATTACGCGCGCAAGCGCGGCGAAAAATCCATGGCAGCCCGCCTTGCGGGCGAGTTTATGGA
>DMUF01000214.1:1546-5538 GCA_003476445.1 Gammaproteobacteria bacterium | reverse complement strand
TGATCCGGTGACCTGGACTGCGCTGCCGGTAGAGGCAAGCCACCGCCGTTTTCACCGTGCACGGTTTCACCGGGCGATACCGATGGAATTCGCATCGGTTACCAGCGTGATCCTGATGACCTCACCCCCCGCGCTCGAGCAGAACAGCCAATTCCTGCATTTGGCGGGCGTCTTTCGACGCGCCGGGCTTGGTGTGCCCGCCGTGCTGGCGGTCGACGAGCGCGAGGGCTGGTTTCTGCTCGAAGACCTGGGGACGCGCCACTTCGCCGACCTCTACGGCACGGGTGCGGAAGACGCCGCGCTGGCCGCGGCGCTTGAGAGCCTGCTCGTGCTGCAGCGCGTGAGCGACCCGGCCATTGGTCCCTACACAGCGGAGCGGCTTGGCACGGAACTCGGCATTTTCACGGAGTGGTTTGCCGGTCGCGGGCTCGGCGTCACCCTGACCGCCTCGGTCACGGACTCGGTCTACCCGCTGCTGGTCGAGAACGCGCTCGAACAGCCGCAGTGCTGTGTGCACCGCGACTGGCACTGCCGCAACCTCCTGTACACCGATGCGCACCAGGTGGGCATCGTCGATTTTCAGGATGCGCTGATCGGACCCGCCTGCTACGACCTCGCGTCGCTGCTGCATGACTGCTACCACCGCTTCGATCAGAGCACGGTTGAGCGCTGGCGCACGGCATGGCTCGTCCGCTCCGGGTTTGATCTCGATCCGGAGCGGGTACCGAGACTCGTCGACCTGACCGCAATCCAGCGACAGCTGAAAGCCGTCGGAATCTTCGCGCGCCTGCAGCTGCGCGACGGCAAGACCACCCATCTGCGCTGGATCGGCACCGTGCTGGAGGCGCTCATCGAGCGGTCAGCGCACTATCCTGATCTCGCGCCGCTCCACACCGAGCTCAAGCGGCTCGCACCACTTGCCGCGCAACGCTTCGCGGCGGTGTAGGACTGCCCATGCGCGCCATGATTCTTGCTGCCGGACGCGGAGAACGACTGCGTCCACTCACCGATACGCTGCCAAAGCCGCTGGCTCCCGTGGGTGATGTACCGCTGCTCGTGCTACAGCTCGGCTGGCTCAAATCGGCGGGGATCACGCAGGTGGTCATCAACCTGCATCACCTTGGCGAACAGATCGAGGCATTGATCGGCGACGGTAGCCGCTTTGGCGTCGAGGTCGAGTACAGCCGCGAGACCACGCTGCTCGAAACCGGGGGCGGTATCGTCAAAGCGCTGCCGCTGCTTGGGAACGAGCCGTTCCTGCTCGTGAATGGCGACATCTACACCGACTTTCCGCTGACCCGGCTGCTGAGACCCCTCGCCGGAGGCGACGATGTCCACCTGCTGCTGACGCCTCGTCCAACCCATCGCGAGCACGGTGACTTCGACGCTCTGGGCGGGCGCGTCACCCGGCGCGGCGACGGCTTTGTTTACTGCGGCATCGCCGTTCTGCATCCACGGCTGTTTGCCGACTGTGCGGCGCGACCGTTCTCACTGCGCGATCTGCTCTTCGACGCCGTTGCGCGCGGTCGGGTGGCTGGAACCGTGTGGCAGGGCTTCTGGTCAGACATCGGTGACGCTGAACAGCTGGCAGCGGTGGATGCCTGGGCGCGGTCGCGCGCGTAGAATGCAGGGATGAAACACTGGATCGCCCCCTCACTGCTCGCAGCCGACTTCTCACGTCTTGGCGATGAAGTCCGTCAGGTCATGGAGGCCGGCGCCGACCTCATCCATTTCGACGTGATGGACAACCATTACGTTCCGAACCTCACCGTGGGACCGCTCGTGCTTGAGTCGCTCCGCCGCGCGGGCATCGACTGCATCATGGACGTGCACCTCATGGTGAAGCCGGTCGATCGGCTCATCGGCGACTTCCTCGCTGCCGGCGCCGACATCATCAGCGTGCACCCCGAATCGACCGAGCACCTGCACCGCACCCTCACCTCGATCCGCGAGGGCGGCGCAAGCCCGGGCATCGTGTTCAATCCCGCCACGCCGATCACCGTGCTCGACGAGGTCATCGATCTCGTCGACCTCGTGCTCGTCATGAGCGTGAACCCGGGTTTTGGCGGCCAGTCGTTCATCGAGTCGAGTCTGACCAAGCTGGCCGCGGCACGCGACCGCATCGACGCGAGCGGGCGCCCGATCCGGCTTGAAATCGACGGCGGCATCAAGGTCGGCAATATCCGCCGTGCGGCCGATGCAGGGGCGGACACGTTCGTGGCTGGCTCCGCGATTTTTGGCAGCGGCGACTATGCGGGCACCATCGCGGCCCTGCGGTCAGCGCTGGAGTGAGGCCGGAATGAACGCGACGGCCCTGCGCTCCGGTCCCTTGCCCGCGTTCGCGGGCTACCTGTTCGATCTCGATGGCACGCTGGTCGACACGGCACCGGATATCAACGCGGCGCTCAATCTGGCGCTCCAGGGCGCGGGATTCACGCCGGTCGCAGAATCGCTGACGCGGCACTGGGTCGGCCACGGCGCCAAGGTGCTGGTGGAAGAAGCGCTAAGTCATCTGAGAGCACCGCCCGCGCTCGTCGATGAGCTGCGCGACGCGTTCATCAATCACTATGAGCGCGCTATTGCTGAACACAGCCAGCCCTATCCCGCCGTTATCGAGACCCTCACCACCTTGCGCGATCGCGGCTCACGCCTCGCCGTCGTCACTAACAAGATGACGCGCCTCGCGCTGCCGCTGCTGGAAGAGCTCGACATGCTGCGCTGGTTTGACTGCATCGTCTGCGGCGACACCGCCGCCCGACCCAAGCCGGCGGCTGATCCGGCCCTGCACGCCGCCGGTCTGCTCGGGCTGCCCGTCACCGAGCTGCTGTTCGTGGGCGACTCGGAAACCGACGTGCTCTGCGCGCGCGCAGCGGGCTGCCCCGTGGTGTGCGTTGCCGACGGCTACAACCACGGCATCGCGCCGGAGGCATTAGGCGCAGACCGGGTGATCCAATCGTTCCTCGAACTGTTGCGCGCGCCATCACGCGCCGCCGGGGCGCGATCGTGACCGACCCAGGTGCGGCGACTCAGGATGGCAAGAACCCGGCTTCGCCGGATTGGCAGTCAGCGCCGAACGCTATGGACGCGGAACGTTTTGCCGCGCTTGCGGCTGCGGGTTACAACCGGGTGCCGGTCGTTTTTGAGGCACTCGCCGATCTCGACACGCCGCTTTCCACCTACCTGAAGCTCGCGCGCGGTCCCTACTCGTACCTGCTCGAATCGGCCCAGGGCGGCGAGAAATGGGGACGCTATTCGATCATCGGGCTCCCCTGCCGCACGGTGCTTTCGGTGCGCGGCAACGTAGTGACCGTCGCCACTGATGGAGCCATCACCGAACAGCTGGAAACTCTGGATCCGCTAGGTTTCATTGAAGCCTTTCAGGCGCGCTTCCGGGTGCCGGATCTGCCGGAGCTGCCGCGTTTCTACGGCGGGCTGGTGGGCTACTTCGGCTACGACTGCGTGCGCTACGTGGAGCACCGGCTGGCAGGCAAAGCCCCTCCCGATCAGCTCGAGACCCCGGATATCGTGCTCATGGTTTCCGAGGACGTGGTGGTGTTCGACAATCTGAAGGGGCGCATGCAGCTCATCAGCCTGGTCGACCCCAATGAACCCGGCATTTACCGGCGCACGCTCGAAGCGCTGCAGGAGCGCAGCAAGGCGCTCACGCGGGCGGTGCCACCGATCGCGGAGGCCAGCAGCAATCAGCCGGTCACCGAAGGCGACTTCCAGTCCTCGTTCGGCGAGGCGCCGTTCAAGCAGGCGGTAGAGCGCATTCGTGATTACATTCGCGCGGGTGACGTCATGCAGGTCGTGCTGTCGCAGCGGCTCTCGCTGCGCTTCAGCGCCGATCCGATCAATCTGTATCGGGCTCTGCGCAGCCTGAACCCGTCGCCCTACATGTACTTCATGGATCTGGACGAGTTCCAGATCGTGAGCTCCTCGCCGGAAATTCTGGCGCGCCTCGAAGACGGTGTGATCAGCAACCGGCCCCT
>DMUF01000214.1:1006-1200 GCA_003476445.1 Gammaproteobacteria bacterium | reverse complement strand
GACCCCAAAGAGATCGCGGAGCACCTCATGCTCATCGATCTCGGGCGCAACGACGTGGGGCGGGTTGCCGAAACCGGTTCCGTCGAGGTGACGGAGCGGTTCGTGATCGAGCGCTACTCTCACGTCATGCACATCTCGAGCAACGTGATTGGACGGCTCAAGGCGGGCAAGACTGCGATGGACGTACTGCGCGC
>DMUF01000214.1:0-639 GCA_003476445.1 Gammaproteobacteria bacterium | reverse complement strand
GTGGGCTATCTCGCCTGGAACGGGAACATGGATACCGCCATTGCCATCCGTACCGCGATCGTGAAGGACGGCACGCTGTACATTCAAGCCGGCGGCGGGGTCGTTGCCGACTCCGTCGCGCGCCTCGAGTGGAAGGAAACCATGAACAAGGCGCGCGCCATGTTCCAGGCCGCTGCCATGGCTGAGGCCAGGCTGCGCACGACGCCCGGCTGAACCGCTTCCATGTCCGACATACCGGACATTCCCATCGACGAACTTGCCCGACTGCTGACGGCTTCAGACCTGAGACTTGTGACCGCCGAATCCTGCACCGGCGGGCTGATCGCGGCGACGCTAACGGAGATCGCCGGCAGCTCGACCTGGTTTGAAGGCGGGTTCGTCACCTATCGCCTGTCCGCAAAGGAACGCATGCTCGGCGTGCCCGCCGCGCTGCTCGCGCGGGAAGGGGCGGTCAGCGAGCCCGTGGCGCGCGCGATGGCGGAAGGCGCGCTGCACGCGAGCGATGCACACGTGAGCGTCGCCGTCACCGGACTTGCCGGCCCCGATGGCGGAGAGCCCCTGGTTCCGGTCGGCACCGTGTGGTTTGCCTGGGCGCTGCGCGCGCCGGAGCCGCGCTGCGAACAGACTGCGGTGCACCAG
>DMUF01000022.1 GCA_003476445.1 Gammaproteobacteria bacterium | reverse complement strand
GGCGCGGAAACAAACAAGCCTTCGTACACCCCATCGGCAGCGCAATCGGACGCGAGATGGGTGGTCTGAAACATCTCGCCAATGGCCATGCCAAAACGACCAATGATCCAGTGATGCAGAAAACCCTCCGGATCGGTGAAGTTCGGCGGCGGCCAAACCTCTAGCGCCGGGTTGTCAGAACAAAGCGCCGCCGGATGATGATCGAATATCCACTCGGCCATCGCCTCGGAGCACTCAAGTCCAGGTGTCCGGAGGTTCGCGGTGACTGCCATCTCTGCACGCTTGCGCGGCCCCTGCCGCTCGTACCATTCGACCCAGCCCAGGTGAAGGATCCAGACATCGCCGGGCTTGAGCTCGGTTCTCTGCGCCTGCAGGGTTCCTTCGAGATCTGCAACGGTGATGGCATCACTCGCATCGCAGTCGAGGGGCCGCCCCTGAGCGGCGCGCCATCGCGCCACATCGAGAACCACCGCGCGCCCAGCAATGCCCCTGCGTGCCCAGTGATCGATGCCAAGCCGATGATCATCAGGATGCGCGCGCAGTTCTGCGTTCTGCACACCGCCCCAGAAGCCGTGCTCATAATCGCCAACGTGGGTGAGCCCATCCCACTGGCTCGACGCCTGAGTGAAGAAGTTATCGAGGCAGTCGTCCCCATGATGTCCGACTGGAATATCGCGAAACACGGTGTGCCGAAACTTGCCGCGACCGAAGAGCGGAGGATTCGGCTTTTCCTGCTCCCAATTCATCGCGAACACGGCACCTTTGCGCACCAGACGCGCGGCTGCCACCACGACCTCGGGGGTCTGCAGGTTGAACATGCCGATGTTGTCATTGGCCCCGAACAGACCCCAGGCGGTCTTCGGTGGATTACCTGCGACAGCGGGCAGTTCGCGATATCGCGGCAGACGGTTTGTCATGGCTGGGGCTCCAGGCATTGCGGTAAAGGCGAAGAGCCTAGCCCGTGTGTCCGGTTGCTAGCAACGATGACAAGGGGCCAGATTTCCGCAGCGGCCACCGATTCCTGAAGCGGCCCTGGCCCAAGCCGGGATATAGCCCCAAAAGCGTCTACCAGCGCGGGCATTTTGACTTCCAGACCCAGCACCTGATCCGCTACATTAACGACGTGCAGCCGTGAATCTCCACGGCGCCGACCCCGGAGGGAGGGAACATGGCAGAGACAACCCCGGTCGTCGATACCTGGCAGGAACAGGAGACGCACGGTCACAAGATCCCAGGCTACCGCTATACGTCGCGGGAGTTCCTTGCGCGCGAGTGGGAGGGCATGTGGACCAAGGTCTGGCTGCTCCTCGGTCGTGAGGCGGAGCTGCCGAACCCTGGCGATTGGCAGATGGAACCGGTCGGGCCGGAAGAGATTCTGATGGTCCGCCAGAAGGACGGCTCGGTGAAAGCCTTCTACAACGTCTGCCAGCACCGCGGCAACCCGCTGGTATCGGAGCCGAAGGGCAGCATCAAGAGCCGCTTCGTGTGCAAGTACCACAGCTGGGCTTTCCTTCCGGACGGCACGCTGAATTTCGCCCCCGATCGTGAGGATTTCCCCGAAGGCAATCCCTGCGGCAAGGTGAACCTGATCGAACTGCGCTGCGAGACCTTCGCCGGCTTCATCTGGATCAACATGGATCCAAACTGCGGCAGCCTGCGCTCCTACCTTGGCCCGATCTGGGACGAGTGGGCACGCAGGGATATCCACACCTGGCGCCGCACCATGGCGAACAGCATGGAGCTGCCGTGCAACTGGAAGATCGTGCTCGATAACTTCAACGAGTCCTATCACGTACCGACCGTGCACATGGCAGCAACGCCAGACACGGATCGCACCAAGATCCGCGGCAACATCAACACCTACTTCCGCGAGACCAAGTTCGATCTCTCGAACGAAGGCCACAATCGCATGATCATGGAAGGCGGTTATGGCGTCGGGTCTACAGACAAGGACGGCAACATCCTGGATCCGCTCGCTTCACAGCTGCGCTACTGGGATCTGAATCCGGAAGACTTCCGCGGCGCTCCGGAAAAGACTCGCGCAGCCCTGCAGGAAGCCAAGCGCCGGCTTGGTCCAGCGCGAGGGTTCTCGCACTACGCCAAGGTGCCGGATCAGCAGCTCACCGATGCGTTCCACTACACGCTGTTTCCGAACTTCGCGGTGTCGCTGTGGTCCGACGGCTTCCACTTCCTGCGGGCACGGCCCCACCCGACCGATCCCGAGCGCTGCCTGTTCGACAACTGGTGGTATGCAAGCCCGGCGTCGATTGAGGCCGGCAGCAAGGCCAACGAACGCGGCATGGGCAGTTACCAAGGCCCTGATGAAGCACCCCTCAGGATGCTCGAGTTCGGCAAAGACTCGATCGGACCGGCGATCGAGGATGACGTGAGTGTGTTTGTCACACAACAGCGCGGCTTCCGCTCGCGAGGCTTCGTCGGCGTCTATCTTTCGAAGCAGGAAACCCGTATTTGGCGTTATCACGAACTGATCGACGAATACATCGACGGGCGTCGCTCCTGACC
>DMUF01000243.1 GCA_003476445.1 Gammaproteobacteria bacterium | reverse complement strand
GGCGGACGTTCGTCGGGCATGCTGTTCTTTACCCCAACCGAGCGTCGCGCCGCGTTCGCCCACGTCGATCAGATACTGCCTACGCGTCGTGTGGCGGCGAGCCAGACACCGTGGCCCCTGGTGGACGATCTGCAGTCCTTCGCGAAGCTTGAATACACCGTCGACGGGAAGCGGTTCACCGTCGCGGACTTTCTCGCGATGCCCGAGACCATCGGACTGATTGTGGTCAAGAACGATCGCGTCC
The DNA here is from genome assembly GCA_003476445.1 of Gammaproteobacteria bacterium. GTDB lineage: Bacteria > Pseudomonadota > Gammaproteobacteria > Pseudomonadales > Azotimanducaceae > UBA7803. Next base: position 2,640 of record DMUF01000243.1, on the reverse strand, counting down.
TGTTTGAACACTACGCTCCGGGTCACCACCGGAATTCCCGCTGGGTCTCTTTCTCGGTGACAAAGTCCATCACGTCGATGCTGATTGGCGCCGCGGTCAAGGATGGCTTCATCGAGAGCGTCGATGTGCCTGTCACAACCCATGTGCCACGCCTAGGGCAATCGCCCTACGCGGATGCGACCATTCGCGACGTCCTGCAGATGGCATCAGGAGTGGCATGGAACGAGGACTATGCCGATCCGGAATCGGATGTCGCCCGCGCGGGAGCCGCCAACGGGCTCGAACTTGTTCGCTATCTGGGTACGCTGCCGCGCCTTGGCAGCCCCGGCGCGCGTTTCAACTACAACACGGGGGAGACGAATCTCGCTGGTGAAATCCTGCGATCGGCCATCGGGAACAATGCAGCGAGCTATCTCGAGGAGCGCATCTGGCAACCGTTCGGCATGGAGCACGACGCGCACTGGCTGACGAGCCCCGCGGGTGGCGGCGAGACCGGGGGATGCTGCCTGAGCGCAACCCTGCGCGACTACGCACGCATCGGCATCTTCGCTCTGCGTAGCGGTGTGCTGGCTGATGGCACGCAGGTGCTTCCAGGGAAGTTCATGGCGGACTCCACAGCGCCCTCGCCCGCCGACCCGGGCTACGGTTATCTGTGGTGGCTCTCCGGTGATGGCAGTTACGCGGCACAAGGCATCTTCGGTCAGCAGATCTTTATCGATCCCGCGGCCGGGCTCGTAATTGCGGCGCATAGCAACGCGCTAACGGCGGTTGGGGGCGAACACCCGCAGCATCTCGATGCGGTCACCGCGCTATTGCGCGCAGCCGCGCGGTGACATGCGGGCGCAGGCCGCCATCGAACGCCCAACACGCTTACAAACGCTTACGTTTTGCTCATGGTATCGAGCGCGCGGCGGCATCAGGCTGACCGCACAGATCCGGAACCGGGAGGTCATCCCCTCTCGGTCCCGAATGAGGCGCTCAACCAAGGAGCAACCTTATGCCGACAAGACAAGTACTGCTCGCGGGTCTCGCGGTCGTCGCGCTAACCCGTGCTGCCTGGGCAGAGGAGCCATCGATCGGGTTTGATCAGGTCGACCATCTGCTGCCCCACCAGGTCATCACGCGGGCGCCGCAGCCCTTTACCCTGACCGACGAGCATCAGCATTTTCACGGGCTCGCCTACACGGTCGGCGGCAAGACCTATGCACTCGACGATTTTCTTCTGCGCCCGGAGACCGGCGGGCTGTTGGTGATCAAGGGACAGGGAATTCTCCTTGAGCATTACGGACCCGGGCAGGATCGTCAGTCGCGTCTCACCTCGCTGTCCATGACACGCGCGGTCACGGGACTTCTGATTGGCAGCACCGTTCAGTCGGGCGCAAGCGAGAGCAGCCTGCACGCGCTCGACGACTATGTTCCCACGCGTGTCTCCACTAATCACGACACCGCGGGGGTTGCGGGCGCCATGCGCACCGGCTCGGAGCTACCCGCTGCTGCGGGCAATCATCCCGCTACAATGCTGCAAGAGCGCGTCTGGCACGCCTTCGGCATGGAATCTGACGCCACCTGGCTTCTCGACGGCTCAGAGGGAACGACTGGCGGTTGCTGCGTCAGCGCCACCTTGCGTGACTACGCGCGTCTGGGTGTTCTCGCCGCACGGGATGGGCAACTGCCGGATGGGTCACGGCTGGTGCCGGAAGGATGGATCTCGGCGTCTCTGCACTCGTCCGACGGGCAGATCGGCAAAGGCTTTCTCTCGCTTCCCGGGCACGCGACATTGCACGAGCATCAGGAGATTGCCAACCCGCAGATCTTCGTCGACCCCGACACAGGCATCGTCATCGCCTTCCACGCCAATCCGCAAAGCGGGACCAGCGACTATGCGGAACATCTGCAAGGCGTGATCCTCGCGCTGCACGACGCTTCGAGGTAACCACCCCTCGGAAGCGAAGACGCCTCAGCGGCGCGGCACATGCCGTCGCGTGCGCAGCGCGCCATAGGGTCCGTAGACTTTTTGAGCGCCAGCTGGCCGACTGCGGAAGATGCGCTGAAACCACGCATATTGCGCAGGATCGGGCGCCAGTACCGTCTCCAGGCCCGCGTTGAGTTGAACAGCGTCCAGCGCCATGTCGGAGCCGGAGAACGGCGGCAACGCGGGAAGAAAGGTGACCTCGAAACGCTGCGTATCGGGGTGATAGAAAATCCGCGTGGGAAAGACATCCGCCCGACACGCGCTGGCAAGCCGACCAATGGATGGAATAGTCAGTTTCTCCTCGGCGAAGAACGGGGCGAACACGCCGCCTTCATCGCGCCGATCCTCGTCCGGCAGATAGAAAAACCACCGCCCTCCGCGCACCGCCTTGATGAGCGGCACCAGCGACTGAGCATTTCCATAGACCACGCCGCCGGACTTGAGCCGCATAGCGTGCATGATCCAGTCCATGAGCCCATCTTCGGCATGCAGACGCGCCACGCTCACCACCGGCCGCAACATGGCGATGCACTGACCGCCCCATTCGAACGCGCAGGTGTGCGGTGTCAGCACAATCACGCCACGCCCAGCGGCTCGAGCCGCCTCCACCGCCTCGAGGCCGGAGACATCAAAGCGCTGCAACAGACGATCACGCCGCCCGAAGAGCA
>DMUF01000015.1:8631-9074 GCA_003476445.1 Gammaproteobacteria bacterium | reverse complement strand
CTGTTTGCGAAAGCGGTGGTGCTCTCGGATGGCAAAGCGTCATACGCGATCGTGACGCTCGATAACATCGGGCTCAATCGCGGCGACATTGAACTGATTCGCGCCCGAGCAGTGGCCGCATCGGCGCTGCCGGGACTGCGCCCGGAACACATTCTGGTCAGTTCCACGCACACTCATTCCGGGCCGGATGTGGTGGGTCTCTGGGGTCCGGACGAGATGACCAGTGGACGTGATCAGGCCTATGTTGATTTCCTGATCAACACGGCCGCGGATCAGGTGGTGGCGGCCGGAGATCGCCTCAAACCCGTCCAACTGCGTGTGGCGAGCGGCGAGCACGATCTCGGGTGGGTGACCAACGTTACCGAACCTGGGCTCATCGATCGGCAGATGGGGGTTCTGCAATTTGTGGGTAGTGATGGGCTCGCGATCGCGACGCTCGTCAA
>DMUF01000015.1:5354-8291 GCA_003476445.1 Gammaproteobacteria bacterium | reverse complement strand
GTGGGTGGTTTCTATAGCGCCATGGCGAAGGCCGTCCCGGGTGAACATCTGTTCCTGCAGGGCGCCATCGGCGGCTGGGTGCAGCCGGACAAGCGTGACCAGAGTTTCTCTCGCGCCGAAGGCTATGGCGAAGCCGTGGCGGCGAAGGCCCTGGAGCTGCTGAAGAGTGCGGATTCAGACCCTGCGCCGCGGCTGCGTGCGGCGCGGCAGGAGTTTCTGGTGCCGCTTGAAAACCCGGGGTTCAACGCGTTGTTGGAGGCTGGCGTTCTGCGTCGCACGCTGGAGGAGGGACGCCTGCGAACCGAGGTTGCGCTGCTGGAAATCGGACCGGCGGTCCTGGTGACGCATCCGGGTGAGACCTCGCCGCAGCACGGTTTGGACACGCGCGCGCTGATCGGACGGCGGCACAGCTTCGTGCTCGGGCTTACCGGGGATGCGCTCGGATACATTCTCAAGCCCGAGTACTTCGCCCCGGGCGCACCCTTTCCTTCAGCCGATTACCTCACCGCGACATCGATCAGCCCGTCGATTGCCCCGCTCATGATGTCGGCAGTCGAAGGGCTGGTGCGCGATGCGCTCGCGCCAGCGCAGTGAGAAAAATGGCAATACGCCGGTTAGCGGCTTACTCGACGCCCATGAGCTGTGCGGGCGTCAGATCCAGCGCGTTCACGACGTAGTTGAAGAAGTTGATCTCGAGGCTGCTGATGCGCTCATCGGACTTGACCACTTCTCTCAGCGCCTGAGCGATCTGCACGCGCGCTGACGGGTCGAGCTTGCGTGCAGCTGAGCTCACGTAACGATCGAGCGGCGCGCGATCGTACAGCGAGGTGGTCGCGGCAACGCGCACCTCAGCGCTGGTGAAGTCTGTGCCGGTGTAGGTCTTCAGCACCTGGCATACCGTGTCGACTTCTACTTGCTTGATGTTGGTATCGGCTGCGGTCGCTCTGGCCAGAACCATGAGCATGATCTCTTTCGAGAGATCTTCCTGTTCCGCTGCCGACAGCTCTGCGCCGCCGAAGATTTTCAGCACTTTCCCCAAGTCCGCCCAAGCCATCGCTTGCTCCCATTAGTACCCTAATATCGAGGATACCAGAGCTTGATCGTGCGGCATAATCGAAGGACGGGTGCTGTTTGCACGCGTGTATCTGCGTTCGGGGGGAATGCACCATGCCCTGGTATCACGGATGGAATGTCGTGTTCGCTGGCCTCGTCTTTCAGGCGGTGAGCTTCGGCGTTGCGCTTTACTGCTTCACCTTTTTCGTGGAGCCCTGGAGCAGCGAGTTCAGCGTGGGTCGCGGCGAGATCATGGTGATCTTCTTCATCCTGCAGGGGGCGATGGGATTGCTGGCGCCGTTCGCAGGTCGGGCGATGGATCGCCTCCCGATACGGGCGCTGGTGTGCGGCGGCGCGGTGAGCCTCGCGCTCGCGCTCGTGCTTGCGGCGCGCGCCACTGCGCTCTGGCAGCTGATGGCTATTTACGGATCCTTTGTTGTCGGTGGCACCCTGCTCGCGGGACCCTTGGCGGCGCAGACGCTGACCGCGCGTTGGTTCACACGTCGTCGAGGCTTCGCGCTTGGAATTTCCACGGTCGGCACTTCCATGGGCGGGTTCTTCCTGCCGCCTCTCGTCACCTGGCTGCAGGCGGAATACGGTTGGCGCGACGCGAACGACATTCTGGCTGTTGGGGTTGTGCTCGCGATCGTGCCGCTCAGCCTGCTGGTGATCCGCAACGCGCCGCGCCCTGAAGAAAGTGTGATTGAGCGGCATGCGGCAGTCGCATCCGCTGGCGCTCACCCAGGCATCTCGCCCGGGAGCAGGGCGTGGACGGTCAAAGCAGTTTTCGGCGAGCCCACCTTCTGGTTCATGGTGATCGCTTTCTCGCTGTTCTCGCTGGTGAATGGCGGATTGCAGCAGAATCTTGCGCCCTTCGGCCTCGATCATGGCATCGATGCGCGTGATACCGCATGGGTTATGTCGGCGATGGCGTTGCTCATGGCGCTATGGAAGGTGGTCATCGGTGCGCTGACGGATCGGGTTGAGGTGCGCTGGATCTTCGTCTTCTCTGTGGCCGCAGTGCTGCTCGCCATGCTTCTCATGTCTACATCACTGACCTTCGTCGAGTTCGGTATGGTCGGTTTGCTGCTGGGTGTTGCGTCCGCCGCCCATCTGCCTCTGCTGGCGGCCATCGTGAGCAGGCATTTCGGTACGGCGTCCTTTGGGCTCGTGATGGGACTGATCGGACCGTTCTCAACGCTCGCAGCGGCTGGTCCCTGGATTGCCGGGGAGATCCGCGATACCAGCGGCAGCTACGACGCCGCCCTGCTGGTCTTCGCGGCGTTGCTCATCCCGGCATTGATCTCGATTCTCCTGCTCAAGCTAACCCCTGTGCAGCGCAACCCAGCAGTCGCCAACGCCGCCTGATACCCCGCTCCTCTCCCATCGAAGGTCATGCGACAGGGATGAGCAGTGGCCTGCGTACAATCTCGAAACCCTTCCTGTCAGGAGTAGTCACCATGCAGCCGGCTGAACAAACCGCCATTCTCTCGATAGCGCTCATGGCCGCCTTTGCCGATAACGAGAAGGACGATGCCGAGCGTGCCGCGGTGCGTCGCGTCGCGGAGTCATTAGCTGCTCCCGATCTCAATCTCGCGGCGCTGTATCAGGACGTGTTGCTAAAGCGCGTCACGCTGGCGTCCGCAGCCGCCGCCCTGACCAACTCGCAGCTACGGCAGCTCGCGTACGAGCTCGCGGTTGGGGTGTGCGATGCGGATGGCGCGCGCAATGCCGAGGAATCTGCGTTTCTTGATGGCCTGGCGCGCGAGCTCGGGCTGTCTTCTACTGAAAGTCGCCCGCCTCTTGATGCCGCGGACGCCTTGGCAGTAACGCCGCTTGAGCCCTGGGAGGTGCCTCTACCCGACGCTCAGGTCCTCGACGCTC
>DMUF01000015.1:1548-4987 GCA_003476445.1 Gammaproteobacteria bacterium | reverse complement strand
CTGTCGGTCGACAGCACGGCCGCGCTTGAGAAGTCGATTCTCAACTATGCGATCCTCAACGGGGCGCTCGAACTGCTGCCCCAATCGATGGCCTCGATGGCCATCATTCCTCTCCAGATGAAGATGGTTCATGGCATCGGCAAAGCGCACGGCTACGAACTTGATCGGGGTGCCATCAAGGACCTGCTTGCCACCCTCGGGGTCGGACTGACCGGGCAGTATCTCGAGGAAATCGGCCGCAAAGTCATCGGCGGATTGTTCGGGAAGGCGGCCGGCCGATTGTTGGGAGGGCTTGCCGGGGGTGCGACCGGCGTTGCCTTCTCGTTTGCCACGACCTATGCCCTCGGGCATGTGGCGCTGCGCTACTACGCCGGCGGCCGAACCATGAGTACCCAGCTCCTGAAGGAGTCCTACGCCTCGGTACTCACACGCGCCCGCGGCCTGCAGTCGGAGTATCGCCCGCAGATCGAGGCGCAGGCGCGCAACGTCGATCTTGCAAAGCTGGTGCAGATGGCGCGCGGACGGTAGTTCGCGCGCGTCATCGATTCAGCGCACCGGTGTAACGGTCTCGGGATTCGACCAGAACCCGGTCAGCAGGCTCTGCGCCGTCCACAGATACAGTGCATCACCGGCGATGACTGAACGTACGTCGCCGGAAGTGCCTTCGCCAGGCGGTAGGAGCACCTCGCCGATCTGTTGAACTGAAGCGCTTTCCGGCTGCGCTTTTCCCGCGAGCTCGAATAGCGCAAATGCGTCTTTGGACGAAAACGTATCGTCGCGAAATCGCCACGCGGAATAGGGCACGACAAAACGATCGATTGAGTCGCCGGCAAGATAGGTGAACGCATACCGGTTGTATTGGGCCGGGCTGAAGCTGTGGTCGAAGTCGGCTCCGAGCTCAAGCACGCCCGCGCTTTGCGGCGCATCGGGATCGGCGATGTTGAAGAGCTCGACTTTCGCTCGTCCGGCCCCGCTGCCGCCAATGCCCAACAGTAGTGCTTCGCTGACCGGATGAAGCAGATCCGAAAAACCAGGTATTTCGAGTTCTCCCACGATCGCAGGTTGTGCGGGGTTCTGCAGATCGATCACGTAGAGCGGGTCGGTGCGCTCGAACGTGACCAGATAGGCGCGTCGATCAATGAACCGGACGCCGTAGAGGTCCTCGTTAGGCTTGCCGAGCTCCGGTTCCCCGTCCTTTGGGAGCGTTGCGAGCAGGTCGAGCTCTGGCGCGCTGTTGCTTGCACGCAGGGTGAAGAGCCGATGGTCGAACCGATCGGTCGGATCCTGCGTGAACTCCGTTGTGACAAGGCGAAGCACACCCTGGCGCTCGCTGATTCGGAAGTCGGCATTGCCACCGCCGTAGAGAGCGCCGGGCACCCGTTCCGAGCCCTGATACGCGTGATCTCGCAGTCGTAGCTGGTGGACGTAGGTGAACGGCGTTGCTTCCCGATAATCAACCCATGTAAGGGCGATCACATCGCTGCTGACATAGACCCCGGTCACCGGTTCAAGCAGGCAGCTCGCGCGGATGACATTGCCATTGCTCGCGTTCACCGCGATCAGCGTGACGACAGACATGGTAGCCGGTGTGTTCACGGCAAGCGGGTGCGACGCATCCTGTCGCAGACAGCTGTCGAGTCCGAGCACGTTGATCGGTGCTCCGTCGCGCGTGATTCGAGGCAGTATCTCTGCCGGTGTAATCCCCGCGAGTACCGCGGCGTTGGCGCTGTCATCCGCAGTCGTCGTGGGGGAGGGATTCAATCCGGCGATCACCGGTGTGTGCTGAGTGATGAGCAGAATTTCGTCGCCGACACGGCGCGATGCGATCAGTGCACCCTCGATGCGCAGTTCGCTCAGTCGCGCGGGCGTGGCGGGAATGGCGACGTCGTAGATGCTGAGGCGTGTTTCCTGATTCTGCCAAAGAGTCGGACGCGCCAGTCGCTCGCCGAAGACGCCCCACCAGGCGGTAGACATGAGCGCCTGCAGCCGTCCAGAGGTCAGATACAGACCCTCCACGCGCTCATCGGCAGCAAGCGGAATTGAGCCGACACGCTCCGCCTGACCGGCAGATGCGTCGGTTTCAAACAAGCTGATGTGCGGGCCCTCGGGTGTGGCGCTCGAAGGTGCATCAGGCGCAACCGCCACATCCGCGAGAATGAAACAGCACGCGCTGCGCGTGGGCGCCGTGACGAGAAGTTCTCCGTCGTACTTCAGGATGTCGGGCTCGTCGACATCGGCCTCGAGGGTATAGGTAGTCGAGAAGCCAGCACCCGTGCCCGAACCTCCCGCGGCGCCAGCGCCTCCTGAGGGCGCGCTGGTCACAGGGCCTGCGATGCCCACGTCCGCCCCCGACCGTGTGGCGGACGTCGACAACGCTCCGGCCCGTGCCCGGAATGCCGAGAGTCCGCTGCCGGTGGCGCCGCCTGATACCCAGAGTCCGGTGGGTGGTGGCGGAGCGGTGCTCACGGGCGCTGCGTCGGAGCCGCTGCCCCCACCCCCGCATGCGGCCAGCACGGAGATGATGCCAATCAGGGTCGCGGGCCGAGTCGTGTTCACCAGCTGTCTCCTGCTGAATAGTACGCAGATGGAATCAGTATGGTTCCCAAACGCTCAGACGCGGCAAATGGTTCCACCGCAACAGGTTTCGATTGCCCATTGATGGGACAGGGTGCTTGCAGTCCGCGCGCGAACGCCCGACGATCCGGCTGGCTTATCTGTGCGGAAACGTTGCTGTGCGTGTTGATCGCCTGCTGCTTGCCGAAAGTCTGTTCTTGCGCGAGTACCCTGATGCCTTTGCAAGCCCCGCGCTCGCGGATATCGGCAAACGACATCCGATCGCGCGGCTGACCCAGCAGGCGCAAGAGGCGCTCGCGGAGCCGCGTTTTCGTCGCCCCGGGCTGGTGCTCGAGTCGGTGGTGAAACTCGTCTCTCGTTCATCCATGGTTTCGCTCTTCGAAAAGCCGCGCTTCAGGGATGTGGTCAATGGTCTGCCGCGCGATGATCGTGCACGACTTGTCGAGGGGTATCGCCAGCGCCTGCATGGCGATCATGCCGCGGGCTTTGAGCTCATCACCGACGTATTGGTAGAGCACCGCCTGGCCAAATGGAGTCTGGTCTCTGTTGTGCCGTTCTATATGACACCGACCGATGAGCTCTTCATAAAACCGACAACCACGCGCGGGATCCTGCAGTTTCTGGCGCCACCTGATCTCGTGTATCGCCCACAGCCGACATGGGCGTTCTACGCGGGATATCGTGAGTTCATCGAGGACTGCAAAGCCCGAGTTGACCCGCGCCTTACTGTGAACAATGCGGCTTTCACCGGATTTATGATGATGATGCTGCGCGAGGGGCGGGAGCTGTGAACGACCAGACATCTTCGGCAACGGGAAGAGATGCCGAACAATCGCGCGGACGACTCGGCTTTCTCGATCGCTAT
>DMUF01000015.1:0-1224 GCA_003476445.1 Gammaproteobacteria bacterium | reverse complement strand
TGACGCTCTGGATCTTCCTGGCAATGGCGTCTGGCGCGTTGCTCGGCCGCTACTTGCCTTGGCTTCCGGAGTCGATAGACCGGATGACGGTCGGCACCACGAACATTCCAATCGCGCTGGGACTCATCCTGATGATGTATCCGCCGCTCGCCCGGGTGCGTTATGAAGCGTTGCCGCAGGTGTTTACTGACCGGCGCCTGCTGCTCCTCTCTCTGATCCAGAACTGGTTGATCGGTCCGGTCCTTATGTTCGCGCTCGCGGTTGTCTTCCTCGCGGATGAACCTGCCTACATGACGGGCGTCATCCTGATCGGACTCGCGCGATGCATCGCGATGGTCGTCGTGTGGAACCAGCTGGCGGAGGGCGACAATCAATACGTGGCGGCGCTTGTTGCGTTCAATTCACTGTTCCAGATTCTGTTCTTCAGCGCCTATGCCTGGCTGTTTCTCTCTTACCTGCCCGAACTCTTTGGATTCGAAGGCAGCGTCATCGACGTGAGTGTCTGGACGATCGCCGAGGCGGTCCTGATCTACCTCGGCGTGCCTTTTTTGGCGGGCTATCTCACGCGGCGATTGCTCGTCGCGCAACGCGGTTCGCAGTGGTATGAGCAGTCCTTTCTGCCGCGCATAGCACCGGTCACGCTCGTGGCGCTGCTCTTCACGATTGTCGCGATGTTCACTCTCAAGGGGAACGAAATTCTTGCGCTGCCCGGAGACGCGCTTCGGATCGCTGTTCCGCTCACAATCTATTTCGTGATCATGTTCGGTATCAGTTTCCTGTTCGGGCGTGTGCTCGGGGCTGATTATCCACGCACCACCGCGGTGGCCTTCACGGCCGCAGGAAACAACTTCGAGCTTGCCATAGCAGTCGCGATTGCTGCGTTTGGGCTCGCATCGCCGGTCGCATTTGCAGCGGTCATCGGGCCGCTGGTCGAAGTACCGGTGCTGATTCTTCTGGTCAGCGTGGCGTTCTGGTTTCGCCGGCGCTGGTTCAGCTGACCCATTCGGGCAAGGGGTGATGAAACATGATCGATCTTCGCGGGCAGGTCGCTGTTGTAACAGGTGCAAGCAAGGGCATTGGCAAGGGAATCGCGGCAGGTCTTGGCGAGGCCGGCATGACGGTGTACGTCACCGGTCGAACCAGCGAGCGCTCGAGTCCCAGCGCGCTCACGATCGAAGCAACGGCGCGACTGGTTGATTCTCTGGGTGGTCGTGGCATTCCCTG
>DMUF01000236.1 GCA_003476445.1 Gammaproteobacteria bacterium | reverse complement strand
GCCGAGATCTGTACCGACCGTGACGAGCGTCATCGTGCCTGGGATGTGATCGACTATGACCTGACGGCGTTTGGCTCCAAGGGTCCGGATGATCCCAACTTTCAGCCGGTGAAGATTTTCCCGAGTCGTGTCGAGCTTTCGGACATGTTCGGTAGCCAGAATCGACGCGTCTGGCACGCGCTCAAGGGTTGCTGACCAGCTTCTCACCACACACTTCGGCGGCGAGTGCGCGCTTCCGGGCGCGCGCCTCCTCGGTGCTTCCGATGACGTTTTCGAGCGCCAGAAGCTCCGCGCGTTCTGCCTCACAGAGCGCTGCACGCAACAGCGCATCGCGCGCATCGCTGACGCTCGGAATGTCTGCGCCGCCCGCGCTTGCCGCAGGGCAGTCTCTGCTCTGCATTTGCTCCGCCGCAGCGCGCGTGCGCTGGCGTGCTTCAATGTCGAGATACTGACGCGCACCGCGGTACGGGTCGCGTGCCCATTGGTGGCGCAGTCTGCCTCGCTCGTCTCGATAGACTGGCCATGCCTCGCCGAGAAGAGCGAGGTTATGGAGCGCCGTGAGGCATTGGGCAACGGGATCCCCACCCGGGCTTTCCATCGGTTCGCCAATTCTGAACGGGCCGTGTTCGTCCGCGAACACGTCGGGGTCTTCGAGCTGCGTTGGGTCTTCCCGCGCCACGCCCGGGTCTTCAGCTTGCGTCGGGTCTTCGCGCGCGTCGTCGGTGGGGACGAGTTCGTTCAGCGTGCCCGGGACCGCCGTGTTCTCGTCGATCCATAGGTCAGCCGGGCTGCTCTCGTTCGCGCCGCTCTTGGTCGCGGCGAGGTTCGCCGCGAGTAACACAAGCAATGCCAACAGCGCGCGCATTCGAACCTCAGTTCAGTACCGCGTAACCCCGGTTGCGCAGACAGCTGCGGATCACGCGATCGCGCTCCTCGATGCCGCTGAACGCGCCGTGGGCACCGCCCACAACCGCGCCCACGCCGGCGGCGCGCTTCGCGGAATCGCTGTCGTCAGCCGCTGCGCCCGCGAGACCGCCAATCGCTGCGCCGACCAATGCGCCGGTCGCGGTGTCCCGGGCCACACCGACCTGCTCCGCGTATTGCTTGCAGACGGCGAGATCTTCTTCGTACTGCGCCGGATCTACGCCCTTCATATCCACGATCGGATCCCGACCGGGCTGTTGCGCCGCGCAGCCAGACAGCGCAAACGCAAACATCACGATTGCCGTTAGTCTTGTTGGGTTCACGTCGTTATCTCCTCTCGATGGCAGGTGTGGTCAGTGAAGCATGATCGGGCTGAACGTCGCCTGAATGCGGGACATCACTGACACCCTGCGAAATAGCATCCCAGCCGAAGAAGTCTTCGGCGATGTTGTAGAGCGCGGGCACGAGGAACAGGGTAATCACCGTGGCGAAAAGCACCCCGAAGCCCAATGCGATCGCCATGGGGACCACGAAGGCAGTGGCGGGCGTCGCGTTGCTCATGAGTGGCACGAGGCCGATGAAGGTCGTGGCTGAGGTCAGCAGAATGGGTCGAAAGCGCACCACACCGGATTCAAGCACGGCCTCCATCAGCGCCACACCTTCCCGCCGGCGTCGGTTCACGTAGTCGACGAGCACGAGACTCGAGTTCACGACCACGCCCGATAGCGCCACGATGCCAAGCATCGAGAAGAACACGAGCGATTGCCCGAGCACCCAGTGTCCGACAATCGCGCCAACGGCGCCGAAGGGAATCACGCTCATGATGACCAGCGGCTGCACGTAGGACCGCAGCGGAATAGCGAGCAGGGCATAAATGATCACGAGAGCAAGCACGGCTGCGGCTCCGAGCCCGCCCATGGCGCGGGCGCGCTCTTCCTGCTCGCCGGAAAGACCGATATCGATGCCCGGATACGCCTGCCGCAGTTTCGGCAGCACGTCGCGCTGGACGCTGGCATTTACCTCTTCCGGGCTCACCGCGCTGCGATCGACATCAGCAGTGACGTTCACCACGCGACGACCGTCGATGCGGCGAATGTTGGAGAAACCTCGATCGAGCTCGAAACGCGCCACGCTGTAGAAGGGCACCTCGGTGCCGCTCGGCGTGCGAATGTACATGTCTTCCAGATTGCCGATGGATTTACGCTCGCTCTCCGGCAGCCGCACCATTACCCGCACATCGTCCTGGCCACGCTGCACGCGCTGCGCCTCGATACCGTAGAAGGCGTGGCGCGTCTGGCGCGCGAGGTCGTTCAGCGTCAGTCCCAGATTGCGCGCCTCCGGCAGCAGGGTGAGCTTGAGCTCCTGCTTGCCTGCTCGGAACGAATCAGCGAGATCGAACACGCCGCTGTAGCGTGACAGTTCACCGCGCAGAGCGGCAGCGGCTTCGCGCAGCTGATCAACATCGCGACCGGCGAGCTGATAGTTGATGGGCTCGCCGGCGGACCAGGCATCGGCGTTGAAACTGAGCCGCACGGCATCGGGAATCGGGCCGGTCAGATCGCGCCAGCGACGGGCTACGTCCTTGGCCGAGATGTTGCCGCGCTCAACCAGCGGGCGGAGCTCGATAACCACTTCCGCAAAGTGGCTGCGCCCGCTGCCGCCGCCGCGACTCGGACCCTCGCGCTCAACCGCTACCCCAATACTCGATAGGACGTTGACGACGACGGACCCGCCTTCGGGTTCCAGCTCGGCGTCGAGGGCTACCCGCAGTGCCTCAGCCGCTTGTTCGATCCGCAGGGCCGCGGCCGTCGTCGCCTCGATCGATACGCCCTGTGGCAGTTCGAGCTGGGCATAGACGCGATCGCCCTCCACCGCCGGGAAGAACCCGAATACGGTGCGTCCGCTTGCGATCAGGGCGACAGCCAAAATGAGCACACCGGTGCCGATGGCAGCGGTTGCGTACCGCCACTCGATCGAGTGGCGCAGGATCGGCAGATAGATCTCCCGTGCAAAGCGCTCAAGACTGCCGGAGATCCGACGCTGCCACCGTTCCCAGACGCGCCCGACGCGGCTTGTAGCCCGATCATCGCGGCGGTGCGCGAGGTGAGCCGGCAGGATCAGCTGCGATTCGATCAGGCTCATGGTGAGGGCAATGATCACGACATAGCCGATGGCGCTGAAGAAGTCCGCCATCCGTCCGGGCACGATGATGAGCGGCAGGAAGGCCGCCATGGTCGTTAGCACGCCGAAGATCACCGGAACCGATACCTCGCGTGTGCCCGCAATGGCCGCAAGTACCCGCGGCTTACCCATCTCCTCGTGCGCGTGAATCCTCTCGCCAACCACGATGGCATCGTCTACGAGAATGCCGAGCACGAGGATGAACGCCATCACGGTGATGGAACTCATGGAAAGGTCGGCGTAGGGAAAGATCGCGATGGTCCCGAGCAGAGCAATGGGAACGCCTGCCGTTACCCAGAGTGCAATTCGAGGCCGCAGGAACAAGGCGAGCAGCAGAGCGACCAGTATCAAACCGCTCCACGCGTTGTTGGCGAGCAGGGAAAACCGCTCCACGAGCTGCTGGGATTCATCGTTCCAGAGGGTTAGCTCGATTCCCTGTGGCAGTGTGGCGCGCCGCTGATCGACATAGCTGCGCACGGAATCGGCGATGGCCAGGGTGTCTTCGAGTCCCACTTGAAAGACCTTGACCACAACGGCCGGTTTGCCGTTGAACCGCGCGCGGATGTCGCCTTCTTCGAAACTGTCGCGAATGTCCGCCAGCTCATCGAGGGTCACACGGGTGCCGTCGGCGCGTGTGAGCACGACGACGTTCGCAAACTCGTCACCCCAGTAGGCCTGGCCCTTGGTGCGGATCAGTATCTCGCCGCCTTCCGTGCGTAGCGTTCCGCCTGGCAGGTCGAGTGATGCGCTGCGCACCGCGTCCGCTACCTGGTTGAGCGTGATGCCATGGCGGCGCAGCGCCTGCTCTGATACTTCGATGGAGATCTCATAAGGGCGCACGTAGTTCAGCGTGACTTGCGAGATACCCGCGAGCTGGGCGAGATCGTCGCGAATGCCCTTGCCCAGCTCCTTCAGCGTGCGTTCATCGGTATCACCGGCGATGGCAAGCTGCACGACGCCTCGTGTCATGACGAGCTTTGAGATGATGGGTTTTTCTGTCTCCGCAGGGAACGTGTTGATGCCGTCGACGCGGCTCTTGATCTCGTTCACCGTTTCGGAATCGGCGTTTTCGGTGTCAAGCTCTACCATAACGGTGCACGCGCCCTCGGTCGCGGTGCTGCGGATCTTGTCAACGCCCTCGACGCCCTCGATCGCTTCCTCAATGCGGATGCAGACGCCCTGTTCCGACTCCTCGGGCGCGGCACCCAGGTAGGGCACCGTGATGTTGACCATCTGCGTGTTGATCTCGGGAAACTCCTCCTGATGCACAGTGAGGAAGGCCAGCAAGCCGGCGACGCTCATCACGGACATCAGGAGATTGGAGGCAACCGGGTTGCGAACAAACCAGGCGACAACACCCTGCATGATTCAGCCTCCGGCGGGCGGGGCGCCGGCGCCCGAATTGTCCGTCACAGCAATCACGCGCATGCCGTCGATGACGGTTTGCAGCGGCGTGATGCAGACCCGCTCGCCAGCGGTGAGACCGGCACGTACGAAGACTTCGTCCTGGTAGAGCCGGAGCGGGTCGATGGTGCGATGCGTAAGCTGATCGTCGCCCGTCACGACGAGCACCTGATTGCCATCACGGAGCGCGGCGCGCGGCAGGCGCACGATATTGTCTGCAAGCAGCCCCTCGATCTCCGCGTTCACGAAGAGTCCGACGGACATGGGCACCGGCTGCTGCGCGTTGTCCACGCGAGCAACCACGTGAATCATGCGGCTGGCGGTGTCGATCGCAGCTTCGGTGCGCACGATGCGGCCCTCCCAGCGCAGGGACTGCCCGGCATAGTCCGCGGTCAGCGTGACCCGAGGTTGTTGCTCGGGGGGCAGCTCGCCGAGAGTGCCAACGGGAATGCTGAGGTAAGCGAGCTGGCGGTCCGCAATCGGCAGGCGGACTTCAGATTCCGCGCTGGCATAGAGCGTTGCTATGGGCGCACCGCGGTTCACGAACTGCCCCACGTCCACACCGCGACGGCGTACCAGACCGTCAAACGGGGCTGTCAGCCGCGTTCGTGCCAGATCGTGCTCTGCCTGGCGCACACCGGCGGCGGCATCCTGCCGCGCCGCCTCGGCGATGCGGAACACGCGCTGCGCGTTCTCGAGCGCGGACCGGCTCGCAAGCTCGCGTGCCTCCAGGCTTTCGAGACGCTGAAACTCGAACTGGCTGTGCTCGAACTCTGCTTCGGCGCGCGAAAGAGCAGCCCGGGCGCGCTCCAGGGTGGCGCGGTAGTCCTGATCATCGAGCGTCAGCAGCTCATCGCCACGGCGAAAGCTGCCTCCGTTCACGAAAGCCGGCGACGTGCGGACGACCCGACCTGCCACTTCGGATACGAGCTCCGACTCGGTGTCGGGCATGACCGTGCCCTGGGAGTGCACGGTCATACGCACGGATTCAGGCGCCACGGTCAGCACGCGGATGGTGGTTGCCGCGGCTTCGGGGCGCGAGGGCGATAGCTCCGGACTGGTGGCCAGCAGGGTCATGGCGCCGAGCATTGCAACGACGAGGATCAGACCGGGAATAATGATCTTGCGCATCATGGTGCGGTGCTCCGGATCGGTGAGGCGCCTGCAGCCTCGCGCGCCTTGAGCGCGGCGAAGGCGCGTTTCGCAACTTCGCGGTTGAAATGCGACATGGATTCGAACGCGGAGCGCACGCCGGCGACGTTGCGGGCGGCGAGCGCGGTGTCGAGCTCTTCCGCGAACCTGCGCTGCGCGTCGAGATCGAGTTCCACCAGGCTTTCGAGCGGCGCCATGCGCGGCACGAACTGCAGGAACAGGCTGCGGGCGATGATCTGACAGACGAGATTGCCGCTCGTCTGCATGATGGAGCGCATCAGCTCGAAGCGGGCAATGCTGTTCGCGGTGCGGTTGCTGGTGCCGCGCAGCAGCGGCTCCAGGCGCGCGCGAATGGCTGCGATCTGCGCGTCCGTGGCTCTTCGCACGGTCGCTTCTGCTGCAAGCGTGATCAGGGCGGTGAAGACCTGCATGATCTCATCCGCCAGGTCTTCGTCCGGCACCTCGCCGATGGCGAGCAGGTGGCTGACAACGTCCAGGCTTGCGTCCTGTACTGCGCAGACCCGCGCACCGCCCTGGTGAATGCTCGCAAGTCCCAGCTGCTCGAGCTTTTTCATGGCCTCGCGCACGGCGCCGCGATTGGCTTCGAAGCGCGCGGCGAGATCTCGCTCTGATGGCAGGCGTTCGCCGGTGCGATACTGGCCAACCAGTATGTCCTGGGTGAGGCTCTCGGCAATTTCTTCGTGCTTGCGCGGGGTTCCCGTGCGCAGGGTGCTTTCGGGAGGCGGTTCGAGGGTTGTCGTTCTTGCCATTTTTGGTCTGACCACGGTGGTCAGGGCATTCTCAGGATCCCCGCGTGAAAGTCCAGTCAAGCGGGGAGCAGGGGGGTGAGCAGCAACGGGGAGAGCGGGCTCGCGGCGGGATTGGGGCGGACCGCATACGGTCCGCCCTCTCGTCTAGTCAGCGACGGTCGAGGATGTTGCCGCGGTGCAGGAGCTCGCGCACGCGCTGACGGCGCAGCGCAGGCTTCGCTTCGCGGAAACGCTGATCGTACGCCGGCGCCTCGCGCCGGTGCAGAATCCCCATCGCCACCGGGAACGGCGCACGCATCGTCACCAACAGCTGCGCCATCAGCGGATTGGTCTCGTCATGCACCAGCAGATCCGCCTCCGTCACCCCGTCTTCGCCCAGCGTCACCGCCTCGAGCGTCAGGGTGCGCGGATTCAGCCGCAACCCCTTCTCCCGCGACTTGCCGTAGCGCAGCGGCTCACCGTGCACCACGTGGATCTGGGTGTCCGCCGCCGTCTTCTTCGCCACCACCGACTCGAACACGTCCGCGTTGTACACGATGCAGTTCTGCAGAATCTCCACAAACGCCGCGCCTTCGTGCGCCCGCGCCGCCGACAACAGACCCGGCAGCCCCTTCTGGTCGATGTCCACCCCGCGCGCGATGAACGTCGCCCCCGCGCCCACCGCAAACAGGCACGGCGTCACCGGCGCATCCAGCGACCCCTGCGGGCTCGACGGACTCTCCGTCCCCACACGCGACGTCGGCGAGTACTGCCCCTTCGTCAGACCGTAGATCTCGTTGTTGAACATCAGAATGTTCAGGTTCACGTTGCGCCGCAGCGCGTGCAGCAGATGATTGCCGCCGATCGACAGCCCGTCGCCGTCGCCCGTGATCACCCACACATCAAGATCCGGGTTCGCAAGCTTCACGCCCGTCGCCACCGCCGGCGCACGCCCGTGAATGGTGTGGAACCCGTACGTCTCCACGTAGTACGGCAGCCGCGACGAGCAGCCGATCCCCGACACGAACACCGTTCGCGCCGGATCCGCCTGCACGTCCGCCAGCGTCCGATGCACCGCCTTCAGAATCGAGTAGTCCCCGCAGCCCGGGCACCACCGCACTTCCTGATCGCTCGCGTAGTCCTTCGCCGCGCGTACGTCCACTGCCTCGCTCATCACCGCACCTCCTCGAGCCGCGCGCGCGCGTGCCGCGCAATCGCCGCGCGCACCTCCTGCACCGTGAACGGCTGACCTGTCACCTTGTTCAGTTGCTGCACCGGCACCAGCAGCTTGTCACGCAACAGCGTTGAGAGCTGCCCCGTGTTCAGCTCCGGCACCAGCACCGTCTCGAACTGCGCGAGCAGCGCGCCCAGATTCTTCGGCAGCGGATGCAGGTGCCGGATGTGCACCTGCGCCACCCGCAGACCCGCGCGCACGCTCTCCAGCACCGCCTGATGAAGGGTGCCGTAGGTCGAGCCCCAGCCTACCACCACAAGCCCGCCGGGCACGCCCTGTTCCAGCACCTGATCGCCAATGAAATCCGCCACCGATGCCAGCTTGTGCGACCGCATGTCGGTCATCGCCTGGTGGTTCTCCGCGTCGTACGAGATGTTCCCCGTGTGCAGATCCTTCTCGATCCCGCCCACGCGGTACACAAACCGCTCGTCGCCCGGGCTTGCCCACAGCCGGCCCTCGGTCGCCGGATCGCGCCGGAACACGCTCCCCGCCGGCGTCTGCGCCGTCGGCCGCGTGTTCGCAATCGGCGCGTAGCCGTCGACGTCCGGTATCGCCCACAGCTCCGACGCGTTGGCAATGTAGCCGTCCGTCAGCAGCAGCACCGGGGTCATGTGCCGCAGCGCAATCCGCACCGCTTCCACCGTGGTCTCGAAGCAGTCACCCGGCGAGCGCGTCGACAGCACCGGAATCGGTGTGTCGCCGTTGCGGCCGTACACCGCCTGATACAGATCCGACTGCTCGGTCTTCGTCGGCATCCCCGTCGACGGACCCGCACGCTGCGAGTTCACCACGAGCAGCGGCAGCTCCGCGGCCACCGCGAGCCCCAGCGCCTCGGTCTTGAGCGCAATCCCAGGACCCGAGCTCGAGGTCACCCCGAGCTTGCCCGCGTACGAGGCACCGATCGCCGCGCAGATCGCCGCGATCTCGTCCTC
>DMUF01000134.1:6893-7597 GCA_003476445.1 Gammaproteobacteria bacterium | reverse complement strand
AACCAGGCAAACCCGAGCAGGGTGCCGATGAGCCCGCCGTGGAAGGACATCCCGCCCTCCCAGACCCGCAGCAGATAGAGCGGGTCTGCCTGCAGGAACTCGAATCCGTAAAACAGCGTGTAGCCGATACGACCGCCGAGAACCGCACCGACGGCGCCGTAGAAGATAACGTCCGAGACTTCCTGATCACTGAAATCGGAAAGACCGCGCGCGGTGCGACGTCGACCGAGCCACCAGGCAAGCGTGAAGGCCGCGAGATAGGCGAGCCCATACCAACGCACCGCAAGCGGACCAAAGGCAACGATGACTGGATCGATATCGGGGTAGTGAAAGGGTTGCACCGGTCTGTTGCTCCCGTGGGTCTCTGCTAAAATCGACCCAATGTGTCTCGTGCTGTTTGCTTTCCAACCCGGTGCGCCGCACCCGCTGGTCGTCGCGGCTAACCGCGATGAATTCTACGCGCGCCCGGCACTCGCGGCACATTTCTGGGACGAGCATCCCGACGTGCTGGGCGGGCGCGATCTCGAGGCGGGCGGCACCTGGCTTGGCGTGCACCGCTCGGGTCGCTTCGCCGCCGTCACCAACTTTGCCGAAGCCGG
The DNA here is from genome assembly GCA_003476445.1 of Gammaproteobacteria bacterium. Taxonomy (GTDB): domain Bacteria; phylum Pseudomonadota; class Gammaproteobacteria; order Pseudomonadales; family Azotimanducaceae; genus UBA7803. The sequence goes on along the minus strand of DMUF01000134.1, from coordinate 6,998 downwards.
GCCCGATGCGGCTCCCGCTAGCCGTGGCCAGCTGACTGAGGCTTTTCTGCGCGGCACGAGCGACGCGCTCACGTACGCCCATGCGATCGACAGCAGCGCCTACCG
>DMUF01000134.1:0-6573 GCA_003476445.1 Gammaproteobacteria bacterium | reverse complement strand
TGCAACTGGACGCGGGAGTCTACGGGCTTGCCAACGCCGAACTCGGCGCGCGCTGGCCGAAGGTCGTTCGGGGCGAAACGGCGCTGGAGTCTGCGCTCAACCCGGGCACTGATATCGCGTCCGAGCGGCTGCTTGCCCTGCTTGCTGACAACAGCCAACCCCCGGATAACGTCCTGCCACGCCGTGGCAAGCCGCTCGAAACCGAGCGCCAGGTAGCCCCCTGCTTCATCAACGGCAAGGAGTACGGCACCCGCGCCAGCACCGTCGTACTGATCGGCGAACGACATCTCAGTTTCACGGAGCAGGCGTACCTTGCAGAAGGTCGCCGTGGCGAACGCGTAACGTTCAATTTCCCCCTCGGCAGCTGACGCTGGAGCACTGACATGGATACATCGCTCGACGGTCGCACGGCGGTCATCACCGGGGGCAGCCTCGGCATCGGTTTTTCCATCGCTCGAGCCATGTTTCAGTCCGGCGCACGGGTCGCCATTCTCGCGCGTAACCCGGAACCACTAGAGCGCGCTCGCGCGACCATCGCCGCGGAAGCCGCGACCGCCCGTCCCGGCGCCAGAATTGAAGCCTACCCGTGTGACGTCTGTAACGCCGACGCCATTCTTTCCACCCACGCGCGCATCGTGAGCGAGCTCGGTGACGTGGATATTCTTGTGAACAATGCCGGGCGCTCGGCGGGTGGTGCCTTCGAAACCATCACCGATGCGCAGTGGCAGGACGATCTCGATCTCAAGCTGTTCGCCGCGATTCGGTGGGCACGTCTTGCCTGGCCCCATATGCGCGCACAGCGTTGGGGCCGCGTCATCAATCTGCTGAATGTCTATGCCAAGACACCGGATGCCCGCACCGCTCCGACCTCGGTCAGCCGGGCTGCCGGTATGGCGCTCTCGAAGGTGCTCGCCAATGAGGGCGCCGAACACAACATTCTGGTCAACGCGCTACTGATCGGTTTCATCCGCAGCGATCAGATCCGGCGCCAGCACGTCGCAAGCGGCAGCCAGGAAACGCTCGACGAGTTCGTTGTCCGCGCCGGCGCGCGCCTGCCCATGGGGAGGATCGGCGAGCCTGAAGAGGTAGCCAATCTGGCGCTCTTCCTGGCGTCGGAGGCAGGCTCCTATCTAACCGGGTGCGCGATCAATATGGATGGAGGGGTGTCACGTGTGGTCTGACGACGACTCGTTGGAACAGTCCGCTGACGGCTTGTCACGCCGCGCTTTTCTCGGCGCAGGCGCAGCACTTGCCGCGGCTACTACGCTTGCCGGGGTCGCGACCAATGCGCAGGCCGCGCGCGCGCGCGATCGCCTCTTCGCGCACGGCGTCGCGAGCGGAGACCCGCTCGCGGACCGCGTAATACTCTGGACTCGACTGAGCCCAGAGGGTGACAAGCCCATCCCCGTGCGCTGGGTCATTGCACGCGACCAGCGCCTGCGCGACATCGTCAACGAGGGCGTGGTCACCGCGCTGCCCGCGCGCGACTGGACGGTGAAGGTGGACGCCGACGGGCTCGAACCCGGTCAGCGTTACTGGTATCGGTTCGAGGCAAAGCGGTCGAAGAGCCCGACCGGATCCACGCGCACACTGCCAGCGGACTCTGCGTCGCGCGTCCGGTTCGCCGTTGCGAGCTGCTCAAACTACCCGGCCGGCTACTTCAACGCCTACGGGCGCATTGCGGCACGCGCCGATCTCGATGCGGTACTGCATCTCGGTGACTACATCTACGAATACGAAGCCGGGGGCTACGCCGAGAACAAGGCGCTTGGCAGATTTCACGAGCCGCCCCACGAAATCGTCTCTCTGACAGACTATCGCACGCGCTATGGGCAGTACCGCACGGATACCGATCTGCAGGCAGCGCACGCTGCCCACCCCTGGATCTGCGTCTGGGATGATCACGAAAGTGCCAACAACGCCTGGCGCGATGGTGCGGAAAATCACCAGGCAGAAGAAGGCGCTTGGACCGCCCGGCGCGACGCGGCGGTCAGGGCCTGGCATGAATGGATGCCGGTCCGCGAGCGCCCCGCCGCGGGCGCTTCCCCGATCTTTCGCAGCTTTCGCTTCGGGCGCATCGCCGATCTCATCATGCTTGACACGCGTCTGCACGGGCGCACGGAACAGGTTGCCGACCGAACCAACATGAACGCCATGCTGGCACCGGGCCGCACCCTGCTTGGCGCTGATCAGCAGGCCTGGCTCGCAGAAGAACTGCGCGCATCCGTTCGCCGCGGCGCGGCGTGGCACGTGATCGGACAGCAGCTCATGGTGGCACAGCTCGTCGACGCGGATCGCGTCATGCTGAATACCGATATGTGGGATGGCTATCCTGAATCGCGCGCAGCCCTGTTCGATCAGCTGCGGGACGAGCGCATTCAGGACACGGTGCTGCTGACCGGTGATATTCACAGTTCCTGGGCAGCCGACCTGACTCCCGACCCTTTCTCCGACCGCTACGACGCCGGCAGCGGTGCCGGTTCGCTTGCGATCGAACTGGTGACCACGTCGATCACCTCTCCCGGCCCAAGTGGGGACCCAGGCGTCATCGAAGACCGCGAACGGACGATCCTGGCGAACATGCCCCACATCCAGTACGTGAACATGCGCCGACGCGGTTATCTGCTCGTCGATCTGGACGCAGATCGCGCGCGTGCGGAGTGGTGGTTTGTCGATCGCATCGACGAGCAGTCACAGCTGGAGGAGCTCGGCGCCGCCTATATCAGTCGCCGCGGCGCCAATCACCTCGAACGCGCCTGAAGCAGGGCCGGCGCGCGGTTAGGCAGATGCCGAGCTTGTCGGCGCCGAATCTGCGGCGACGACGCTCGCACGGAACGACTTCATGCCAAACAGAATCGCGAAGCAAGCAAGCGGCGCGCCGATCACGTTGACCAGGAGCAGCGAACGCCCGATCGCCGCGTCATCCGCGAAGACATGGGTGGTCAGATAGCCGACGCTGGCTGCGCCGAGCGAAAGGCCGATGAAATTGCTGCAGAAAAGGTAGCTCGAACCGATCTTCGCGCGCATGGCGTTCGGGGTGATCGTCATCATGGCCGCAGCCGCCAGCCCCGCCGGTGCCGCAGAGCAAATCTGGTACGGCGCGTACCAGAACGCCGCCCACCAGCCGTTCGGTGCCCACCAGAAAATCAGCAGGGCAAGCGGCGCCAGCGGCAACGACAACAGCAGGGTGGCCCGATACGGCGCATCTGTATAACCGCGCGTCGCAAGCCAGCTTGCAAGCCAACCCCCGATCAGCGCACCTGCGGTGCCAAAAGTTGCCACCACGATGCCGTAGATCGAACCCGCCTCCGCCGTGGTCCAACCCCAGGTGCGCATGAAGTAGGTGGGCACCCAGGCAAAGTTGGCATAGGCGACCAGCACGAGCAGAGTGAAGCTTGCAAACAGGGTTGCAAACGTGGATCTGTGAGAGCGCAGGAAGACAACAAAAGCGGCGAGCGTGGCATCCTCAGCACGGGTCACGCCGCGCCGGACAGGCTCCCGAAGCGCGCGCACGAGCAAGGCAAGCAGCACCCCAGGCAACCCAATGATCACAAAGGCGAGCTGCCAGGGCACCAGTGTTCCCACCAGCGGAAACGTCACATCTCCGAGCTCGCGCGCCCAGGCAATGACGGCACCACCGATGATCATGGCAAGCCCTACGCCGGAGAGATTTCCCATGGTGAAGACGCTCATGGCCATGGGGAGCAGTCGGCGTCGGAAATAGTCCGAGATCATCGAGTACGCGCAGGGCGACAGCGTTGCCTCACCGGCACCCACCGCAATGCGCGCCAGGAACAGGTGCCAGAAGCTGCTCGCCAGTCCACACGCCGCCGTTGCCAGCGACCAGAAACCCATCCCCAGCACGATGATGTTGCGGCGGTTCCCACGATCGGCGAGCAGCGCGATCGGGATCGACATCAGCGCATAGAAGATACCGAAGGGCGGCCCCTGCAAAAGCCCGATCTCAAAGTCCGTCAGTCCGAGATGCTGTTTGATATCACCGACCAGGAGCGAAATGATCTGGCGATCCATCAGTGACAGGACCGCGCCCAGATAGAGCACGATCACGACGAACCACGCATAACGCTGATCGGGCCACGGGGCTTCGTCTTCGGGTTGACTCGAGCTGCTCACGGTCTTGGCCGCACCAGGGAATAGAGAATTGCGGACTCAAGCGTTGGCTCGACGCCCGGAAGCGAGCGCACCCATACGCGCCGCTCAAGCACGCCTTCACGGATCGCGCCGACGCGCTCGGCAACGCGCTGGCTGGGTTCGTTGCCTACCCCGACCACGATCTCCAGCCGCTCGAAGTCGGTCTCGGCGAAGGTCCAGTCGACAAGGGCACGCACCGAACGCGAGACATAGCCGCGTCCGCTGCGCGGTGTCGCAATCCAGTAGCCGAGATTCGCGCGCCGCGTCGAGTGATCGATGGTATTGAGTCCACAGGCGCCAGCAAGTTCACCCTCAACCTCGATCGCAAATTCGTGCGTTCTGCCGGTCGCGGTCGACGCGATAAAAGCGGCAGCCTCTGGCTCGCCGTATTCCGGCGTCGCCCAGGGCATCCAGGGTGAGAGCTGCGCCAGACTCTCGCGCACGCGTCGGGCAACCGCCGGCGCATCCGCTGGCACGAACGGCCGCAGCCGCGCGACCGCGTCAGCTGAGCTCATGACTGCGATCAAGGTCTTCGCGCAACGTGCGCCCCGCCATCAGATAGAACACCGTGGAGAGGATGTTGAAAACAAGCACGCTCACCAGGGCCCAGCGAATCGACTCGACACCAAGATCCGTATAGGCGTTCAAGAGGTCTGAGGTGATGCCCACGACAACGGGCCCGAGCCCCATGCCGATCAGGTTCAGGATGAACAGCAGGATCGCCGCCGCAAGCGCGCGCATGCGAACGCCTACCAGTCCCTGCGCGAGGGAAAAGGTGGGTCCGAGATAGTAGGCACCCAGAAAGCCGGGCAGCGCCATGAGCCAGAAGGCTTGGATGGGATCATCCCAAAGATAGGCTGCGACCGCGAAGGGGACGGATATCAGGGTGGCAATACCGGGCAGCCAGACATACCAGCGAACATCTTTCTTGGCCCAGCGGTCGGCAAGCCAACCACCGCTCGCCGTGCCGGCGATTCCGGCAAAACCCAGCCAGAAGAGCGCCTGCCCGATATCTGCCGTGCCCATCTCGTGCACGCGAATGAACAGCGGGGGAATGAACGGTCCGACGCCGTATCCGACCAGCGCATGCAGCGCGCCACCCAGCGACATGTAGCGGAAACTCTTGCGCGACCAGAGCGCCTTGAACACGAACGATACGGGAGGCGCCTCGGACTTCGCTTTGACAGCCTGCTCCGAATTTCCGCGGGGCGGCTCCACCAGGGTGAATCGGACCACGAGCGCAAGCAGTACGCCGGGCAAGCCAACAACGATAAAAGCCGTACGCCAGTCGAGTGCTTCGTTGATATAGCCGCCGAAGAGATTGCCGAGCATCGTGCCGACGGGGATGCCGAGCGCGTAGATACCTAACGCCGTTGCACGCCGATCGCTCGCGAAAAGATCAGAGATGATCGAGTGCGAGGGTGGGCTGCCGCCGGCCTCGCCCACGGCCACACCGATCCGGGCCAGAAGCAGCTGCCAAAAATTCTGCGCAAGCCCGCAGACCGCGGTCATCATGCTCCAGACAGCGAGCGAAATGGACACGATGTTGCGCCGGTTGTGGGTGTCTGCGAGCCGGGCAATAGGTATGCCGAGAAAGGTGTAGAAGAGGGCGAAGGCGATGCCGCCCATGAGCCCGATCTGCCAGTCGTAGAGACCTAGATCCTGCTTGATGGACTGCGCGAGAATATTGAGGATCGAGCGGTCGATGAAATTGAAGACATAGACCACGAACAAAAGAATCAACGCATACGTGGGGTACCACGAGCGGGTCGCCAGTGATTTCATCATCGATCGGGCCCTCCCAAACCCGGCGCTTCACTCGTGGTACGAGGGCACCACCCGCTCAAGACCGGCGCGTTTAAGTTCCGCACGCATGAGCGAGCGCACTTCCTCCGCCGTCCCGAGGCGCAGCGCGCGTGTCAGCATGCGCTGCGCGTCGCGTTGCGTGATGTTGCGCAATACCCACTTTACCTTGGGCAGATTAGTCGCGTTCATCGAAAGAACCTGATAACCCATCGCCATGAGGAGCACCGCTCCAAACGGGCTCCCAGCGAGCTCGCCGCAGATACCGAGCGTGGACTGCTCCTGGCGCGCGGCCCGCGCAACGTCGCGCAGGGCGATCAGCACCGCCGGGTGCAGCTCCTGATACAGATTCGCGACTCGCGGATTGTTGCGATCGACAGCCAGCATGTACTGGGTGAGATCATTCGACCCGACGGTCAGGAAGTCGACCCGCTGGGCGAGCGCTCGCGCCTGATAAACCGCGGCCGGAACTTCGATCATCACCCCAATCAGGGGTTGTCTGACATCGAGCCCTTCCTCCAGCACCTCGATGTAGGCGCGATGGATAAGCGCTTTCGCTTCCTCCACCTCTGCGATGTTGGAGATCATGGGCAGCATGATGCGCAGTTCGCCTCGCAG
>DMUF01000197.1:9326-9451 GCA_003476445.1 Gammaproteobacteria bacterium | reverse complement strand
CTCTGGGTGGGCTGGTTCGGGTTCAATGCGGGCTCAGCGCTCGAGGCCAACGGCTCGGCTGCACTCGCGTTCCTCAACACCATCCTGGCAACCGCAGCGGGCGGTCTCGCGTGGATGTTCGGCGA
>DMUF01000197.1:639-9012 GCA_003476445.1 Gammaproteobacteria bacterium | reverse complement strand
CGTGGTCGTCCTTCGATGCTCGGGCTTGCGTCCGGTGTCGTGGCCGGTCTTGTTGCGATCACGCCCGCGGCGGGCATTGCGGGCACGATGGGCGGTATTGTCCTTGGCGCGGTCGCCGGCCTGGTGTGCCTCTGGGCCGTGGTCGGGCTGAAGCGTGTCCTCGGGTACGACGATTCGCTCGACGTGTTCGGTATCCATGGCGTGGGCGGCATCATCGGCGCCATTGGCACAGGCATCGTCGCTTCGCCTGCGCTTGGTGGTATCGGGTTCCCGAACGAAACGCTGGCCGCGCAGGTACTGGTACAGGCGAAGGGTGTACTCATCACCATCGTCTGGTCCGGCGTGGTTGCGTTCATCGCCTACAAGGTCGCAGATCTGCTCGTCGGTCTCCGGGTTACGGAGGAAGAAGAGCGCCAGGGTCTCGACACGGCGTCCCACGGCGAGCGCGCCTACAGCGCCTGACCGGGACTGGGTCCTGTTCGAATGCACGGGGCGCCTCTGGCGCCCCGCTGCATTTCGGGGTTCGCGCCCCTGCTACAATGGTCGGGTCGTGATTCAGAGCTAGGACAGGATCGGGGGCATGCGTTATTTCAGCACCCGGGGCGAGACCCCGCCGATGGCCTTTACGGATGCCGTGCTTACCGGACTCGCGCCGGACGGGGGCCTTCTGCTCCCCGATCATATTCCCGATGTGCGTGACCGGCTCGCCGCCTGGCGGTCGCTTGGCTACGTGCAGCTCGCGCAGGAGCTGATTGCGCTCTTTGTCGACGACATCCCGCGTTCGACGCTCGACGATATCATTCGCCGCGCCTATGCCACGTTCGATCATCCGGAGATCGCTCCGCTCGTGCCCGTGGGCGGAGTCTCCGTCATGGAGCTGTTCCACGGCCCCACGCTTGCCTTCAAAGACGTCGCGCTGCAGTTTCTCGGTCGACTTTTTGAGTATGTGCTGCGCCAGCGCGGCGAGCACCTCAACATTCTCGGGGCAACCAGCGGCGACACGGGGAGCGCGGCGATTGCCGGTGTCCGCGGTCTCGCGGATATCGACATCTTCATCATGTATCCCGCCGGCAGAGTGAGCGAGCTGCAGGAACTGCAGATGACCACCGTGCTCGACCCCAACGTGCACTGTTTGTCGGTCAGCGGCAGTTTTGACGACTGTCAGAACCTCATGAAAACGCTCTTTGGCGACCTGCCCTTCAAATCGAGTTATCACCTTGGCGCCGTCAACTCGGTGAACTGGGCCCGGGTGCTCGCGCAGGTGGTCTATTACGCGTGGGCCAGTCTGCGGTTCGACTCTGACGTTCCGGTGCGCTTTGCCGTGCCCACGGGTAACTTCGGTAACGTCTTCGCGGGTTACGTCGCGCGACGCATGGGATTGCCCGTTGGCGATCTTGTGGTAGCCACCAATGAGAACGACATTCTGTCGGTCTTCTTCAACAGCGGTGCTTATGCGCGTGGACCGGTGCGTTTCACCATTACGCCCGCCATGGATATTCAGGTCGCGAGTAATTTCGAGCGCTATCTGTTTTATCGCCTGGGTGAGGATCCCGCCGCGCTGCGCGCGTTCATGCGCCAGTTCGCGGAGACCGGCGCGGCGAGCGTTGAGGGCGGTGCGGGCGGCGACTTTGTAGCCACGGCGGTAAACGTGGCCGAGACCTCAGCGACGATCAGCGCCGTTTATGCCGAGTCAGGTTACGTCGTTGATCCGCACACGGCGGTCGGGCTTGCGGCAGCCCGCCGGCTTCCGTACGCGGGGCCAACAGTTTGTCTTGCGACCGCGCACCCGGCCAAGTTTCCCGAAGCAGTAGACGCGGCTGTGGGGGCGCCAGTTGCTCGACACGAGCGCCTCGAGCGCCTGCGTGGTCTACCCGCCCGCAGCACGCCGGTTCCGGCATCGCTGCAGGCGATCAGAGACTTTATCGAGACTCACGCAGCCCGGCGCTGATCACATCCACCGCGGCGGGTATGTCGGCGAGCTTGCGCACTTCCTGGGTCGGCGCGGGCGCCTCGGGACCGGCGGCATTCCCTGACAAGTTGACCCACACCGTGTGCATGCCGACCGCGCGGGCGCCCTGCACATCATCCACCAGATGATCGCCCACATGAATGGCCGCGTTGGGCGCTACGCCGGCGTGGCGCAGCGCCGCTTCGAACATGTCCGGTGCAGGCTTGCTGGCGCCGACGGTTGCGGCGTTGAAGCCGAAGGCGAAGTAGCGGTCGAGGCCGAGGCGCGTGAAGTCCGCATTGCCGTTGGTCAGCGCAGCGAGCGAGAAACGCGTTGCCAGATGGGCGAGCGTTGCGAGCGCATCCGGAAAGTACTCGACCTCGTGCCGGGCGGCATAGAACTCTGCGAAGGCGCCGGCAGCGAACGACGCAGCGCTGCTTTCCGAGAGATCGCACTGACGCAGAGCGGTGAACAGCAGTCGCTCACGAAATTTCGAAAGATCGTGGCGGAGACCGGGTTCGGCTGCGAGAACCGATGCGCGGAGGCCTGCCATCGCTTCCGGCGGAAAGCGCTCGACAAAGACCGGCACGCGCTCCCCGAGCCAGGCCCGCATGCGCACTTCGGCGCGGCGCACGACGCGGTCGACGTCCCAGAGTGTGTTATCCAGATCGAAGGTTATAAGCGCGATGGATGACATCAGTCCTTGCGACTCCGCGCGCGGGGATGAGCGGCATCGTACACCTTGGCCAGATGTTGGAAGTCGAGGTGCGTGTAGATCTGAGTCGTTGCGATGTCCGCGTGTCCCAGCAGCTCCTGCACCGCGCGCAGGTCGCTCGAGGACTCGAGCAGATGGCTCGCGAAGCTGTGCCGCAGCATGTGGGGATGCAGTTCGTCGCTGCCTAGCTGCAGTACCGCGAGTCGCTTCAGGCGTTTTTGCACCGTGCGCGGCGCAATGCGAATGCCACCGCGGCCAGTGAAGAGCGGGGCGTCGAGCCCAAGCTCGGAGCTGGCACCTGCGGCCAAGCCGTTGCCTGTTGGCTCAGTGACCGTTGGCATCAGGCGCGCCGTAAGCCAGCGCTGCAGGGCTTCGATGCTCTGACGTCCAAGTGGTACCTGCCGCATCTTGCTGCCCTTGCCGCGCACCCGGATGAACCCTTCGCCGAGATCCAGGTCGCCCACATTGGCGCCAGTCAGTTCGGCGAGGCGCAGCCCGCTGCCGTAGAAGAGTTCGGCGATGGCGAGGTCGCGTACTTCGTCGCTGGTTTCGGGTACCCGAGCAAGAAGCTGTGCTGCCTGGTCGGTATCCAGCAGGCGCGGTAATCGGGACGGCGCCTTCGGGGCGCGCAGTCCGGTCGTCGGGTCCTGCGACGCAATACCCTGGCGGATCAGAAAGCGGTAAAAGCTGCGCACGCTCGACAGCGCGCGCTGAATGCTGCGTGGTGCGTGTCCGCCGGCATTGAGTCGCGCCACGTGGGATGTTATGTCATGACTGCGTACTTCCGCCCAAGGTCGCTTTACGGCATGCCCCAGCCGGTCGATGTCGCGCTGGTAGGCGGCGAGCGTATGAGTCGAGTAGCGGCGCTCAAGGCGCAGGTGATTCAGAAAGCTTTCGAGCAGCGCGTCGTCTCTGGGCGCGTCGAGATCAGTCTGCAAGACGCTGCACCACGCGGGAGATCACCTCGGCGATGTAGGTCACAAACAGCGTATCCATGTCCGGGGCGAACCCCGCAGCATCGCGGCTGCCAATGGCAAGGCACCCGCGCCCGCGGGTCAGGGAGAGCGGCGCCACGACGGCGCTGCCCTCGCGCTCTACGGAATTGCCGGGAAACAGAGATTCCAGCTCGTCCGCTCTGAGCGTCAGACACGCGGCAAGATTGCCGCGCAAGAGACGCTCGTGCGGCAGCGGGCCTGCATGACCCCGCAGATGATCAAGCTCTGCCGGCACCGCCGAAAGATGACAGCAAACGAAGTCGGCGCCGAAATCCGTGAGTACCGATGTCGCAATCACCTCGTTCAACCCGTGCCATGAGGCAACGTTGAGCAGCTCAAGCGTAAGCGCTCGGGTCTTGCGAAACAGTTCGTCGTTATTGCGCGCGGTGTGCATGAGCTCGGTCATGCGCCGTCGCATCACCGAGTTCCGCTCGCGCAGAATGGCGAGCTGGCGTTCTACGAGCGAAACCGCTGCACCGGACGCGTGCGGCAGACGCAGCTCTCCCAGCAGCTCCTCGTGCCGCTCGAAGAAGTCCGCGTGCTCACGCAGATAATCGATCACCAGAGCATCGGTGACGGGAAGCTCGCCGCTCATGCTTCGATTTGACCCTGATACACCAGTGTGGCGGGACCGATCATGTTAACGCTGCTGCCAGTGCCCTGCCATGCGACCCGCACCTTGCCGCCCGGAAGAGAGATCTTGACCCGCGGACCGGTGCGTCCGGTCAGGCGTGCGGCGACGGCTGCTGCACAGGCTCCAGTGCCGCACGCCTGCGTCTCGCCCACACCGCGTTCAAACACGCGCAGGCGCAGGAAGGCGCCATCGACGACCTGACAGAAACCCACATTCACGCCGGCAGGAAACGCCGGATGCTGCATCAGCGCGCTGCCGATCTCGCTGACCGCTGCGTGCGCAGCATTGTCGACGAACAGCACCGCGTGTGGATTGCCCATCGATACGGTGAAAACCTGCACCGGACCAACCGAGCTATCGATCAGCCACTGCCCCGGTGACTCCGCCACGGGGCTCACGCCGGGCGCGTCCGCAATAAACGGCAGGCTCTCGGGCGCCGTGCTCGGCTCGCCCATTTCTACTTCCACCTGCCCGTCTTCAAGATGTGTCACACGAATGGTGCCGCGAGCGAGCTGCAGGACGAGCGAGCGTTTCGGACTAAGGCCGCGCGCAGCGATGAACAGGGCGGCGCAGCGTGCGCCATTACCACAGTGCTCGGCTTCGCTCCCATCAGCGTTGAAGATACGGTAACGGAAATCCGCGTGGGGATCGGTAGGCGGCTCGATTGCGAGCAGTTGATCGAATCCGATACCGGTGTGACGATCGCTCCAGGCCTGAATCTGAGCCGGCGAAGGCTCGAACGGCTGGGTCACGAGGTCGAGCAGCATGAAGTCGTTGCCAAGACCATGCATTTTGCTGAAGTCGAGCAGCATGCTGTTCACGCCTCCGGCAGTTCTGCGGCAAGCAGGTCGCGAATCGTTTCGCGCCGGCGGATCACGCGAAAGCTATCGCCTTCGACCAGCACTTCGGCAGCGCGGGGACGCGTGTTGTAGTTCGAGCTCTGTGCCATGCCATAGGCGCCGGCGGAATGCACCGCAAGCAGCGCGCCGGGCTCGAGCGCGAGTTCGCGGTCGTGTCCGAGAAAGTCCCCCGATTCGCACACGGGGCCGACGACCTGCCACTGCTTGATCGGTGTTGCATCCGCACCTGTAACCCGCTCGATGGTGTGCCAGGCGTCATAAAGCGCAGGGCGGATCAGATCGTTCATCGCCGCATCGACGATCGCGAAATTCGGAGCCTCAGGCTCGCTTGCCGGCTTGAGGTATTCGATTCGCGTCAGCAGCACACCACCGTTCGCAACGAGAAAGCGCCCGGGTTCGAGCACGAGATCAAGGGTGCGCCCGGCCAGGGCTGCGCGAATGTCGGCACCCCATCGAGTCACATCGAACGCCGCATCATCCGCACGGTAGGGCACGCCGATACCGCCACCAAGGTCGATGTGTTGAAGCGTGATGCCATCGGCGGCCAGGGCGTCGACCAGAGCGAGCACGCTTGAGAGCGCCTCGATCAGCGGTGCGGGCGAGAGAATCTGTGAGCCGATATGGCAGTCGATGCCGCGGAGCACGAGGTTTCGGTCCGCAGCCGCGCTCCGATAGAGTTCGTGTGCGGCGGTGATCGGTATGCCGAACTTGTTACTGCGAAGACCGGTGGAGATGTACGGATGGGTGCCCGCATCCACATCCGGATTCACGCGCAGCGAAACCGGAGCCGGTCGACCGAGGATGCGCGCACGGCTGCTCAGGCGGTCGAGCTCTGCGACGCTTTCCACGTTGAAGCAGCCAATGCCGGTTTTCAGTGCGAAATCGATCTCTTCGACGGTCTTGCCGACGCCGGAGAACACCACGTCCTGGGGCTTCGCTCCGGCCTCGAGCACGCGCATCAGTTCGCCGCCGGAGACGATGTCGAAACCCGCGCCGAGCTCGGCAAAAATGCGCAGGACGCTCAGGTTGGAGTTCGCCTTGACCGCATAGCAGAGCCGCACGTCGAGCGGTTGCAGCGCCTCTTTCAGCGTTTGGTACTGACGCTCAAAATGTGCCCGCGAGTAGACCCAGACAGGCGTGCCCACGTTCTCTGCGATTCGGGGCAGTGCCACCGCTTCGGCGTGCAATACGCCCTCGCGATGTGTGAACGGTGCGGGGTTCGCGCTGTCTGCCGCGATCGTAGTGGAGTTGCTCATGACTCGGTGACGCGCCCTGTCAGCGCGCGCTCGCGCTTACGGCGACCACGGCGACCGCTGCTGAATCGGGTACGCGCAGGGGCCCTTTCTGGCCGCAGGTGGCGGCCTGAAGCGAGATCAGCCCAATGAAGATCCAGCGCATGCGTGGCGGCTCCTGTTGCGGCGTTTGCGGTTGCGGGGCGGCGGAGTATAGCGTGTCGGGTGTGCCGGGCTGCAGTCGTCTCAAGCGATGTTCGCGTCGCTGCCGCAGCGTTACAGACGCGCGCGGGCACGCTCGAGGGCAGCCCGGACCTGAGCGGGCGCCGTTGCACCGAAGTGATTGCGGGCATTTACTGAACCCTCGAGCGTCAGCACCTCGGCCACCGACGCATCGATGGCATCGCCGCCAAACTGCTGCAGTTCGCGCAGTGACAGGCTCTCGAGGCTGCGCCCCGCCGCAACGGCGTAGCCAACGGTACGTCCGACAATTTCATGTGCATCGCGAAACGGAACGTTTCGGCGCACGAGATAGTCCGCCAGATCAGTAGCCGTGGTGTAGCCCTGGAGCGCCGCTTCGCGCAGTGTTGCTGCGCGCACCTCGATGGCGGGCACGAGCCCGAGCATCGCAGTCAGGCAGTCCGTGAGCGTGTCGATGGCGTCGAACAGCGGCTCCTTGTCCTCTTGGTTATCCTTGTTGTACGCGAGCGGCTGGCCTTTCATGAGCGTAAGCAGGCTCATGAGGTCGCCAATCACTCGACCGCTCTTGCCGCGCACCAGCTCCGGCACGTCAGGGTTTTTCTTCTGGGGCATGATGCTCGAGCCGGTGCAGAAGCGATCTGGCAGGTCGATGAACCCGAACTGCTGCGACGACCACAGCACGAGCTCCTCGCACCAGCGTGACAGATGTACCAGCGTGATGCTCGCAACGCCTGCAAATTCGATGGCGAAGTCCCGGTCGCTGACCGCGTCAAGGGAGTTCTCGGCCACGGAGCCAAACCCCAGGGCCGCGGCGACGTCGTGCCGGTCGATGGGGAACGTGGTGCCCGCCAGGGCAGCGGCACCGAGCGGCAGAACGTTCACGCGCTTGCGGCAGTCGCGCAGGCGGTCCCGATCCCGTTGCAGCATCTCGAACCAGGCGAGCAGGTGATGGCCGAAGGTGATTGGCTGCGCGGCCTGCAGGTGAGTGAAGCCGGGCATGATGGTGTTCGCATGCGGCTCGGCCAGTTCGATGAGGGCGCGCAGCAGGTCCGTCATCAGTCGGTCGATCCCGTCGATTGCGTCGCGCAGATACAGGCGAATGTCGGTTGCGACCTGGTCGTTGCGTGAGCGCCCGGTATGGAGCTTCTTCCCGGTATCCCCGATCAGTGTGGTCAGCCTGCTCTCGATATTCATGTGCACGTCTTCGAGCGACACGCGCCACTCGAAGGCGCCGGACTCGATCTCCGCACGCACGCGCTCGAGACCTTCCACGATCGCCGTGCTCTCCGCTTCAGTCAGCACGCCGACCCGGCCAAGCATGCGCGCGTGGGCGATGGACCCCGCGATATCCTGGCGATAGAGGCGTTTGTCGAAGTTCACGGATGCGGTGAAGGCTTCGACGAAGGCGTCGGTCGCTTCGCCAAACCGACCGCCCCAGAGTTTGCTGTCCGCGGGCGCGCGGCCGGAGGAGTCTTGGGTCATGATCGTGGACACGCAGATTTGCCGGGCGCGCATGATAGCACTCGTCCTCTCGTGACCTCGCGCGGTCGTCGGACCTTGCTGCAGGAATCGGGCGCATAACCTGCGAGAATGCGGTCTGGGTGGGCTATCGGAATCGCGCATGCTGGATCGTCTCGTTATCGCCACGCGGGAGAGTCCCCTTGCTCTCTGGCAGGCCCGCTTCATCAAGGAGGCGCTGGAAGCGCGCCATCCTGGGCTGGTCGTCAGTCTGCTCGGCATGCGCACGGCGGGTGATCGCTGGCTCAGCACCCCGTTGTCCGAGGTGGG
>DMUF01000197.1:0-280 GCA_003476445.1 Gammaproteobacteria bacterium | reverse complement strand
TTATCGGGCGCGGCGCACCTTGCTGTGCACAGCATGAAAGACGTGCCCGCCCTTCTTGAGGAGCCGTTCGTACTCGGCGCTATCGGGTTCCGGGATGATGTGCGCGATGCGTTAGTCGGACCTGCGGGGACAACAGTGGCAGGACTACCCCAAGGCGCGCGCGTCGGGTCGGCGAGCCTGCGTCGCCGCGCCCAGCTTCTTGCGCGTGGCCCCCACCCTTGTGGTGCAACCCCGCGCCGGGGGGGGGGGGGGCCCCCCCCCCCCGGCGCCGCGCCGCCTG
>DMUF01000223.1 GCA_003476445.1 Gammaproteobacteria bacterium | reverse complement strand
CTTATTGTCGTTATTGGCATATTTTCTGCATATAAAGCTCACCGAGCTACGGCTCCACCACCGCACCGACTGCAGTTCGATCGTCAGCGGGGTGAGAAGCCAAGGCCAGCTACCGTGAGGAGACGCCATGACCGCTATCAATCTGTCACCCATCGATATCGATTTCCTGCTCGCCCAGCTAACGCTGCCGAACAACACGCCCCTGACCCCCATCGATGCCACCGGGATACGCGACCCGATGGGCACCAACAACAACCAGTTCAACCCGAATTGGGGCGCCGCTGATCAGCTCTTTACGCGCGTGACGACGCCCGTCTGGGGTAACGCACAGGGCACCTTCACCGTTGTGAACGGACTCGGAGGTCCAAGCTTTGTCGTCGATCCGAATCCGATTTCGTATGCCGTGCGCAATGTGAACCTGGTCGATTCAGCGCCGCGGACCATCAGCAACCTGGTCGCCGACCAAAGTGTCGACGCGCTGCGCAAGATCGGGCTCGTGACCTCGCTCGATCCGGTCATCGCCGCACAGCAAGCTGAGCTCGTGGTGCAAGACAATCCTGCGAACCCCGCCGGAGCGCGTGTCTCGCCGCTCACGGGAACCGTGAATCCGCTCTCATACAGCGGCTACATGACCCTGGTCGGGCAGTTCTTCGATCACGGTCTCGACTTCGTGCACAAGGGCAAGGACGGCACGGTGCTCGTGCCACTGCTCCCAGGCGACCCGCTGTATGTTCCGGGCTCGCCGTTCAACTTCATGATGGCTTCGCGCACCAACACCGTGAACGGCGAGAGCGTGAACACCATCTCGCCCTTCATCGACCTGAGCCAATCCTACGGCTCGGCCTCGAGTCACACCGCGTTTCTGCGCGAGTACGACCCAGCCGGCGCGATCACTGGGCGGCTTGTCAGCGGCGACGGCGTAAATCCGCTGAGTGGTCCCGCCGCTGGCATGGCCACGTGGTGGGATATCAAGCAGAACGCCGCGCGGGTCGGCGTTACGCTGCATGACATCGACATCAACAACATACCCGAGGTGCGCCTGAACGCAGACGGCTCGCCCACTCTCGACGCTAACGGCGACATGTGGCTCGTCGCGAAAGACGCAGCCGGCATCACCTACTACGTCCAGAACAGCCACATCGCGTCGAACACGGCGGTGCTGGTACTTGACCAGGAAACAGGCGCAGTGACCGCCGTTGCTGCCATTGACGTCGCGGCGCTGTTGCCCACGCTCACCCTGTCGCGCATTGGGCATGCGTTCCTTGATGACATGGCCCACGGCACCGGTCCTAACGCGAGAAATACCGACGCGTTTGGCGACATTCTTCCCACCCTCACCATGACCGAGTACTACGAGGATGGCACGGTCCGATACACCGGAACGGTCTCGGACCTGGTAAACCAGCACTTTGTCGCGGGTGACGGTCGCGTCAACGAGAACCTCGGTCTCACCTCCGTTCACGACGTGTTCCACTCGGAGCACAACCGGATGCTGGTCGACATCAAGGCCATGGTTCTTGGCGGTACGGACAGCGAGGGCCGGGTCTGGCAGGCGCGACCCGATGCTGCCACCTGGACCAACGAGATGTTCTTCCAGGCCGCCAAGCTGGTCACCGAGATGGAATACCAGCACATGATCTTTGGGGAGTTCGTGCGTAAGTTCACCCCGAACATCAATGCCTTTGCGGGCTACGACATCACGCTGGACGCATCGATCTCGGCGGAGTTCGCGCATGCCGTGTACCGCTTTGGTCACTCCATGCTGACCGAAACCGTGGACATGCTGGCTTTCGACCCGGTCACGGGCAAGGCCACTGGCGTCGACAAATCCGTGCTGCTCTTCGACGCGTTCCTGCATCCGACCGCGTACACCAAGGAAACCGTCGGCGAGATCGCGCTGGGCATGAGCCGTCAGGTCGGGTACGAGATTGACGAATGGATGACCGACGCGCTGCGCAATCACCTCGTCGGACTGCCGCTTGACCTTGCTGCGCTCAATATCGTGCGCGGGCGAGATACCGGCGTGCCGCCACTGAACGAAGTGCGTTCACAGCTGTTCGCTCAGACCGGGCTGTCGACCCTCAAGCCCTATGCGAGCTGGGACGAGTTCGGGCTCAACCTGCTGCATCCCGAGTCGCTGGTGAACTTCATCATGGCCTACGCTCGCGACGCGGTGCTGACGCAGTTCGGTGTTCACCCAACCGTCACCGGCACCGCGACACTTGCTGACTGGGATACGCTACAAACAAGCGATCCGACGGCATACGCGACAGCCCTGCGTGCGGCTGCCAGCGCAGCGATCAACGATGCACCGTTTATGACCGGCGGCAACTCCGACTACGGCCGCATCGATCTCTGGATTGGCGGCCTCGCGGAACAGAAAGTGGCGGGCGGCATGCTGGGCTCGACCTTTGATTTCATCTTCGCGATCCAGATGATCAAGCTGCAAAGCGGCGACCGCTTCTACTACCTCGATCGACTGGTGGGCACCAATATGCTGGCTGAGATCGAAGCTCAGCTGATGTCCGATATTGTCATGCGCAACTCCGGTGCCAAGCACCTGTATGCCGACATTTTCTCGGTGGCAGACAGTCACGTGGAGATAGCGGACGCCACCAACCCGACGTTCGCAACCAGCACGCAGATGGTCAATGCCGACCGGGCGGGCTGGTATCAGGGCACGTTCTACGGCAACAGCGGCGATTACACCGACGCCCGCGGCGTCGCCAA
>DMUF01000117.1:14143-18280 GCA_003476445.1 Gammaproteobacteria bacterium | reverse complement strand
CTCATCGGCGCGCCTCCGGGCTACGTCGGGTATGAGGAAGGCGGCTATCTCACCGAACAGGTGCGCCGCCGCCCGTACTCCATCATTCTGCTCGACGAAATCGAGAAGGCGCACCCGGATGTGTTCAACGTCCTGTTGCAGGTTCTGGACGATGGTCGGTTGACGGATGGCCAGGGGCGCACGGTCGATTTCCGCAATACGGTGCTTGTGATGACCTCGAATCTCGGATCTGAGGCGATTCAGACACTCACCGAGGTCGGCGACCTCGCGCGCATCAAGAGCACGGTGATGGGTGTGGTGGCGCAGCATTTCCGGCCGGAATTCATCAACCGGATCGATGACATCGTCGTGTTTCATCCGCTGGCACCCGAGCATGTGCGCCAGATCGCCTCGATTCAGTTTGGCATCCTGTCGCGACGTCTCGAGGATCAGGATCTGAAGCTCGAGTTCGCGCCATCGGCGGTGGATGCGCTGGTGGAGGAGGGATACGACCCCGTCTACGGTGCGCGTCCGCTGAAGCGCGTGATTCAGAAGCGGATCGAAAACCCGCTTGCGAGTCGGCTCCTGTCCGGTGGCTTCGTACCTGGGGACTGCATCCGCGTGGAGTACGCGGACGGCGTCTACGCCTTCGCGCGCTGATCCCGAGCCTTGCCAGTGCCGTCGTCCGCGACGGTACTGGTACACTCATGCCCTCACGGCAAGTTGTGCAGGAGTGGCATGAGCATGGAGTCGGTCATCCGCAAATGTGTGTTTCCGGTCGCCGGATACGGCACGCGCTTTCTGCCGGCAACCAAGGCGATGGCGAAGGAGATCCTGCCCATCCTCGACAAGCCGCTGGTGCAGTACGGGGTTGAAGAAGCGCTCGAGGCGGGCATGTCGGACATTGGTTTTGTCACCGGTCGCGGCAAGCGTGCGATCGAAGACCATTTCGACATCAACTATGAGCTCGAGGACCAGATTGCAGGCACGGGCAAGGAAGCCGCTCTGGCGGGTATTCGCGAGCTGATCGAGCGCTGCACGTTCTCCTACACCCGCCAGATCGTGATGCGCGGGCTGGGCGACGCGATTCTGAAGGCGCGGACGCTGGTGGGCGATCAGCCGTTTGGCGTTGTGCTTGCCGACGATCTCTGTTTTGGCAACGGCACCGGGGTTCTCGCGCAGATGGCGCGGCTCTACGCCGAACATCGGGTCAGCATCGTGGCCATTGAGGAGGTGCCGCGGGAAGACACCAGCTCCTACGGCGTGATTGCGGGCGAACCTTTAGGCAACGGGCTCTACCGTGTCACGGACATGGTGGAAAAGCCGCGGCCCGAGGAAGCGCCGAGCAATCTGGCGATCATCGGTCGCTATATCCTGACGCCGGATATCTTCGGCATCCTTGAGCACACCCCGCCGGGCCGCAACGGCGAACTTCAGATTACTGATGCTCTGCGTGAGCAGGCACGTCAAGGACGGGTGCTCGCCTATCGATTCGATGGACTGCGCTTCGACTGTGGTTCGGTGCCTGGCTACGTGGCGGCAACGAATTACTGCTTCGAGCGCTTTCATCGCGCGGCGCGCTGAATGAGTCGTTCATCGAGGCTCGCAGCGGACCTGCTCGCTTACGTCACGCGACGACCGTGGCAGGCCGAGCCGCTGTCGGAGCCGCTGCCGCTCGATGCGCTGCCAACGCCGGCCCTGGTGCTCGATGCCGATGCGCTTGAGCGCAATGTTGCCCGCATGGCGGCGTTTCTCGCGCAGTACGGCAAAGCGCCCCGACCTCATGCCAAGACCCACAAGTGTCCGTTGATTGCCAAGTCTCAGCTGGCACAAGGCGCGGTCGGGATCTGTGCGGCAAAGACCGGCGAGGCGGCTGCGCTCGTGGCGGCGGGCGTGCATCAGGTGCTCGTGACGTCGCCTGTTGCGGACCCGCTGCGCGCCGAACTGCTGGCAGCGCTTGCGCGTCAGGCCCGTGATGCAGATCCGCGCTCCCGCATCGACGTGGTCGTCGATTCCATGAGCGGATTTGAGACTCTGCGACGATGCGTCTCGTCGGCTGACGATCTCGGCGGCGTGATCGACATCGATGTCGCTATGGGGCGCACGGGGACGCGTGAGCGCGATCAGATCCTGGCCTTGGCGGATGCGCTGTCCTCGACACCCGGGTTCCGCTTCGCAGGCGTGCAGCACTATGCGGGGCAGGTGATGCATCTCGACGGCTGGGACGCCCGCAGCGCGCGCAGCCGTGAACTCTGGCAGACCGTGGAGGAGCATGTTTTCGCGCTGCGCGAGCGGGGCTTTGACCCCGGGATCATCACAGGCGGTGGCACGGGCACGTTTGATATCGACTGTCGCGAACGCATGATCACCGATCTGCAGGTCGGCAGTTATGTCTTCATGGACCAGCAGTATCGGGTCATTGGCGCGTCGGGCGGGGGGCTTTTTGAACCCTTTGAACAGTCGCTGTCGGTGCTCGCGACGGTGATCAGTCAGCCCCGTCCCAGCCATGTCACGGTTGATGCAGGCTTCAAGGCCTTCGCCGTTGACGCGGGCCCGCCCCAGCCGCTGACGCCTGGCCTGCGCTATCGCTTTGCGGGTGATGAACACGGTGTGGTGCTTGCGGAGGGGGAAGGCACGCTGCCCACACTGGGTGCGCGTCTGTCCTTCGTGCCGCCCCACTGTGATCCGACGGTCAACCTGTACGACGCCTACTGGGTGCTGCGGGATGGCATGGTGCGTGAGCGCTGGCCGATCCCCGCGCGCGGGCTGTCCTGGTAGGGTCGGCGCATGAAGGAAATCATCAGTGCTGGCGGGTGGCTCATGCTGCCGATCCTGGTGTGCAGCGTGCTCGCCCTCGCGATCGGGCTGGAACGCCTGTTCAGCCTGCGCACGCGCCGGGTGTTACCTCCCGGTCTTTTCGACAGCACGCGGGCCGCGCTCCAAGGCGGCGTCCTCGGTAGCGACCGGCTGGCGGAGCTTGCCGTCTCCAGTCCGCTCGGCAGCGTCTTTGCCGCCGGTTTGCAGCACGCGCGGCTCGGGCGCGAGGTTGCGCGGGATGCGATGGAGCAGGCGGCGCGTCAGGTTGCTCATGAGTTGGAGCGTTACCTCACGGCTCTCGGCACGATCGCTTCGGCAGCGCCGCTGCTCGGGCTCCTGGGCACGGTGGTGGGCATGATTCAGGTGTTTGCTGGCCTGCTTCTCGGCGGTGCGGGTGATCCGGCGGTGCTTGCCGGTGGCATCGGGCAGGCGCTCATTACCACGGCGGGCGGCCTGACGGTGGCGATTCCCGCGCTCATCGGTCATCGACTGCTCGAGCGCAGGGTCGATACGCTGCTGCTTATCATGGAGCGCGAATCCATGCGGCTGCTGGACCTGGTCACCGAGCCGACGAATGCAGCGGTGCGTCGGTGAATTTTCGTCGGTCGCGCCAGCGCGCAGCGGCCTGGATCGATCTGGCGCCGCTGATCGACGTGGTCTTCCTCCTGCTGATTTTTTTCATGGTCTCCACGACCTTCGTGCGGGAGTCGCGCCTGCACATTGATCTTCCAGCGGCCAATGCAGGGGCCCCATCGACAGAGGCGCCCGCGCTTGAGATCGTCGTCGACCAGCTCGGGCGCTATCGGGTGAACGGTAATCCGGTCGCAGACAGCGACGCGCTGACGCAGACACTGCGGTCGCTCGCGGTGGCGGATGATCAACGGGTTCTTGTCACGGCTGATGCCCGCGCCTCGCATCAGTCGGTGGTTGGCGCCTTGTCCGCGGCCGCCGACGCGGGTCTCGTGCGGGTTGGCATCGCCACGCGGAAGGGCGATGGCGGCTGAAGACAGCATGGCGCGTGGCACGCATGACTGGCGCACCTATCGCCGCCTGCTGGCGTACGTACGCCCGTACTGGCCCCTGTTCATTGTGGCGCTTGCAGGCTACGCGATGGGCGGCGCCGCCGAAGCCTACTTCGTGCGTCTCTTCGGCGAGCTGGTGGATAACTGGCAAACTCGAACCCTGGCGCTAGCAAGCTCCGTTCCGCTCGTGATTATCGGCGCTGCCCTGGTGCGCGGAGCCGGCGAGATCATTGGCGAGATGCTTCTTAGCCGCATTTCCTTCAGCGTCGTGCACACGCTGCGCACAGCCCTGTTCGAGCATTTGTTGCGCATGCCAACC
>DMUF01000117.1:958-13832 GCA_003476445.1 Gammaproteobacteria bacterium | reverse complement strand
GGGCAACTGCGTGATACCGGCACCGACGCGCTCAAGACGGTGCTGCAGGATGGCGGCAAGGTGTTGATCTATCTGGGCAGCATGCTGTGGATCAGCTGGAAGCTGACGCTGATTTTCGCCGCGGTTGCGCCGGTGGTCGGGCTTATCGTGGTGCAGGCGAGTCGCCGCTTTCGGCGTTTGAGCCGGCGCATTCAGAGCTCGATGGGTGATGTGACCCATGTCACAGCGGAAACAGTCACTGGCTATCGCGTGGTGCGAATCTTTGGTGGCGAAGCCTACGAGCGCGAGCGATTCGAGGCGGCGAGCGCGACCAATCAGCAGCAAAACCTCAGAATGGTGGCGACCAAGGTCACGAGCACGCATGTCATTCAGGTGTTTGTGGCAGCCGCACTCGCGCTGTTGGTGTTTCTGTTACTGAAACCCGGTCTGGCCGACGACCTGAGCACGGGGCAGGTCGTTGCGCTGCTCGGATTGGCGGCGATGCTCGCGCGGCCAATTCGCAAGCTCACCGAGGTCAACGCACGGCTGCAGCGTGGACTCGCGGCGGCTGAAGACATCTTTGCCCAGCTCGATCAGCCACCGGAGGCCGATACCGGTACGCTCGATACCGCGCGGATTGCCGGTCGTATCGAATTCCGCGGGGTCAGCTTTGCCTACTCGGCGCAGGGCCCGCGCGTCCTCGACGACATCAACCTCGTGATCGAACCGGGGCAGACGGTGGCACTCGTCGGTCGTTCGGGAAGTGGTAAATCGACGCTCGCAAGTCTGATTCCGCGGTTCTATGAGCCCGGATCGGGCAGCGTGTTGCTCGACGGAGTACCGCTCTCGCACTACCGGTTGGCTGCGCTGCGGCGCCAGATCGGGCTGGTCAACCAGCAGGTCACCCTGTTCAACGACACACTCGCGCGCAACGTGGCGTATGGCGCGCTCGGCACGGCGTCTCCTGCCGCCGTCACTGAGGCGTTGCAGCGTGCCCATGCAGATAGCTTTGTGCGTGACCTCCCACAGGGGCTCGAGACCGTGGTCGGCGACGACGGTGTCCTGCTCTCCGGTGGACAGCGTCAGCGGATCGCGATCGCGCGTGCGCTGCTCAAAGATGCGCCCATCCTGATCCTCGACGAAGCCACCTCGGCGCTCGACAACGAGTCCGAGCGGCACATCCAGGCCGCGCTGGAGGAGGTGATGCGCGGGCGAACCACACTGGTGATCGCGCACCGCCTATCGACCGTGGAACGTGCCGATCGCATCGTCGTGATGGCGGAAGGGCGTATCGTCGAGACCGGGACCCACGCGGAATTGCTCGCCCGAGGCGGCGCGTATGCCGCGCTATACGAAGCACAGTTTGCCGATTCGGCGCCCGCGGCTGATCGAGACAGCGAATCAAGGCTGCCTGCGAAGCCTGCGCGTCCGGTGACACGCAGCTCTCCGTTTCGCGGCATCCTGGAACAGCGCCTGGTTGCCGCCTGGTATCGTGACGCGTGGTGGTTGTATCTGTTGCGTCCGTTGGAATTCCTGTTTCGTATGTTCGTGCGCAGGCGGCGTGCGAGGGTCATGTCGGGGCAACGGTCCGCATGGCGGGCGCCGTGTCCGGTGATCATCGTGGGTAACCTCGCGGTCGGTGGAACGGGCAAGACGCCGCTGGTTATCTGGCTCGTCGAGGCGCTGCGGGCGCTTGGGCACCGACCGGGTATCGTCAGTCGGGGCTACGGCGGTCGGCTGTCGGGTCCGCTTGCGGTCACACCCGGCAGCGATCCCCATGACGTGGGAGACGAACCGGTATTGCTCGCAGAACGGTCGGGCGTTCCGGTATGGGTGGGCGCGGATCGGGTGGCCGCGGTTCAGGCGCTGCTGGCGGCAACCGACTGCAGCATCGTGATTGCCGACGACGGCTTGCAGCATTTGCCGCTCGGGCGCGACATTGAGCTCGTGGTAATCGACGCGGAGCGCGGACTGGGCAACCGCCGCTGTCTGCCTGCAGGCCCTCTGCGCGAACCCGCCACGCGCCTTGAGTCGGTGGACTGGGTTGTCATGAACGGCGAGCCGGGCGCCGGGGAGGCTCCTGACAGGTCGGTCGCCGCGCTTGCGCTGCCATCAGCGGTGCCGGTTTCAAAGATGTCGTTGGTACCCGCGGTGTTCATCGACCTGGTGACGGGGGCGAGGCTTGCGCCGGCTGATTTTCGCCTGCGATACCCGCTGGTGCAGGCCGTCGCAGCGATTGGTCACCCGGAGCGATTTTTCAGGACACTGGCCGCCCTGGGGCTTAGCGTCGACGCTGTGGCCTATCCAGATCACTACCCCTTTGCCGATCTGGCTGAATTGCTGCCTGCGGACGGGCGCGCGGTGGTGGTGTTCACTGAGAAAGATGCCGTCAAGATCGCTCGGCTCGCGGGGCTGAGGCAAGCGCGAGCGGGGCAACTCTGGTGTCTTGTGACCGCGGTCGAGCTCGACCCGGCGGCACGCGCTGTTCTTGAGAATTTGCTGACGCGTCGGGGTATACGGGCGCCCGCTGCTGCTGTCGGCCGGATCGGCAGCGCACAGCAGAAATCCAGTCCCAATGAAGGAATCGAGGCACATCATTCATGAGCAGAGCATTTAATGTGGTTATCCCTGCGCGGTATGCGTCTACCCGTTTGCCGGGCAAGCCGCTGGCCGATATCGGGGGATTGCCCATGATTGTGCGTGTGGTGCGCCAGGCACTCGCCGCGGGCGCTGCCAATGTGATCGTGGCAACCGACGACGCGCGCGTTGTCGATGCCGTCGCGGCAGCGGGGCATGTGGCGCGCCTCACTCGTAGCGACCATGCGTCTGGCTCCGACCGCGTGATGGAGGTGGTCGATGCCGAGGGCTGGGATGACGACGCGCTGGTTCTCAACGTGCAGGGCGATGAGCCGCTGTTGCCGCCGCAGGTGGTCACCGCGTTGGCAGAGGCGATGCTTGCGCGACCAGAGATGCCGGTCGGCACGATGAGCGAATCTCTGACGGAACCCACCCTGCTCTTTGACCCCAACGTGGTGAAGGTGGTGTGCGGTGTGAACGGACAGGCGCTGTATTTTTCGCGCGCCCCGATTCCCTATGCCCGAGACGCATTTGCGGCAGGGCAGGTGAGTGCGATTGCTGGTCAGCTTCGTGCGCCGACGGCGTTGCCGCCCGACGTCGGCTGGTCGCGCCATATCGGGCTTTATGCCTATCGCGTGCGCGCGCTGCGTCAATTTGTGAGCTGGCCCATGGGCGTGCTCGAGCGCAGCGAGTCGCTCGAGCAGCTGCGCCTGCTGGAGCACGGCGTGCCGCTGCTGGTGGTTGCGACCCCACTGCCCGTACCTGGCGGTGTGGATACGCCCGCCGATCTCGAGCGTGTTCGGTCAATCGTGGCTGGCGTTGCGCAGGATCCGCGGGGATGACCTCGACCGCGGCTATCTTTGCCGCGCGGGCGCTGCCGAACACGCTTGGAATCGAAAGCATGGGCCGGCGGGTGGCAGAGATTCGCAGCGTCGACGACCTGATCGCGGCGCGCCGCGCGCTGTCCGGGGATGGGGATGAGGTGCCGATGGTGCTGGGCGCGGGCAGCAATGTCGTTTTGCCCGCGCGTGTCGATCGGCCGGTGTTGCTCATGCAGATACGAGGTCTCGCAGTCGCTGCAAAGGATCAGCATTCCGCGCGTCTCGAGGCAGCAGCCGGCGAGCGTTGGCACGATGTGGTCCGTTTCGCGTTGGGTCAGGGCCTCGGCGGGCTCGAGAATCTTGCGCTCATTCCCGGCACCGCGGGTGCTGCGCCGGTTCAGAACATTGGCGCGTACGGCGTTGAGATCGCATCGTGTCTTGAGAGTCTGCAGGTTTTTGACTGGCAGGCGGGTCGGATCGAAGTCTGGCCGCGGGAAGCCTGTGCGTTTGGTTATCGGGACAGCGTGTTCAAGCGACCAGAAGGGCGCGGACGCATCATCCTCGGCTTGTCCCTCGCGCTCAAACACGCGCGAACGATGGTCGCCGATTATCCGGACATCGCGCTTGAGCTTAACCGGTTTGGCATATCAAGCCCTCAACCGATTGATATTGCAGAAGCTGTTATCCGTGTTCGTCGCAGAAAGCTGCCTGATCCGCGTCGCGTGGGCAATGTCGGCAGTTTCTTCAAGAATCCGCTGATCACGGCTGAGCAGGCGGACAGGATTGCGAGCAGCATGCCGGATCTCGTGCGCTATCAGCAGGCGGATGGTCGCGTAAAGCTCGCGGCTGCGCAGCTCATTGACCGAGGTGGCTGGCGTGGGCGCGTCCGAGGCTCCGCGGCGGTGTGGAAGCGGCAGGCGCTGGTGCTCGTCAACGGTAGTGGGGCTGGCAGGGCAGACGTACTTGATCTGGCCGCGGCGATCCAGGCGGACGTGGCGGCGCGCTACGGCGTGACGCTTGAGCTTGAGCCGCAGGTTCTCTGAGCACCGGTGGTGGCTGAGCTGCAGAGTCGTTTACGGGGATAAGTTGGGCGGGCGTCGGCCCACCGCTTTCTCGCACGACCCGCACGGGGATTCCGGCTGGGATTCCAGCCGGCGTTAGACCGACGTGGGCGCCGAGCCGGGGGCTCAGCCAAGCCCCCCGGATTTCGGCATGATCCCCTGCGCCTTCAGCTCGGCTTCGCGCTGCCGGCGCCGGACCTCTCTCGGATCGTTGTACGCCCGCGCGGGGCGCTGCGGTGCTGCCGCCGGTGTTTCGACGGCCTCGCTCGCGGCGATTGGCGCCGGAGCCACTTCCGCTGCGACGGCGATCTGCTCTTCGGGCAACTCAGCGGGTTGTTCGCCGACGACGCCAGCCTCTGCGGCGGCAGCTGCGGTTTCTGCTGCAGCTACGGGCTCGGCGCTTGTCGCCGTCTCGGCATCAGTTGCTGATTCGGCGCTCGCTGTCGGTTCGGCGCTTGCTACCCGCTCAGTGTTCGCCGTCGTCGACTCGGGTGTGGCAGCGAGCGATGCCTCGCTGATGGCTGCCTGCGTCACCTCGGTTGTGATCCCGGTCGTCACCTCGGTCGTCACCTCGGCAGAGGGCACCGTTTCCCCGACGGCCGTGCCGGGCGCTGCAAGCGCGCTTTCGGTAGTCTCAGGCCGCGGCGCAACGGGTGTGCTGCGTGAACCATCGTCCAGGGCGCTGCGGTCGCGGCGCGGCAGTCGCTTGCTTGCTGCCAGCGCTTCGGCCGAGGGCTGTCGTTCTGCAAACGCTACCGGCGTGAAGTCTTCGGTCTCTGCTTCCTGGGCGGACAAAGGCGCATCTGCTGCGCCACGTTCGCGGCGTCCGCCGCGGCGACCGCGACGACCGTTGCCGCCTTCATCCTCGCGTCCGTCGCCACGTGCTTCTCGGCTGTCGTCGCGCGCGGTCACGTCGCTATCGGTGGCACCGGCATCCTGCGCTTGATCCACACTGCCCGGCTCGCGCTGGTCGCGACGCCCGCCGCGACGTCCACCGCGACGATTCTCCTCACGATTGGGTTCACCTTCGGCTGGTGCCGACGAGGGGATAGCACCTGACGTGTCCCGCGCGGCATCACGAGCTTCCTTGGTGCGCCCCTCGCCGTCTCGGTTGTCGCCGCCGCGATTCTCACCGCCGCGATTCTCACCGCCACGACCGCGACCGCGACCTCGACCGCCGCGGCGGCCGTCACGCTCCTGGTCTGACCCGTCCCCCGACGTGCGTTCCGAGGCGCCTCGTGAGGCCCCGCGACCGGATTCCTGGCCTGATCCCCGGCGGCTTTCCCCGCGGTCACCGCGAGGTGCGCTGGTGGTCGCCGGCGCGGCCGGTTCTCCAGCGCTGTCCGGCGTTCCGAACAGGGCCTCGGTGATGCGCCGGAACAATCCCGGTCTCGGGGCGGGCGCCGGCGCGGGTGCTGCCGGCGCGGACGCTTCCCGTTCCGCCCTGGGTAGGGGGGCGGGGGTCGCGGGACGGATCGACTGAACCGCTGCCTGGCGCGCCGGTGCGGGCTGCTCGCGCGGCATGATCGATTCCACCGGCTCGGCCCCGACGTCGGTCAGCTCGTAGCTGGCGGGCAGGCTCTCGTCCTGCAGCTGATCGTCACGCAGCCGGGTCACCTCGTAATGAGGGGTTTCCATGTGCGCATTAGGCACGATCATGAGCCGCGCGCCAGTGCGCCGTTCGATGTCGAGAACTTCGGCCCGCTTCTCGTTCAACAGATAAGCGGCAATAGACAGGGGCACGAGCGCGCGGATGAGCGAGCTGCGATCCTTGAGGGCCGATTCTTCCATGACCCGCAGAATGGCAAGGGCGAGCGAGCGCGTGTCGCGGATGCGCCCCTGCCCGCTGCAGCGCGGGCAGACCTCGGTGGTCAGATCATCGAGCGATGGGCGCAGACGCTGGCGCGACATCTCGAGAAGACCGAAACGCGAGATGCGACCCACCTGAATGCGCGCCCGATCGGCCTCCAGAACCTCGCGCACGCGGTTTTCTACCGCACGCTGGTTCTTGGTGTTATCCATGTCGATGAAGTCGATGACGATAAGTCCGCCGACATCGCGCAGGCGCAGCTGACGGGCAATTTCCTCGGCGGCCTCGAGATTGGTATTGAGCGCCGTTTCCTCGATGTCCGCGCCTTTGGTCGCGCGGGAGGAGTTGATATCGATGGATACCAGCGCTTCCGTCGGGTCGATGACGATGCTGCCGCCGGACGGCAATTTGACCGTGTGCTGGAAGGCCGTCTCGATCTGGCTTTCGATCTGGTAGCGGCTGAACAGTGGCGTAGCATCGGCGTAGAGCTTTACCCGACTCGCGTACTGCGGCATCACCTGTTCAATGAAGTCTCGCGCCTGTTCGTATGCCTCCTGGCCGTCGATCAGTACTTCGCCGATGTCCTTGCGCAGGTTGTCGCGAATCGCCCGGATGATGACGTTGTTTTCCTGGTACAGGAGCGACGGCGCCTTTTCTTCGCCCTCAGCCTTGCGGATGGCCTCCCAGAGCTGGAGCAGGTAATCGAGGTCCCACTGCAGTTCCTCGGCGCTTCGTCCGACGCCGGCGGTGCGGATGATCACACCCATCCCTGCGGGAATGGTCAGTTTCGACAGCGCGTCCCGGAGCTCGTCGCGCTCCTCGCCCTCGATGCGGCGCGAGATACCGCCAGCCCTGGGATTGTTCGGCATCAGCACCATGTAGCGGCCGGCGAGGCTTATGAAGGTGGTGAGAGCGGCGCCCTTGGTGCCACGCTCTTCCTTGTCTACCTGAACGAGGATCTCCTGGCGCTCGGACAGAAGCTCTTGAATGGGCGTGCGGTCATTGTCATCGGTGGGCTTGCGGAAGTACTGCCGCGAGATCTCTTTGAGCGGAAGGAAGCCGTGACGGTCTGCGCCGAAGTCGACGAAGGCGGCTTCGAGACTGGGCTCGATACGCGTGATGCGCGCCTTGTAGATATTCGCTTTCTTCTGTTCCCGACCGCGGTTCTCGATATCCAGATCGTATAGTTTCTGACCATCGACCAGTGCAACACGAACCTCTTCCGGCTGTGTCGAATTGATGAGCATGCGCTTCATTAAAACCCTCTCTGCCGGTCGGAACCGGCGGCTGATACGCCTGCGGGAGGGTGAGGCGCGACGCAGCGCGCACACAGGTTGGCAGGGGCCAGATCGCCCCGCGAATGCAGAAGTGCCACCACGCCCCCGCTTGGGTGCCGCAGCAGCCGTTGCCGTGTGGGCAGCACGCCCGGTTGTATGCCGCAGCGCGCCGTCAGAACGGCGAAGCACGCAAGCCCACGTCTTGGGAGCCAACCATGCTTCGGTCTGTCATTCCGTGCACCACCGCGGGCTGCTCCTGGCAGCTCGGTTCACGCCGTGGCGCGCAATACCATGCACGTGAGAGGGCGGGCCCATTTGCCCTGCCGCAGTTGGCGGCTGACCGTCTGACGTGATTCCTGTTTCTCTCCTGCCCGTTGGCAAGACTCGAACAACATTTATCGTTACAGTGCCGATCGGCCGCTAAGGCGCGCCCGAGGCCGCGGGCCTCAGACAGGTGCCGCCGGCGGATGTGCGCACGGAAGGCAGGTGCATGGCCCGGAAAGCGGCATGGAGCTTCGATCCGGCGAGCCGAGTCTAACAGCCATGAGTAAGTCCTTCAAACCCGTGAAAAAAGCGGATCAGCCTCGGGTTACCGGTGTGCGCCAGGTCGTTGTGACCCGTGCGTCCGGGCAGCGTATTGACAACTATCTCGTGCGCGAGCTGCGTGGCGTGCCCAAAGCCCGCATCTATCGCATGCTGCGTACGGGCGAGGTGCGGCTCAACGGTTCCCGGGTCCGGGCGAGCGACCGCGTCACGGACGGTGACATTCTCCGAATACCGCCGGTCGTTGTTGCGGGAGCAACGGATACGCCGGCGGCGTCGGTGCCGATCAGCGATGACATCACGCGCCTGCTGACCAGCCGTATCCTCTTCGAGGACGATGACCTTCTCGTGATCGATAAACCGGCGGGGATTGCTGTTCACGGTGGCAGCGGAATCGCCTGGGGTGCCGTGGAGGCGCTGCGCCGTGCGCGTCCCGACACAGATCTCGAGCTCGGACATCGGCTGGATCGAGACACCTCGGGCTGTCTGCTCCTCGCGAAACATCGGTCTGCGCTCTTGGCGTTGCACCGCGCGCTGCGTGAGCGCGAGGTGCGCAAGCGCTACGTGCTGCTCGTGGCCGGGCGTTGGCCGCGGCGCGTCACTACAGTCCAGTTGCCGCTGGAAAAATTTCTGCTGAAATCTGGCGAGCGCCGGGTGCGGGTCAGTCAGGACGGCAAGCCCGCGCGCACGGACTTCGCGGTGGAAGCCGTTACCGATCGCGCGACCTGGCTGGATGCGCGCTTGCATACGGGCCGAACGCATCAGATCCGTGTGCACGCTGCTGTGTCGGGACACGCGGTGCTGGGCGACACGAAGTACGCGCCCCCTGCGGCCGCAGCGCTCGCGGCGGAGCTCGGCATCCGGCGTCTGTGTCTGCACGCGCGGGAACTCGTGTTTGACCATCAAGGCAAGCGGCTGCGTCTCGAAGCCCCCGTACCCGAAGATTTTTTGCTGGCCTGGCAATCCCTCGGCGGTGAAGGTGGTTCCACTCAGCCGGGCGGCTGACCCAGTACCGCGACGTCAACCGCGCGCAGCAGCCGACACAGTCTGATCAGCGGTAGCCCAATCAAGGCGTTAGGGTCTTCTCCTTCGATACGCTCGAAGAGTGCGATGCCGAGCCCTTCGGATTTGAACGCGCCGGCGCAATCAAGGGGCTGTTCGCGCGCCACGTAATCCCTGATCTCGGTTGCCGACAACTGGCGAAAGACAACCCGGGTCAGATCCATCTCGACTGCGGTGCGCCCGCTGCGCGCGTCATGCAGGCAGAGCCCGGTGACGAACTCGACCGACCGACCGGACAGCAGTGCAAGCTGGGCCTCCGCCCGCTCACGTGTGCCGGGCTTGCCGAGCACGTCGCTGCCGCACACCGCCATTTGATCTGATCCGATGATCAGAGCGTCCGGAAAACGCGCCGCGACCGCTTCTGCCTTGGCCTGCGCAAGACGCGTTACCAGATCCTGCGGCGATTCGCCCGGCAGCGGGGATTCGTCGGTGCCCGGACTCGCCGTGACGAAGGGCAGCCCCAGCTTGCCGAGCAATTCGGCGCGATAGCGGGACGTGGAGGCAAGGACGAGTCGTCGGCTCATGCGCTTCAGGACCTCGGGTAGGGCTGGGCATTCTATCCTGCGGGTCTGGCGGCAGCGCGATATGCGCGCTGCTTTACGCGAAGGTCCCGTGTCCCTAAGATGCGCGCCGTCATGGACAATCCGTCAGAAGAGCGGCTCGCCTTTGCGGCGCTTGCGCGGCAGGCGATCCGCGTTGAACGCCAGATCGCGCCTGAGCTCCTGCCTCGTCTGCAGGCGCTGATGCCGATCGAAGGCGCCGCGCGGGTGGCGCTCGAGTTTCGGCTCGACGAAACAGGGCGGGCCTGGGTGGCTGGAAGCGCAGATGTGCGCGGCGGCGCGACCTGTCAGGGGTGCCTGTTACAGTTCGGTCACGACTTGAGTGTCGCGTTCGATCTCTTGATACTGATGGAAGGTCCGGATGTGCACGCTCTGGCAGACGACCATGACGTGCTCATCGTCTCCGGAGACGGGGTTACCGTTCCGGAGATCGTGGAAGATGAACTGATTCTGGCGCTGCCGGAGCGCCTGTGTGTTGAAGAGCCATGCCCGCACAGCCCGGGGCTGGCCTTTCCGGCGGTATCCGATGTGGTCGAAGACGACGCGGATGCCCGTAACCCGTTCCATATTCTCGCCGCGCTGAAGCGCGCGGATACGTGACCCGGAGGTCGCCATGGCAGTCCAGCAGAATAAGAAGTCCCGTTCCCGCCGCGACATGCGTCGTTCGCATGATGCCCTGTCCGGTCCGGCTCTGTCGGTCGATCCCACCTCGGGCGAGACCCACCGTCGCCACCACGTGACCGCTGACGGTTTCTATCGCGGCAAGAAGGTCATCGAGACCCGCAGCTGAGTTCCGACGCCGGACCTCTCTGCGGTTACCCGGCGCACGCCTGATGAGCGGGCCCCGTCCCCGAATCGCGATCGATGCGATGGGTGGCGACGGGGGTGCCGCAGTAACAGTTCCCGGTGCCCTCGCGCTCGCGGATGTGGCGGAGCTCTTCTTCGTCGGAGAAGAGCCCGCAGTACGCGCAGTGATTGCAGCTCACCCGGAGCTTTCGGCTTCTGTCCACGTTCTCCACGCCGCCGAGCAGATCGAAACGGGGGCGGATCTGCGCACCGCTCTGCGTCACCGTCCAGATGCCTCCATGCGCCGTGCACTTGAGCTGCTCGCAGCGGGCAAGGTCGATGCCGTGGTGAGCGCGGGAGACACCGGCGCGCTGATGGCGCTGTCGCGGCAGATCGTTTCTACCCAGCCAGGCATCCGCCGCCCAGCGATCTGTAAGGCGATGGTGGGGGCAGCCGGTCCCTTCTGGATGCTGGATCTTGGGGCCAATCTCGATTGCGACGCGGAGGAATTGCATCA
This sequence comes from Gammaproteobacteria bacterium, assembly GCA_003476445.1. GTDB lineage: Bacteria > Pseudomonadota > Gammaproteobacteria > Pseudomonadales > Azotimanducaceae > UBA7803. The sequence goes on along the minus strand of DMUF01000117.1, from coordinate 2,839 downwards.
GTTCGCGCGCCTGGGCGCAGAGCTTGCGCGCGGGGTGGGCGGGCTGCCGTCTCCCCGCGTAGCCCTGCTCAACGTTGGCACCGAAGCCGGCAAAGGGCCCGCGCATATTCGCGCGGCAGCCCAGACGCTGCGCCTCGACCCTGCGCTCAATTTCACCGGCTTTATCGAGGCAAACCGACTCTTTCGTGGAGAGGCCGACGTGGTGGTGGCCGATGGCTTTGCGGGCAACGTTGCGCTCAAGGCGATGGAAGGCGCCGCCTGGATGGCCGGGCACATGCTGCGCCGCTGGTTCGAGGGACTTGGCTTTATCGAGCAGGCGGCGCTCGCGCTCGCGCGTTCGAAACTTGAAGCGCTGCGACACGAACTCGACCCTGAACGCTACAATGGCGCAAGCTTCGTCGGTCTGTCCGGCGTCGTGGTGAAGAGTCATGGGGGCGCCGATCGCGAAGGGTTCGCGAGTGCGGTCCGGGCAGCCGTGCAGGAAGTGCGCGCCGCGTCCGGCGATCGGTGAGCCGGTCCCTGCGCATCGAGGAGAACAGGACAGTGTCGTTAGGATTTGTGTTTCCGGGGCAGGGGTCACAGTCGGTAGGCATGCTCGCCGACCTGGCAGAGCGGCACCCCACGGTCCGGCAGACCTTCGAGGAAGCTGCTGCCGCCATCAGCCGTCCGTTGTGGGAAATCGTAAGCCAGGGTCCGGAAGCGGAATTGGTGCGGACGGAGATCACGCAGCCCGCGATACTCGCAGCCAGTATCGCGGTCTGGCGCCTGTGGAAAGAACAGGGCGGTCCCGAGCCCGTGTTGCTGGCCGGACACAGTCTGGGCGAGTACTCAGCGCTGGTTGCCGCTGACGCGCTGGGGTTTGCCGAAGCCGTGCGTCTTGTGCATCGGCGCGGTCAGCTCATGCAGGCTGCCGTGCCGCAGGGTGAAGGTGCGATGGCGGCGATTCTCGGGCTCGAGGACGCCGGTGTGGAGGCTGCCTGCGCCGAAATTGACGATGTCGTTTCCGCTGCGAATTACAACGCGCCGGGTCAGGTGGTGATTGCCGGAACCGCCGCGGGCGTGGCGCGCGCCATCGACGCGTGCAAGGCGCGCGGTGCAAAACGCGCGACGGCGCTTCCCGTCAGCGGCCCGTTCCACTGCGCGCTCATGCGTCCGGCGCAGGATGCCTTTGCCGCCGATCTGGCGGCCGCCGACATTCGCCTGCCGCGCATTCCGGTCGTGCAGAATGTCGACGCGGCGATTGCCGACTCTGCCAACGGGGTGCGGGAGCGGCTGCTTGCGCAGATCTCGAGCCCCGTGCTCTGGACCCGCTGTGTGCAAACGATGGTTGCGATGGGCGCTACCCGTCTCGCGGAATGTGGTCCCGGGCGCGTGCTGTCACCGCTGATCAAGCGCATTGATGGCGCCGCCGAGGGTTTCGCCTTGGGCAGCGCGGACGGTTTTGACGCTGCGCTGGCGGCGGAGGCGGGCAAAGGTGGCTGAAGCAGAAACAAGCGCGTTCGCTTTGCGCGCGCAGGCGGTGCCCGAACGGCGAGTCGCGCTGGTTACCGGTGCTTCCCGCGGCATTGGTCTCGGTATCGCGCTTCGGCTCGCAGAAGAAGGTTTTTACGTTGTTGGCACCGCGACGTCGGCGGTCGGGATCGAGCGCATCGACGCGGCCCTTGGGGCTGCCGGTCAGGGCGCATTACTGCAGATCGAGGACGCCGGGTCCGTTACACGCCTTATCGAGGCGCTGGATGCCGGCCCTGGCTTGCCGCTCGTGCTGGTCAACAACGCGGGTATCACGCGGGACAACCTGGTTCTGCGCATGAAAGACGATGAGTGGCAGTCGGTGCTCGATGCGAACCTGACCGGGCTCTTCCGCATCACGCGCCCCCTGCT
>DMUF01000117.1:0-627 GCA_003476445.1 Gammaproteobacteria bacterium | reverse complement strand
AATGCTGGCCAGACCAACTACGTCGCGAGCAAGGCGGGGATCGAGGGTTTCACCCGCGCGCTGGCGCTAGAAGTCGCCTCGCGCAATATCACCGTCAATGCCGTCGCGCCGGGATTCATCGACACTGACATGACAGCCGCGCTCTCCGAAACTCAGATTTCACAGATGCGCGAACGTATCCCGCTTGGGCGAACCGGGGCGGTTGAGGAGATCGCGCACGCGGTCGCGTTCCTTGCGAGCGAGCGAGCTGGATACATCACAGGTGCCAGTCTGCCGGTCAACGGCGGGTTGCATATGTCGTGAGCGCTCGCGCTCGCGGGGATATTTTCCATAGAAAACAACAATTTAATAAATCGCGGCAGTTTCGAGCGTTTGCTTGAATTGGGTGGGGTGCATGGCTAGAATGCGCTCCGCCCTGCAGCCCAGGACCCGATCGGGAGGACAACGCAGCATGAGCAGCGTAGAAGAACGTGTAAGAAAGCTGATTTGCGAACAGCTCGGTGTCAAGGAAGACGAGGTTAAGGACGATGCTTCCTTCGTCGAGGACCTCGGCGCGGACTCGCTTGATACGGTAGAACTCGTGATGGCTCTCGAAGAGGAATTCGAAACCGAAATCCCCGACGAGGA
>DMUF01000162.1:2823-3749 GCA_003476445.1 Gammaproteobacteria bacterium | reverse complement strand
ATTCAGGAACGCTCGTGATCGTGTCGAGCGTTCCTGTCGTCGTGCCCTACGTTTGGGGGCTACCGCAGCGCGTCGGACAGAGCGGCAAGAAAGCTTCGCTGCAGGCGCTGGCTTACTGCAGCCCCAGGCACGAGCATGTCGCCGCCGTGGTAGAGACCCGGAAAGATGGCCAGTTCGCAGGGCACACCCGCCGCGATCAGTCTGCGGGCGTATTCGACGTCCTCGTCTCTGAACAGATCTTCTGAACCCACGCAGATGTAGGCGGGCGGCAACCCGGTGAGGTCTTTGGCGCGCGCGGCTGCGGCGTAGGGCGAGGCATCGAGACCGGGCGTGCCGTTCAGATACATCTCCCACGCGCGGAACGATGTGCCCTGGTTCCAGACTGGGTGGTTCTCGTATTTGCCCGACTCGGTGGCATGCAGGTTGTCGATCATGGGGTAGAGCAAGAGCTGCAGACGCAGCGCATGATTGGCGCGGTCGCGGTTCATGAGAGCCACGCCGGCTGACATGCCACTGCCCGCACTCGCCCCGCCGATCGCGAGTCGGCTCGCGTCGATGCCAAGGTTGGCTGCTTCGCGGACCATCCACTCCAGTGTCGCGTAACAATCCTCTGAACCTGCGGGAAACGGATGCTCGGGCGCAAGCCGGTACTCCACCGAGACCACGGTCATATCGAGTTCGGCGGCGATGATGCGTGCCCGCTCATCGTCCGCCGATCCCAGCAGGTAACCCCCGCCATGGATCCACAGCAGCGCCGGTTGGTTGGGTCGTGAGGTCTTGCGGTAGATCCAGGCATCCACGGCACCGTCCTGCGTGGGCACGGATACCTGCTCGGAGCTCACCTCGACCGCGGACGGCAGGCGCCGCGCGCCCATGACCGCTCGAATTTGCGCAACGTTGTCGCGCGTGATCTCGAGCGGCGGCAT
>DMUF01000162.1:2225-2494 GCA_003476445.1 Gammaproteobacteria bacterium | reverse complement strand
TCCTTTGTTTCAACGCCGGATGCTAGCCGCAGTCCCGCCCTGAGCAAAGCAAGGCATGTCGCTGGGACAAGGCGGCTTAACTCGCGCCTGCTTGCGGGGCTATGCTGGGGCTTACCTGCCTTGGACGGAGAATTGATCGTGACGGATTCGAAGCCGGACCTGCAACCGCTGCGCGTGGGCGGACTTCTGTACCCCAACTTCGAGCTGCTTGATCTCTTCGGGCCGCTCGAAATGTTTTCTCTGCTGGGTGCAAATGGCGCGCGCCTTCA
>DMUF01000162.1:0-1893 GCA_003476445.1 Gammaproteobacteria bacterium | reverse complement strand
AAAGCCCTGGCGGACTATGGGTTTGCGGATGCTCCGCCGTTAGATGTACTTCTGATCCCCGGCGGTTTCGGGACGATACCGCAGCTCGAGAACCCCGCGATGCTCGATTTCCTGCGCGCCCGGGCAAAGGACACCGCGATCATCGCATCGGTGTGTACCGGCTCGGCGTTGCTGGCGCGGGCTGGCCTTCTTGATGGATTACGTGCCACCAGCAACAAGCAGTTCTTTGAGCTCGCCCGCGCCCAGAGCAGCCGCGTGCACTGGGTCGAACGCGCGCGTTGGGTGGATGCCGGGCAGTTTGTTACCTCGTCGGGCGTCTCAGCAGGCACCGACATGGCGCTCGGACTCATTGCTCGTCTGCTCGGGGAAGCGGTGGCTGAGCAGGTGGCTGCTGCGGCTGAGTACACCTGGCATCGTGACGCCGATGCGGATCCCTTCGCCGATCGGCTCAACGAACTTGCGCACGCGTTGGCTGCTCCGGTCACCAAAGAGGAGCCAAAGGGGTGAGGTACAGCCTGCAGCAGCATTCACACTGGGTTCGTTTGATCGCCCGTCAGCGGGAAGGCGGGTAGGTCCCTGCGCAGGACGCGTGTCCTTGAACCGTGTCGTAAATTCAAAGAAGAGGGGGAGTGGGGCATGAAGACGGTATCCGTCTGCGGGCTTGGTTACCTTGAGATTGGTGTCTCGAGTCTTGCGGCATGGCGTGACTATGCGGAGAAAGTTCTGGGCGCCGAGGTGCTCGACGCGACCGATGCGCTGTACGTGCGTTATGACGCCCAAGTGTGGCGACTGCGGCTCGTCGAAACGGGAGAGGATGACATCTGCGTCGCCGGCTTCGAGTGCGCGAATATTGAGGACCTCGCTGCGGTGCGCCGACAACTCAAGGCGCTGGATGTTGCGGTGACCGAGGCGGCACCGGCCGACGCGGCGGCAAGGCAGGCGACTCATCTGCTGCGCTGCCAGGACCCCTTCGGACTGTCCGTCGAGCTGTATGTGGGTGAGCGTTTGGCGGTGGAGCCCTACGTTTCGCCGGTGGGCGTTGGGGGCTTTGTGACAGGGGACCAGGGCCTCGGTCACATGGTGCTAGCAGTCGGTAACGAGGCGCAGGCTTATGCGTTCTATATGGAGGGGCTCGGCTTCCGGCTCTCCGATGACATTTACATGGGTCCGCCGGGGCGACAGATCCGGCTGACCTTTCTGCACTGCAACCCGCGTCATCACACCATTGCCCTGGCGCCGGTGCCCAGTCGCAAGCGGCTCAATCACATCATGCTTCAGCTTCGGTCGATGGATGATGTAGGGCTGGGGCTCGATCGCGCGCGGGCTGCGGGGGTGGAAATCAGTAGCTCCCTGGGTCGTCACAGCAACGATCACATGTTCAGTTTCTACATGCAGACGCCGTCCGGATTCGATATCGAGTACGGTCACGGCGGTATTGAAATCGACGATACGACCTGGACACCACAGACTCACCACGCACCCAGTCTCTGGGGGCACAAGGGGAGGCTCAACTGAGGGGTTCCCGCGTGGCGGGCTGGCGGGATCCCGTTTGTGGCCCGAAGCCCGGGCTGGCGCGCGCGCGATCAGTGCGCGTGGTATGCAGGCTGCTAATAGCGGGCTCTGCTGGTTGAGGCAGTTCCCTCTGAAACCTCTGACAAGGAGTGGATCGATGCAGGAATCGGAGTTCACCGCGAGTGATGGTCATCGGGTTGCCGCCTGGTCGTGGGATATTCCATCGCCACGCGCGGTGGTCCAGATCGCGCATGGCATGGGCGAACACGCGCGTCGCTATGACCAGGTCGCGCAAGATCTGAATGCCGCCGGGTACGCCGTCTTCGCGACCGACCATCGTGGACATGGTGGCACCGCAACGTCGCCGCTGGGCTGGATGGG
>DMUF01000198.1:1042-3915 GCA_003476445.1 Gammaproteobacteria bacterium | reverse complement strand
GCCGGCAGATAGGTCTGCTTCATCGACTCGCTGCCGTACTTGACCACGGGTTCCATGCCGAACATGGAAAGGTGCAACGGGGTCGCCCCGTTCATCGCCGCGCCGGAGGCCGCGACCTCGCCAAGAACAATGCTCGCTTCGGTGATGCCTCGCCCGGCACCGCCATAGGCTTCGGGAATGGCGATACCAATCCATCCTGCGGCAGCCATGGCGCGATAAAAATCCCAGGGAAAGGCATGGTCTGCATCGCAGCGCGCCCAGTATTCATCCGGAAAATCGGCGCAGACCTTGCGCACAGCGGCGCGAATGAGTTCATGTTCTTCCACACGCTCGAAGTTCATGCGGTCTCCGTTTGCGGCTGACACCTGGGATGACCGCAGGGTAACCTCACCGACGCGGGAGCGGAACGGGAGCACGCAACGTGGCAGGAAAGTACTTCGAGGAGCTCGAGATCGGCATGGTGTTCCACCATGAACCCGGGCGCACCGTGACCGAGACCGACAATCTGCTCTTCTCTGCGCTCACGCTGAATCCACAGCCGCTGCACCTCGATGCCGAGTTCGCACGGAACACGGAGCACGGGCGCATCCTCGTCAACAGCATCTTCACCCTCGGGCTTGTGGTGGGGCTGTCAGTCGGCGATACAACGCTCGGTACGACGCTCGGCAATCTCGGCTTTGACCGCACCACATTCCCGAATCCGGTCTTCATTGGCGACACCGTGCGGGCCAGCACCCGCGTGATCGAAATGCGCGCCAGCCGCACCAAACCCGACCGCGGTGTGGTCACATTCGAACATCAGGGTATCAATCAGCGCGGCGAGCTCGTTTGCAGCTGCGTGCGCGGCGCGATGATGCTGCGCCGACCGCAGACCCGCTAGCGCTTCGCCGCGGGGGGCACGAGCCGCAGCAGACGTGACAGGAGCGCGCTGTCGAGCGCGGCGAGCTCCTCGACCACATAACCCCGCAGCACGGGCGCACGCTCGTCGTTCGCCTCGGGCGACAGATCAGGGACCAGACGCTGCAAGCGCGTGGATTCGATTTCCGCAGCGCGGCGCGTGGCAAACGGGCCTACCGTCACACCACCCGGCAGCAGCAGGAACCATTGCCCCTGCGTCAGCAGATAGCGCGCCGCGTCTGGCCTTTCAGCCTGCGTGCCGGCGGCAGCATTGGCGCGCACGCCCGCGACATCATCGATCAGCTTCATGGCGCCAGGTCCCTGCCCGCAACCGAACCACCATCTTGCACGAGCGAACGGCAGAAATCGGGAACTGGCGCACGATCCGAGATGCCTGTCGGTCCGCCTACCCCGTGATAGCATGCCGTTCACCCACCAAACGACCAACCCTCAGGGAGCACGGATGAGCGCGCGCACCGTCACCGCCTGTGTACTCATCATTGGCAACGAGATTCTCTCGGGACGAACCCAGGACACCAACCTGAATCACATCACCCTGACGCTCGGCGCGTGGGGTATCCAGGTTCGGGAGGCACGGGTGATTCCCGACGTCCCGGGCGTGATCATCGACACGGTGAACGAAGTGCGTGAGCGGTTCGATTATGTCTTCACCACCGGCGGCATCGGCCCCACCCATGACGACATCACCGCCGACTGCATCGCCGATGCCTTCGGCGTAAAACTGGTCGTGAACGCCGAGATCGCGGAGCGGATTCAGCGGCGCCCGGCACCACCCGATGTGATGGCCGCGCGCATGCGCATGGCGCGCATTCCTGAAGGCGCCACCCTGATCGACAACCTCACCGGCGGCCCGCAGGGCTTCCGCATGGAGAACGTCTTCGTGATGGCCGGCATCCCGAGCGTCATGCAGTCGATGCTCTCGAGCTTGGAAGGACGCCTGGAGGGCGGTGCCATCGTGCGCAATCGCGCCGTCACCGCACACCTGGGCGAAAGCACCATTGCCGACGCCTTGCGCGCGATCCAGTCGCGCTACCCGGCGGTGGACCTTGGCAGCTACCCGTTCTTTCGCGCCGACCGTTATGGCACCACGCTCGTGATGCGCGGCACCGACGAATCGGATCTCGACCGCATGCTCGCCGAGGTTTGCGCCGCGATCACCGCCTGCGGGGCGGAGCCCGAGGACATCCAGCGCGGTTGAGTAAACGCACCCGGGGCTTCCGACCAGCCATTGATCAACGCATCCATCCTGGCATCAAGACAAGGGGACACCACATGAACGTTCGCGGCAAAAAAGCGCTGGTACTTGGCGGGACGAGTGGCATCGGGCTCGCGGCAGCGCGGCAGCTTGTTGAGCGCGGCGCAGCGGTTACGGTAATGAGCCGCAGCAGCGCCAATCGTGCCGCAGCGGAGGCTGAACTCGGCAGCGCGGTGACCATTCGCGAACTCGACGTACTGGACCGCGAGGGCATGGCACGAACATTTGCGGAACTCGCACCGTTCGACATTCTGGTGAACGCAGCGACCGGCGGTGAACGCGCCGTCGGGCCATTTCTACGCATGGATCTCGACGGCTTCCAGGGCTCGTTTCGCAAGCTCTGGGGTTATGTAAACACGGTGCGCCTCGGTGCCGAACACCTGAGCGCCAACGGCTGTGTCGTTCTGGTCAGCGGTTCCCCCGCGCGCAAATGCGCGCTCGGCATGGCTGCTATCTCTACGGTGGGTAATGCCGTTGAGGGTTTCATGCGCGCCGTTGCGCCGGAGCTCGCGCCGCGCCGCATCAACGTCGTATCGCCGGGCACCATCGACACCCCGATGTTCCCGGTACAGGGTGAAGCACGCGAGAAGTTCCTCGCCAACGCCACCGCGGGGGCGCTGCTGAAGCGCCCGGGCACGGCGGATGAAGTGGCACAAGGCATTCTGTTCGCGATCGAGAACGACTACGTCACGGGCTCCGT
>DMUF01000198.1:0-680 GCA_003476445.1 Gammaproteobacteria bacterium | reverse complement strand
TTTGCTCCGCCGTACTGGCTGCGTCCCGCGCATGTGCAAACCGTGGCGGCGAGCATCGCGCGAGAGTCTGATGTAGCCCGACGCGCAAGCGCGTTGGTTGCAGGCGCCCGTACCGTTGATCTTCGCTCCCGCGACGGCGTGGTCTTGCAGGCCGCCGTCACCGAACCCCCGCGCGGATCAGCGTCAGCGCCAACGGTCGTGATCATTCACGGCTGGCTCGGCCACAACGCCGCGACCTACGTTCGATCCGCCGGCGCCACCCTGCTCGAACGCGGGTTTCGCGTCGCGCGCCTGAACCTGCGCGACCACGGCGGCACCGAGCACCTCAATCCTGGTCTGTTCCACTCGGCACGAACCGATGAAGTGGTCGACGCTGTCGCCGCGCTGGTGGGCGACCGCGGGGGTGTGCTCGGATTCTCTCTGGGCGGTAACTTTGCGCTGCGTGTCAGCCGCGCGCTCGGGCTGCCCGCGCTCGCGGTGTGTCCCGCGCTCGACCCCGCTGCCACTATGGATGCCATCGACTCCGGCCTTAAGCTTTATCGGTGGTACTTCGTGCGCAAATGGCATCGGGCGCTGCGCGCCAAGGCCGCCGCATTTCCGGCACTGTATGATTTCAATAACGCCCTGCGTCTCGGCACCGTTGGCGCGCTGACAGAGGTCTTCGTACGTGAGCACACCGA
>DMUF01000253.1:5901-6724 GCA_003476445.1 Gammaproteobacteria bacterium | reverse complement strand
CTGGCGGTGGGCTACACGCTCGATGAGCTCCGTAACGACATCACCGGCGTCACGCCGGCGTCCTTCGAGCCCGCGATCGATTACGTGGTGACCAAGATCCCGCGCTTCACCTTCGAGAAATTCCCCCAGGCCGATGCCCGCCTCACGACTCAGATGAAGTCGGTCGGCGAAGTCATGGCGATTGGTCGTACATTCCAGGAATCACTGCAGAAGGCGCTGCGGGGTCTCGAGACCGGAATGACGGGGTTCGATCCTGTGCTTCGTGGATCTGGCGAGGAAGCGCTTGAGGTCCTTCGCCGTGAGCTGACAGCAGCGAGCTCCGAGCGTATCTGGTACGTGGCCGACGCGTTCAGGCTTGGCTTCACCCTCGAAGAGCTGCATGAACTCACGAGCATCGACCCTTGGTTTCTGGCCGAGATCGAGGACATCGTTGCGAGTGAGCAGTCGCTCGTTGGACGATCTCTCTCGAGCCTAGATCGCGATGCTCTTTGGGAGCTCAAGCGCAAGGGTTTCTCCGATGCCCGCCTCGCAAGCGTTCTGGGTGTCGCGGAAGACGCGGTTCGCGCGCACCGTCAGAGCCTTGGTGTGCGCCCGGTCTACCGTCGGGTGGACACCTGCGCAGCGGAGTTCCCCTCCGCCACCGCGTACATGTATTCCACCTACGAGGAAACCTGCGAGGCGCGCCCCACGGATCGGCGGAAGATCATGGTGCTGGGGGGCGGACCCAATCGCATCGGGCAGGGGATCGAGTTCGATTACTGCTGCGTGCATGCCTCGCTTGCGCTGCGCGAAGATGGTTTCGAAACCATCATGATCAACTGCA
>DMUF01000253.1:1074-5612 GCA_003476445.1 Gammaproteobacteria bacterium | reverse complement strand
AACTGCAACCCGGAAACCGTGTCGACCGACTACGACACCTCGGATCGACTCTATTTCGAGCCGGTCACCCTCGAGGATGTGCTGGCCATTGTCGAGCTCGAGAAGCCGCTGGGCGTCATCGTACAGTTCGGTGGACAGACACCGCTCAAGCTCGTTGATGCGCTCGAGCGCGCGGGCGTGCCGATCATTGGAACCAGCCCGGACGCCATTGATCGGGCAGAGGACCGGGAGCGCTTCCAGGTATTGATCAGAAAGCTCGGTCTGCGGCAGCCGTCCAACCGGACCGCCACCGATCTGGAGAGCGGTCTGGCAGGCGCCCGTGAGATCGGTTTCCCGATGGTGGTGCGGCCGTCCTACGTGCTGGGCGGAAGAGCGATGGAGATCGTCTACAACGAGGAAGAACTCGCGCGCTATCTTCGTGAGGCGGTCAGCGTCTCCAACGATTCGCCCGTTTTGCTCGACCGGTTTCTCGATCAGGCCATTGAAGTGGACGTGGATGCCGTTGCCGACGGCAAGCGCGTCGTTATCGGCGCGATCATGCAGCACATCGAGCAGGCCGGCGTTCATTCGGGCGACTCCGCCTGCACGCTGCCGCCCTATCAGCTGGCGCCGGTGATTCAGGACCGCATACGCGAGCAGGTACGACAGATGGCGGTCGAGCTTGGCGTCGTCGGTCTGATGAATGTCCAGCTCGCCGTCCAGGGTAACGAGATATTTGTGCTCGAGGTCAATCCGCGAGCTTCCCGCACGGTTCCCTTCGTGTCCAAGTGCATTGGCGTATCTCTCGCCAAGGTCGCAGCGCGCTGTATGGTCGGTACCTCGCTTGAAGCCCAGGGCTTCACCCGCGAGATCGTGCCTACGCTCTACAACGTGAAGGAGTCCGTCTTTCCGTTCGTCAAGTTCCCAGGCGTGGATCCGATTCTTGGCCCGGAGATGAAATCGACCGGCGAGGTCATGGGGGTCGGCGACACATTCGGCGAGGCCTTTGCCAAGGCGACGCTTGGTGCCGGTGTGAGCCTGCCGTTGCGTGGTCGCGCTTTTCTGTCGGTCAAGGAGTCAGATAAGCCCGCGGTCGCAAGCCTTGGCGCTGCGCTCGTGCAACTCGGGTTTCGTCTGGTCGCCACGCGGGGTACCGCGCGCTGCCTGCAGGAAGCCGGGGTGGAAAGCGAGTTCGTCAACAAGGCGACTGGCGGGCGACCGAACGTTATCGATTTGCTGAAGAACGAGCAGATCGACCTTATCGTCAACACGACCGAAGGGCACACCTCGATTCGCGATTCCGCCATGATTCGTCGCCTCGCGCTGCAGAATAAAGTGTGTTACACCACGACGCTCACGGGGGGCGAGGCATTCAGCATCGCCATCCGCCACTTGCAGGAACAAGCGGCTGGCAATCACGGTGTTGAAGGTCAGCCCATCACGGTGCGGCGCCTGCAGGATCTGAATCGATCGTTGGTCGCGCGTCAGACGGGATAGTCATGCCAAATCCGATGACCCTCGAAGGAGCCGAAGCGTTGCGCGCGGAGCTGCAGCACCGCAAGTTCGTGCTGCGTCCAGAGATCACCCAATCCATTGCGGAAGCGCGGGAGCACGGTGACCTCAAGGAGAACGCCGAGTATCACGCGGCGCGCGAGCAGCAAGGCTTCAACGAAGGTCGTATTCAGGAAATCGAGAGCAAACTCGCGGACGCGCAGATCATCGACATCAGCCGGATTCCTCCCTCGGGCAAGGTAATCTTCGGTTCGACCGTTACCCTGACCGCCGCGGAATCGGGCGCTGAAGTCACCTACAAGCTGGTAGGTGAGGACGAAGCCGATCTAAAGGCGGGCAAGCTCTCAGTCATGTCGCCGATCGGGCGCGCGCTGATTGGCAAAGTGGAAGGCGACGTGGTCACAGTCCGCACGCCGAAGGGCGCTGTCGACTACGAGATCGACCGCGTCGAGCACCGCTGACCTTCCGGGCTCATGCGTCCTCCGCAACCAAGCCTTGAACGGGAGATGCGGCCGACCGCGGAGTCACTAGGCGCCGAAACGGCTCAGGTTCGAAAGCTTGGGCTTTGCGTCCGGATTGCGTCGGTACAGCACCACCACTTTCCCGATCGTCTGCACGATCTGCGCTCCGCACGCCTCGGCAAGGCGTTCAGTACCCGCCTGTCGCGCCGTCCGGTCTTCTCCCGCAATGCGCACTTTGATCAGCTCGTGGTCCAACAGGGCGCGCGTGGTTTCTGCGATCACGGAGTCGGTTACGCCGGCGTCGCCGACCAGAATGACCGGGTCGAGATGATGGGCAATCTGGCGCATGCGTTTGCGATCGCGGGCGGCGAGGGGGGAAGCATTCATCCGCGCATTCTAGGGCGTTGGTCGCGGAACCTCCACCGGCGCCGCGCGGGGATCGGGCCGCGCGCCGGCGGAGCGCGGAAATGACGCGGCGGAGCGCTTCCAGTCATCGCTGGCTTGCGCGCCAGCGGCGTGACGTCTATGCCCGAAAAGCAGCGGAGGAAGGCCAGATCTCCCGCGCGCACTTCAAGCTCGAGCAGCTCGACCTGCGGTTCAAGCTGTTGCGCCGTGGTCAGCGCGTGCTGGAACTTGGCGCGGCGCCAGGAGGCTGGACGCACTACGTCGAGGGCAGGATCGGTCCGGGTTGCCTCGTGGCCTGCGATCAGCGCCCGATTGCAGCGGGCGCAGAAACGCGGGTTGTTGTCGGTTGGTACGGCGATACCGAAACCGATCAAGCCATCGCCGTGGCGCTCGGGGATATGCCCGTGGACCTTGTGCTCTCGGACATGGCCCCCAATATCTCAGGCATTCGGTCGGCGGATCAGGCGCGAGCCATGGAGCTTGCGGATCTGGCGCTTGAGGCAGGCATTCGCTGGTTAGGTCCGGGGGGCGACCTGGTGGTCAAGCTGTTCCAGGGCGAGGGTATGGACGCGTGGCTGAAGCAGGTCCGGCAGGTCTTCGCGAAGGTTTATCAGGTCAAACCGAAGGCTTCGCGACCCGATTCGCGAGAGGTATACGTGGTTGCACGCGCGCGCCGACCGGAGAGCACGGTAGCTGATGTCCCGGCGCAGGCGCATGATTCGGGCTACGATGACTCGGATACGCTCGGTTTGACGGTCTGTTGACTGCGGTCGGGGCAGTCTCTCGTTTGCGGTCCGGGTCCAGAGTGTTCAAACGGCGCGCTACGCGTCGTGCATGAGAGGGTAAGTCGTTGTCTGACATGGGTAAAAACCTCCTTCTGTGGCTGGTCATCGCAGCTGTATTGCTGACGGTGTTCAACAACTTCAATGTGCGGCCAGAGCCGCAGACGCTCAGCTACTCGGATTTCATCGAGCAGGTGCGTCGTGACGAAGTAACCCAGGTGGAGATAGACGGCCTCATCATTCGCGGAGCGACCCGTGGCGGCGAAACGTTCCAGGTAGTCCGGCCGGATATTCCGGACCAGAAGCTGCTGGACGACCTCTACAACCATAACGTGGCGATCATGGGCAAGATGCCGGAGCGCCAGAGCATCTGGGCTCAGCTGCTGATCGCCAGCTTCCCGATTCTCATCATCATCGCGGTCTTCATGCTCTTCATGCGTCAGATGCAGGGAGGGGCAGGCGGTCGCGGCGGCCCCATGGCTTTTGGCAAGAGCAAGGCTCGGCTTCTCTCGGAAGACCAGATCAAGACCACCTTTGCCGATGTGGCAGGGGTGGATGAAGCGAAAGAGGATGTGCAGGAGCTGGTGGAGTTCCTGCGTGATCCTGGCAAGTTTCAGCGTCTAGGCGGGCGCATTCCGCGCGGTATTCTGATGGTGGGTCAGCCTGGAACAGGTAAGACCCTGCTCGCGAAGGCGATCGCAGGCGAGGCCAAGGTGCCGTTCTTCTCCATTTCCGGATCCGATTTCGTGGAGATGTTTGTGGGCGTGGGCGCCTCCCGCGTGCGCGACATGTTCGAGCAGGCGAAGAAGCAGGCGCCCTGCATCATCTTCATCGATGAGATCGATGCGGTCGGGCGCCATCGTGGCGCGGGCCTGGGCGGCGGGCATGATGAACGTGAGCAGACGCTCAACCAGCTGCTGGTGGAGATGGACGGTTTCGAGCCGAACGACGGCATCATCGTGATTGCGGCCACGAACCGTCCGGACGTGCTGGACCCGGCACTGTTGCGCCCGGGACGTTTCGACCGGCAGGTCGTTGTCGGTCTGCCAGACATTCGCGGGCGCGAGCAGATTCTGAAGGTGCACATGCGCAAGGTGCCCCTTGGTGACGATGTCAGTGCGGCCGTGATCGCGCGCGGCACGCCTGGTTTCTCCGGCGCGGATCTTGCGAACCTGGTCAACGAGGCAGCTCTCTTTGCGGCGCGTGGCGGCAAGAGGCTCGTTGAGATGGTCGAGTTCGAGAAGGCGAAGGACAAGATCATGATGGGCGCGGAGCGCAAGTCGATGGTCATGTCCGAGAAAGAGAAGCGCAACACCGCCTATCACGAAGCGGGCCACGCGATCGTCGGACGTCTCGTCCCCGATCATGACCCCGTCTACAAGGTCAGCATCATTCCGCG
>DMUF01000253.1:647-797 GCA_003476445.1 Gammaproteobacteria bacterium | reverse complement strand
TACAAGGTCAGCATCATTCCGCGCGGTCGGGCGCTCGGCGTCACCATGTTTCTCCCCGAGGAGGACCGCTACAGCCTCAGTCGTCAGGCGCTGCGCAGCCAGATCTGCAGCCTTTTTGGTGGGCGCATCGCGGAGGAGATGATTCTCGGT
>DMUF01000253.1:0-327 GCA_003476445.1 Gammaproteobacteria bacterium | reverse complement strand
TCCAACGACATCGAGCGTGCTACGCGTCTTGCGCGAAATATGGTGACCAAGTGGGGCCTGTCGGAGCGGCTGGGTCCGATCATGTATGACGAAGCCGACCAGGAGGTGTTCCTCGGCATGTCGGGCGGAGTCAAACCCAAGGCATTTTCGGATGGCACCGCCGGCTCGATCGACGCCGAGGTGCGCACGATCATCGATGACTGCTATGGCACGGCGCGGCGGCTTCTGACGGAAAACATCGACAAGTTGCACGCCATGGCGAATGCGCTGGTCGAGTACGAGACCCTGTCCGCTGATCAGATTGACGACATCATGGCGGGCGCGCGC
>DMUF01000034.1:4642-4889 GCA_003476445.1 Gammaproteobacteria bacterium | reverse complement strand
AAGAACTGTGCGCCTGGATTGTCCTGCGCAGTGGTGCCACGCTCGATGAAGAGACCGTGCGCGCGTTTTGCCGCGGCGCGATCGCGCATTACAAGATCCCGCGCTACATCCGCTTTGTCGATGGGTTTCCGACCACCGTGACGGGCAAGGTGCAGAAGTTCGTGATGCGCGAGACGATGATCGCGGAATTGGGGCTCGCGGTCGCGCGGACGGCGTAAGCAGCGGCGTCCGCGTCAGGCTGGTTTG
Source organism: Gammaproteobacteria bacterium (assembly GCA_003476445.1). Classification (GTDB taxonomy): domain Bacteria; phylum Pseudomonadota; class Gammaproteobacteria; order Pseudomonadales; family Azotimanducaceae; genus UBA7803. The sequence continues at coordinate 4,643 of DMUF01000034.1, read as the reverse complement.
T
>DMUF01000034.1:589-4323 GCA_003476445.1 Gammaproteobacteria bacterium | reverse complement strand
CAGGTTTCTGTATTGATTGAGGAAGTGATTGCGTTACGCGCGGAAGTCGAGCGTCTCAAGGCGCGCGAACAGATCCGCCAACAGATCACGCGTTACGGACGTGGCCAGGAGTGGCTCGACGGCTCGCTCATGGACGAGGTCTTTTATCCCGACGCCCATGTTGATTTCGGCTTCTTTGTCGGCGCGTGGAAAGACTACAAGCCGATGCTGATGGAAATCGAAGCAAGCGGTGAGACCACGTTTCATCTCTGCGCCGCGCCGCAGATCGAGTTCGAGAGCGACCGCCGCGCGTATGTCGAGGTCTATGGCATTGCCGGCGGCCGCGGTTTCAGCGGTCACACCAACGTGTTCGGCGGCCGTTACTTCGATGTTTGGGAGCGCCGCGAGGATGTCTGGAAGATCGCGCGCCGCGTGTACAAGCTTGATTGGCATATGGACCACCAGTTTTCGGAAGGCGCAGCCGTGATGCACCCGGAACTGGCGCCTGCCAAACCGCGTTCGCCGGAACATCCGCTGTTCCGTCGCATGGGCATTGACGCAACTGGCTGAGTGATACGCGAGGGGAAAGACATGAGCGGACTATTCGATCTGACCGGTGACGTGGCCGTAGTCACCGGCGCCGGCCGTGGCATTGGCGAAGGCATTGCCAGGGTTCTCGCCGGAGCAGGTGCGGCCGTGGTTTGCGCGGCACGCCGCGTCAACGAAATCGAGCGCGTCGCGGCAGAAATTGTCGCGTCAGGCGGTCGCGCCATCGCGGTGGCAACCGATGTCACAAGCGCGGCAGCGCTTGACGCGCTTGCCGAGCGCGCCGTTGCCGAATTCGGGGGGCTCGATATCTGGGTCAACAATGCGGGTGGCTCGCCGATCCAGGCGCCGCTAACCCAGCTGCCAGAGGCCGAGTGGCACGCAACCATCGCGCTCAATCTGTCCGCGGTGTTCTTCGCGGTTCGTTCCGCCATGAAGCACATGCGCGAGGGCGGACGAATCGTGAATGTGTCTTCGGTCGCGTCGCAGGATGTCTACGCTGGAAGCGCGCATTACAGCGCGGCGAAAGCGGGCGTCAACATGCTCACACGCACGCTGGCGCACGAGCTTGGTCCCAAGGTTCGTGTTAACGCGATCCTGCCGGGGTTCGTGCCCACGGAAGTCATGATGCAGGCACTGCAGCTCGGCAAAGACGATCTGCCGGCACTGGAACGTTCTCTGAATCTGCCGGCAGGACGTCTTGGCCGACCCGAAGATCTCGGCGCGGCGGTGCTGTATCTCTGCGCGCCCGCATCCGAGTGGGTGACCGGCCAGTGCCTGCGCGTGGCGGGAACCCCGTGATCTGACGGGGTACCCGGTTCGGGCGCTTGCTGCTCCGTTGCTCAGGTTGTCATGCCCAGCCAGCGCGCAACAGGCGGCAAGCGTCGGAACGCCTGTTCCAGCAGCCACAGCATCACGAGCGACAGGGCGATGAGAGGCAGCACGCAGGCGAGCCCAAGCACCAGTGCCGGGAAGAGCCGTCGGCCCGCGAGTGCAGGCGGCGCGCCCAGCACGCCCTGAGGGCGACGCTTCAACCACATCACGATGCCGCTGACGCTGAGCGCGAGTGTCCCCAGCGCAGCCATGAGTCCAAGCGCCTGGTTCGCGCGCCCAAACAGGGCGCCCTCATGCGCGGAGATGCCGATGCCGATGGCGCGGTCCAGCAGCCCTTGATCCGAGAACCCGCGCCGCGCGAGTACTGCCCCGGTAGCAGGATCAAGCAGGGCGGTCTCGCGTTGCATGCGATCCGGATGATCGGACGCCAGTGACCACGCGCCCTCGCTGTTGGGCTGAGGAGCGAGCGTGGCCGGCGACGCAAAGGCGAGCTCGCGCGCCGCGTCGACCAGCGTATCGGGCAGATCCACGTCTTCCAGCGCCTTGCGTTGCCACACGCGGATCTCCGCGCTGCGGCCGCTGGTCCAGGTCGGCTCACCCATCGTGCCTGCCCAGGCGCGCACTTCCTTGAAGGCCCCGCCCCACACCATTGACCAGGGCAGTCCCGTGATCAGCAGAAAGAGAACAAGGAGCGACACCCAGAAGCCGATCACCCCATGCCATTCCCGCCATCGCGCGCGAGCGCTCGTGCCCGACCGCGCGGGGCGCGGCCACAGCACCCCGGCCAGACCACGGGATTCAGCAGGCCAGGCGAGGTAGAGACCGGTCAGGATCAGCACGATGGCCCAGGATCCCGCGAGCTCGACGACGATGGAGCCTGCGTCACCGGACAAGAGCTCTCCGTGCAGACTGCGCACGGTTTCCATCAGCTCGTTATCAAGGTCGTGCACGCTGATGACCTGCTGGCGCCACGGATCCACGGTGACCGCGTGCCGCACGCCCTCGGACAGCACGGTAATCACCGGTGCACCGGTCGCGGTTTCGGGTACCCGGTACTCGATGAACAGCGCGTTCGGCAGCGCGCCCCGCGCCAGGGCGATCTGCGCGTTGGCGGAAGCGCGCGGGCCCTCGGCCACCAGATCGGCGTGTTCCGCAGCACGCGCGCGATCGAGATCCGGCTTGAAGAGATAAATCGCGCCTGTAATCGCCAGCGATATCAACACGGGAACGCACAGGACGCCGGCATAGAAGTGCCAGCGCCAGAGTGTTCGATAGAGCGCGCCGGCGCTGCGCGAGTCTGGCCTGGTCGTAGGTTCAGAGCGCATAAGCTAGGCTCCCGTACCAGGTGCGTCCGGGCCAGGGATGGGCCACCCAGGCTTTTGCATCGGTCAGATTATCAACGCCGAGCGAGAGTTTGAGGTGCACGTCGTGCTGGTAGTCGCCCTTCAGACCAAGCCACAGAAAACCGTCCTGCGCATTCATTACGCCGTACTCCCGATCACGGTTGTCATTGCGGCCAAAGCTGTCGCTCGCATATTGCACGCTTGCACTCGCTGAGATCCGATCATCAACGCGCCAGGTTGTGAGCAGATTGCTGCGCCAATCGGGCATGCGCGGGTAACTGTTCCCTTCGATGCTCGCATCAGCGGTGTTGTCCATGATTTCGGAATCGGTCCAGGCGAGGTTGAAGCGCAGATCCAGACGACCGCCCAGCAGAGCGCCGCGGTTGGCTACCAGCTCGACGCCCCGGGTTCGGACCGTATCGATGGGCACGAAGGTTCGAATGCTGACCCCGCCCGGCAGTGTGGTGGCCTGCGATTCGATCACATCGTCGATCATGTCTTCGAACAGGTTGATGCGGAGATAACCATCCTCGATCTCGCGATCAATCATGACGTTCTGGGAGACAGCATCTTCGGGTTTCAGGTCGGGGTTGGAAAAACTGACCGCGTTGTAGGCCTGGTACTGACTGAACAGTTCCTCGACGATCGGAAAGCGCCAGGCGCGCGCGATCGAGTAGCGCAGCTGCCATGCGTCAGCGGGTCTGAAGCCAATGCTGAGCTTTGGTGACCACGCAGCCTGACGCGCGTCCTCCGTTGCGACGAGGTCAAGCTCCGGAGTGGTCGGCCGATCGGCGGAGTAGAACCCGTCGCTGCTTTCGAAGCGCTCGTGACGGATCCCGAGCGTCGCGTCCCAGCGTTCGTCGATGCGCCACGTACCCTGCAGAAAAGCGGCATCGATGCGCGTCTCGCCGCCGCTGCGGCTGGTGCGGCGTGTTCGGGTTCCCTGCGACCAGTCGCTGGATGCGAAGACGCTGAGGTCGAGCTGGTAGGCTTCATGGCGCAAACCGCCCACCAGATCGATCGCCGGGTGTA
>DMUF01000034.1:0-287 GCA_003476445.1 Gammaproteobacteria bacterium | reverse complement strand
ACCTCGGCGGTGTCCCAGCCGGAGTCGCCAAAGGCCGTGATTTCGCCCGCAGGTGTGTAGGCGGGGTCGGCGGGGTTGCGCGCGGATGCTCGGGTTTCATCCTCGAGGATGGCAAAGCGACTCACGTTGCTCTCGAGCGTGATCTCGTCTGTCAACGAACCCCGCACGCGCAGACCGAGCGAGAGACTGTGACGGTCTTGTTGAGAAACGTTCAGCCGCGCGGCTGGTACCGAGAAGCGGACACCATCTTCGATGACGTTGCCCGACCACACGGGTGCGCCGTTTAC
>DMUF01000009.1:12575-20596 GCA_003476445.1 Gammaproteobacteria bacterium | reverse complement strand
ACGAACACGTCCGGCACGATGTATTCGGCCGCTGCGCCGGGCAGTGCGCCACCGGGGCGTGGGTTCAGCGTTCGGACCAGGCGCATCACCGCAGCCAGTTCATCCGGGGCGAGCTGCAGCCGACGCATGAGCGTTGCGATGTCACGGCTTTCGAGCAAAGCCAGATGGTGGGCGAGCAACGCCTCTGCCGCGTCGAGCCAAGGCGTATCCGGCGGCAGTTGGCGCAGTTGCAGTAACAGGCACTCGGACAGATCTCGAGCGCCTACTCCGGTGGGTTCGAACTGCTGGATGCACTTCAGAACGGCGACGATCTCGTCGGTTTCTACGGCGTCGTCGTCGGCAAGCTCCTCGAACTGTTCTGCCCCGTACTGATTGAGGCTGTCACACAGCTCCTCAACCGAGCACGAAAGCAGCCCGTCATCAGACAGCGCATCGATGATGGCTTCGCCGATAGCGCGGTCCCGCTCGCTCAGGTGGCACAGGTTCAGCTGCCAGCGCAGGTGATCGTGCAGGCCGACGTCGCTGGAGTTGCGCCCATCGAGGTCCCAGCTCTCATCGCTGCTGTTGCCGCTGCCACTGCTCCCTTCTTCGGGGAAAATATCATCCCACTGGGTATCGATGGGTAGCTCTTCGGGTATCTCCGGGTCGCGGGAGTCGTCCAGCGCCCGGGGATCGTCTGACGTGGTGTTCTCAGCGGGCGGAGCGACCGGATCGAGCCCTGCAAGACCCGCGGCTTCGAGCTGAGCCTGCGCCGCATCGTGGGTATCGTCGTCGAGTTCGAGCATCGGGTTGCTTTCGACCGCCTGCTGGATCTCCTGCTGCAGGTCCAGCGTAGACATCTGCAGCAGGCGAATGGCCTGCTGCAGCTGCGGTGTCATCGCAAGCTGCTGCCCGATGCGTAGGGAGAGAGTCTGCTTCATTGGCGCCTAGAGGCGGAAATCCTCGCCAAGGTAAACGTTTCGAACTCGTGTATCCGCCAGTATCTCCCCTGGGCTGCCGGTGGCGATGATGATTCCTGTACTGACTATGTAAGCGCGATCACAGATGTCGAGGGTGTCTCTGACGTTGTGATCCGTAATCAGAACGCCAATGCCGCGCGCGGCGAGCGCGCGAATCTCGGACTTGATGTCCGCCACCGATATGGGATCGACGCCTGCAAACGGCTCATCCAGCAGAATGAAGGCCGGTCGCGTGGCGAGGGCGCGGGCGATTTCCACCCGACGACGTTCGCCGCCTGAGAGGCGCTCGCCCAGCGTGTCGCGCACGCCCTGCAGATGAAACTCGTCTAGCAGCCGCTCGAGCGTCGCAGCACGGGCGCCCGGGTCGAGATCGCCGCGGAGTTCCAGGATGGCGCGCAGATTGTCGGCGGTGCTCAAGCGGCGAAAGACGCTCGCTTCCTGGGGCAGATAACCGATTCCAGCGCGCGCGCGCACGTGCATGGGGGCACTGGTCAGATCGCGGTCATCGAGCAGTATGGTGCCTGTATCCGGCGCCACCAGACCTACCATCATGTAGAAACAGGTGGTCTTGCCAGCGCCGTTGGGGCCGAGCAAGCCAACGATTTCGCCGCTGTCCACGTGGAGGCTGACGTCCTCCACCGCGACCTTGCTGCGGTAGGCCTTGCGCAGACGGTTGGCGTGGAGCCGCGGCACAGGCTATCTCGGCGTTCGCGACGGTGGCTGCAGCACCATGCGGACTGAGTTGCCCGCGCCGGATACGGCTTCGACCCTGCCCGCCACCATGTCGTAGCGAATCGTGTCACCGTTGATGGTGTTGCCCTGCTGCTCGAGCGAGGCGTCGCCGGTGAGCTCGAGTTGTTCTTCCCGCGTGCGGTAGATGATGGTCTTGGCCTCGGCTTCGACCTCGCCTTGCGGGTCGTCGATGGCCTGTCGATAGCGAGCGGGTGCGCCCTCGGCGATGATCCGCACCACTTTCTGGTCCACATACTCGACAGTGATGCGGTCGGCGTTCACGCGAAGCGTGCCTTGCTCGACCTGGACCTCACCGCTGTAGACGATTTCGTCACTGCGCTGATTCATTTCGGCGGCATTCGCCTGAATCAGGATTGGCTGGGTCGCGTCCTCGGGCAGCGCGGCGACGCCGCTGGGGAGAGCAAGGGCGAGAGCCAGAACGAAAGCTTGGCGCATGTGCAGAGGCTTAGCGGACGGTGCCGGGTTCGAGGCGTGTTTCCACGCGCCGATCTCCGGCCGCGAAGAGTTTGAGCGAACCACGCCGCAGATTACCTTCCAGTCGCGCGGCTTCGGTATGACCGCGGGCGCTGTGAATGATAACAGCTTGGTCGGTTTCAGCCCATTGACGTCCAGGGAAGATCACGAGGCTCTCGGTTTCGAGACTGGCGCCCGACTGGTCGTTCACAGGGGTCAGTCGCACGCCGTCCGCGAGCTTCAGCGTGTCTTCCCCGCTCCCGCCGACGCTCGGTCCGGTGAGGGTGCCGCGGGTCGCGTGACCGGACCAGGTCTGGTGCCGGTCGAAGAGTTCGAAGTCGGGTTCGCTGAAATCCGCGCGCCCTTCGGGCCGGAACAGGCGGATCTCCGGAGCTGCAACGACGTAGAGCGGTAACCCCGCGGCATCGAAGGCGGCGAGGCGCGTTCCGGTCAAGCGGACGTCCGGAGGTTGCTCGGCGCGGGGGCGACTGTTATCCGGTGCCGGGCTCAGCAGAAGGGCGCTCAGACTGACGGCCAGCAGCGCCGCGCCGGCGACCACGATCTGGTAGCCGACGCGACCGAATCGCACCGGCATCCGGCTATCGCCCTCCGGCGGGGTCGGAGTGCCGGTCGGTGGCACTGGGGCGCGGGTCACGAGATGCTCGCGTCAAAGGGCCAGCGCCCCTGGGCGCGCAGCAGAATTTCCGCGATCTCCCTTGCAACGCCCGAACCGCCGGGAACGGCGGTGACGTGATGCACGTGAGCGTGAGTAGCGGGGTGTCCGTTCGGAACCCCGATCGCCAACCCGACCCGAACAAAGAGATCGATGTCTGGCAGGTCGTCGCCGACATGCGCAACCTGATGGTCGTGCAGTTCGAGTGCGCTGCACAGCGTGTTCAAAGCGATACCTTTCTCGCTCGCGCCCTGAAAGACGTGGGGCACGCCGAGCTCCGCGGCGCGGCGTGCCACCATGACGGATTGGCGTCCGGTGATGAAGCCTACTTCGATGCCGTGCTCGCGCAGCAATTTCAGCGCCGCCCCGTCCTGCACGTGAAACACCTTGAGCGTTTCGCCCGCCTCACCGTAGTAAAGGCGCCCGTCGGTCAGCACGCCGTCCACGTCAAAAGTCACCAGGCGAATGTCCCGCGCGCGCGCGAGGAGTGAGTCTGCAAGTTCGGGCATTGTGGGCTGCCGGGCTGCGGTTACCGACCGATTCTAGCGCAGGAGTGTTGGTGGCTCGTGCCCACTGACGGACCCTCACCGAAAAAACCGGTGTCGGTGGTATAGTTCGCGGCTTTCCGAGTGTCAGCGGGTCGCGATGTCGGCAGATGCCTACATTGAAATTGAGGAGCTCCATTTCTCCCGGGGCTCCCGGAAGATCTTCAACGGGCTCACCATGTCCATTCCCCGGGGTCGGATCACGGGCATCATGGGGCCGAGCGGTACGGGCAAGACGACGCTGCTGCGCATCATCGGCGGGCAGTTGAAACCCGATTCCGGTTCGGTGCGCGTTGATGGCGTCGACATGGCGCGCGTTTCGCGCGACGAACTCTTCGAACTGCGCAAGCGCATGGGAATGTTGTTTCAGTCCTCGGCGCTCTTCACCGACCTCTCCGTGTTCGAGAATGTGGCGTTTCCGCTGCGCGAGCACACCCGGCTGCCGGAAGACAGCATCCGCGATCTGGTGCTCATGAAGCTGAACGCCGTCGGATTGCGCGGCGCGCGTGATCTCTACCCGAGCGAGCTCTCCGGCGGCATGTCGCGGCGTGTGGCGCTCGCCCGCGCCATTGCGCTTGATCCTGATCTGCTCATGTATGACGAGCCGTTCACCGGGCAGGACCCGATCGCAATGGGCGTTCTGCTCACGCTGATCAAAAATCTGAATCTGGCGCTGCGAACGACGAACATCGTGGTGTCCCATGACATCCATGAAACCTCCACCATTGCCGACCAGCTCTATGTGATTGCGGATGGGCGCGTTATTGGTGCGGGTACCCCGGCCGAGCTGCAGGCAAACGATTCGGAGCTGATCCGCCAGTTCATGCACGGGCGTCCTGATGGTCCGGTGCCGTTCCACTTTCCGGCGCCAGACATCGCACGGGACCTGCTGGAGCGCGCACGATGACCGATCTGCTGCAGCGCATTGGCGCGCGTACCCTGGAGCGGCTGGCGAAAGTCGGGCAGGCGAGTGTCATGTGGGCGCTTGCCATCTGGGGATTGCCGCGGCGCGGCGATTTCGCGCTCCTCGTGCGCCAGATTTACAGCATCGGCGTGCTCTCGCTGATCATTATCGTGCTCTCCGCCTTTTCCATCGGCTCGGTCATCGCGCTGCAGTTCTACACACAGCTCGCGCGCTTCGGTGCCGAGGACGCGGTGGGGCTCGGGCTTGCTCTGGTGCTGCTGCGCGAGCTGGGTCCGGTGGTGACGGGCCTGCTCTTTGCGGGTCGCGCGGGCTCGGCAATCACCGCTGAAATCGGTCTCATGAAAAGCACCGAGCAGCTCTCCAGCATGGAGATGATGGGCGTGGATCCGCTGCGGCGCATTGTGGCGCCGCGGCTCTGGGCGGGAATCATCTCGATGCCCCTGCTCACGGCAATCTTCAACGTGGTAGCAATCTACGGCGGCGCCGTGGTGGCGGTGCAGTGGCTTGGCAGTGATCCTGGTGGATTCTGGTCCGGCATGCAGGACGCGGTCGAGGTCTGGGATGACCTCGGCAAGGGCACTGTGAAGAGCATCGTGTTCGCAGTCTTTGTTACCTGGATCGCCGTGTTTCAGGGCTATGACACCGAACCCACCGCCGAGGGTATCGGCCGGGCCACCACCCGAACCGTGGTGCTGAGCTCGGTCATGGTGCTGGCGCTCGACTTCGCGTTGACGCTCGGCATGTATGGAGAATTCAAATAATGATGCGGATGCGGACGATCGAAATCAGTGTGGGCGCCTTCGTGCTGGCAGGGGCGCTCGCGTTTGTGGTGCTCATGGTGCAGGTCAGCGGCGTCAGCCTCGAATCGAGCGGGGGCGGCTACAGTCTCTACGCGAAGTTCAGTGATGTGGCCGGTCTGCGCGTCAGATCGAAGGTCAGCATGGCGGGAGTCACGATTGGCCGCGTGACCGCGATCAGTGTTGATACAGCCTACGGCGAGGCGGAGGTGGAGATCCGTATCGATCCCGGCACCGGGCCGCTGCCGATCGATACCGGCGCGCGCATTCTGACGGAAGGCATCGTAGGGGCGCGTTACATCAGCCTCATGCCGGGAGCGGACGAGGAAGTGCTTGGGGATGGCGATTACATCGAAGACACGCAGGGCGCTCTAGTGCTCGAGAACCTGATCGGCGACTTCATCACCACGCTGGGAGATTCCTGACATGGCAACGATCGCAATGTTCTGCGACCGCGAAACGAAGCAGCGCGCACGATGGTGCGCATTCCGGCCGGGGCTGCGCCTCGTTAAGCTCTGTATCGTCTTCATGCTTGGTCTGGCGCCCTGGGGTCTCAGTGCAGTAGCCGCGCCAACGGCAGAGCAGCGCGTGCAGGATGTATCGGACCGGGTGCTCGCGCTCATCGAAGAAGCGCGCGGTTATGCCCAAGAGGATCCGGAGCGTTTCTATCGCGAGTTCACGGCGATTCTCGACCCTGCCGTTGATTTCGACGCCTTCGCGCGCAGCGTGATGGCGGTGCACTTCCGGGCCGCCACAGCGGAGCAGCGACGCCGGTTCGCCGACTCGTTCAAGTGGGGGCTGGTGCGCACCTATGCGCTTGCGCTGACGGAGTTCAGCAACGGGACGATTCGCATCGTTCCCAACTCCAAGCCAACGCAGAACAAACGCCTGCAGAGCGTGCGGATGGAAGTTACCACACCGTCCGGCAACGTCTATCCGGTGCAGTACGCGATGGCGCTCGGCGGCGATGGCGAATGGCGCGTGCGCAACATCATCGTCAACGGCGTGAACATGGGGCTGACCTACCGCAACCAGTTCGCCGGCGCGATGAAGGATCCAGCCAACGGCGGCAGCCTCGACAAGGTGATCGACGGCTGGAGCAACATGCTGAAGGAAGAGGCCGAGGAACTCGAGGACACGCTCTCGAGCGGTGGTGCCGAGGCTGGCGCGCGGTGAGCGCTGGCGCTCTTGCGGGTTCCGCCGTGCCCGATCTGCGGCTGCCCGCCCGAGTACGGTATGCCGACGTCGCTTCCGTTCGCGCTTCGGGAGAGGCGGTTCTGAACGCCGCGCCTGGCGTCGCGCGCATCAGCCTTGGCGACCTGGAAGACTGCACCAGCGTTGTGGTGGCGCTGTTGCTTGCGTGGGTGCGATACGCAAGCGCTCGCGGCTGCGATCTCGTGCTGACCGATGTTCCCGCGGACCTGCGCAATATCATCGATCTGTACGGGGTGGCGGGTTTACTGCCGCTCGAGGCGGGCGGACAGGGGCATGCCTGGTCGGTCGATGATGGTGAGTCGCGTCCCGCCGTGCAGGTGAAGGAGTCTGCGGCATGAAGCGCGTTAGGAAGTTTGCGACAACGCCGTCAACGGCGGGAAGGACCCATTGGCATGAAGGATGAAATCGTAACTGCGCTGAAGACTGCGTTCCCGGATGCCAACATCGATCTCGAGCTGTCCGGCAATCGCGCGGAGCTCGCGATTGTGAGCTCCGCATTCGCGGGGCTCGCGCGCGTGCGCCGTCAGCAGGCCGTGTACGCGTGCATTCAGCAGTTCATTGCCGATGGATCGCTGCACGCGGTCACCATGCGGGTACTGACTCCCGATGAGGCGCGTGCCGGCTGATGGACAAGCTGCGCATTCGCGGCGGCCGGCGCCTCGAAGGCGCGCTCGAAATATCGGGCGCGAAGAACGCCGCGCTGCCGATACTTGCTGCGACGCTGCTGACCGCGGAGCCGATGCGCCTGCGCAACGTGCCGCATTTGAACGATGTCACCACCATGCTCGAGCTGCTCGGGCAGTTCGGTTGCACGTTATCGCTCGACGAGTCCGGGTCACTCGAGATTACCGCCGGTGCGCTGCGCACCCTGCGCGCCCCCTATGATCTCGTTCGAACCATGCGCGCGTCGTTTGTCGTGCTCGGTCCGCTTCTCGCCCGCTTCGGTCGCGCCGAGGTTTCGCTGCCCGGAGGCTGTGCGATCGGAGCCCGCCCGGTGGATCAGCACCTCAAGGCCTTTCAGGCGCTCGGCGCCGAGATCGATCTGGCAGACGGCTATGTGCTTGCACAGGCGCCGCGAGGCCTGACCGGCGCGGATTTCGCTTTCGATCTGGTCACGGTGGGCGGCACGCAGAATCTCATGATGGCGGCCACGATCGCCCGCGGCACCACCCGCATCCACAACGCTGCCTGCGAGCCCGAAATCGTTGATCTCGGTGAATGTCTCAACGCGATGGGTGCGCGGGTGACCGGGCATGGCACTCCGAGTATTGAGATCGAGGGCGTTCCCGAGCTGCACGGCGCAGCGTGGAGCGTGATGACCGATCGGGTCGAGGCCGGTACCTACCTTATTGCTGCAGCTGCAACCGGTGGCCGTATCCGCGTCAACGGTGCTGAGGCAGCAGACCTCGGCGTGGTGCTGGACAAACTGCGCGAAAGCGGGGCAGAGGTGAATGTCGGACCGGGCTGGGTCGAACTCGACATGCACGGGCAGCGACCACGGGCGGTGGATATTGAGACCGCGCCGTTTCCCGGATTTCCCACCGACATGCAGGCGCAGTACCTCGCGCTCAACAGCATTGCCGATGGCGAGAGTCGCATTACCGAGCGCATCTTCGAGAACCGTTTCATGCACGTGCAGGAACTGAATCGGCTTGGGGCGCAGATCGAGCTGCGCGGCGTATCGCACGCGATCGTGCACGG
>DMUF01000009.1:0-12244 GCA_003476445.1 Gammaproteobacteria bacterium | reverse complement strand
CTGGTGGTTGCGGCGCTCGTTGCCGAAGGTACCACCGTGATCGATCGCATTTATCATATCGACCGAGGCTACGAGCGCATCGAGGAAAAACTGGGCGCGCTCGGGGCGGATGTCGAACGCATTACCGACTGACACGGAACGTTCCATGGGTCTCACCATCGCGCTGAATCGCGGCCGCATTCTCAAGGAGTGCCTGCCGCTCATCACCGCCGCCGGTTATGCGCCCGCGGAGCGGTTCGAGGACAGTCGCAAACTCGTCTTCCCGACGGTCGACGGCGCCCATCGGCTCATCGTCATGCGCGGTGCTGATGTGCCGACCTATGTGGAGTACGGCGCTGCGGATGTGGGCATCGTCGGCAAAGACACCCTGCTCGAACATCCTGGCGCAGGCTACTACGAGCGTTTGGATCTGGGACTCGGGCGCTGTCGGCTCATGACCGCGGCGCCACGGGGGGTCGATATCAGCCGCGGTCCGCTGCGCGTGGCCACGAAGTTCACCCAGTCGGCCCGCCGCTGGTTCGAATCTCAGGGGCGGCAGGTGGAGATCATCCCGCTCTCCGGTGCCATGGAAATAGCTCCGCTCATGGATCTGGCGGATTGCATTGTCGATATCGTCGACACGGGCAGCACCTTGAAGGCGAATGGCCTGGAGGCGCTCGATACCCTTGCCGAAATCAGCTCACGGGTGATCGTGAATCGTGCCGCGATGAAGCTGCGTTTCGACGAGGTCGAGGCATTCATCGCTGCGCTCGAGGCCCAGTTGCCATGACGGGGATCAGACGGCTGATTACCCGGGACACGGATTTCGAGGCTGCATTCGCGGCGCTCTTTGAGATCGACTTCGACGACACCTCGGCAGTCAATCAGACGGCGCGGGAGATCATCGGTCGCGTGCGGCGTGAGGGCGATACTGCGCTTCTTGATTACACGGCTCGGTTCGACCGCTGGCAGCCGCGCGATGCGGCGGCGCTTGCGATCGATCCAGCCGTGTTCGCTGCGGCTTGGGACGGCTTGGACCTGGTCACCCGGAACGCACTGCAAACCGCCGCCGAGCGCATCGAGACCTATCACCGAGCCCAACTCGCACCGGACTGGTCGTTCGTGGATGCCGAGGGCAACCAGCTTGGGCAGCGCGTGACTCCGCTGGACCGGGTGGGTCTTTACGTGCCCGGTGGCCAGGCGGCTTACCCCTCCACGGTGCTCATGACGGCGATACCGGCGCGCGTGGCCGGCGTCGGTGAACTCGTCATGGTCGTGCCGACGCCCGGTGGCGTCCGCAATCAGCTGGTTCTCGCCGCTGCCCATGTTGCCGGTATCCGGCGCGCGTTTGCGATCGGTGGCGCGCATGCAGTGGCAGCGCTTGCGTATGGAACGGCGACCATTCCGCGCGTCGACAAGATCGTCGGCCCGGGCGGCGCCTGGGTCGCGGCTGCGAAGCGGCTCGTCTACGGCGTGGTGGGAATCGATGTGATCGCGGGGCCGAGCGAGGTGCTCGTGATCGCCGATGGTTCGGCGCCGCCGGAATGGATGGCGCTCGATCTCTTCTCACAGGCGGAACACGATGCGGCGGCGCAGGCGCTGTTGCTCTGTCCCGACGCGCGCTACCTCGATGCCGTTGCCGCCGCCATGGATCGGCTGCTGCCGGCCCGTCCGCGTGCGGACATCATTGCGGCCTCTCTCGGGGCGCGCGGCGCCCTCATTGAAGTGCGCGATCTCGCCGAAGCGGTTGCACTGTCGAACCGCATCGCCCCGGAGCACCTCGAGCTCGCTGTGGCCGACCCGGACGCGCTGCTGCCCGGTATTCGTCACGCGGGAGCCATCTTCGTCGGGGCGCATTCACCTGAGGTGATCGGTGATTACGCGGCGGGTCCGAGCCACGTACTGCCCACCTTCGGCACCGCACGCTTCAGCTCTCCGCTCGGGGTTTACGACTTCCAGAAGCGCAGTTCCGTGATTCGCCTGTCAGCCCAGGGTGCATCGGACCTTGGGCGCGTGTCAGCGCTGCTTGCGCGCGGCGAAGGTCTCGAGGCCCACGCCGCCGCAGCCGACGCTCGGGTTCTCGACGCGGCTCCGAGCGCGCGCAACAACCACTGATGGCGACGCTCATGGCATCACGCGCGGGGGACACGCCGCGGCAACGTTACGCGGACCTGTTGGCCGCTGACGCCATAGCCGCTGATCCGGCGCAGCGCGCGGCCGTGGAACTGCTCGATGATCTGCACACTCGCCTGCGCAAGCGGCGCGCGCGGGAGCAGGGGCTTCTATCCCGATTTGTGTCGCGCCTGGGGGTGGGAACGGGCATCGCTCCGGAACGGGGGCTGTATCTGTGGGGCGGTGTTGGTCGCGGCAAGACCATGCTCATGGACCTGTTCTGTGACTGCCTGCAGCCTGACGAGCGCCAGCGCATGCACTTCCATCGCTTCATGCAGCGGGTTCACCATGAGTTGCGCGATCTCGCAGGCACCCCGAACCCGCTCCAGTCGGTCGCGGAACGACTTGCTGCCGAGTGCCGTGTGCTCTGCTTTGACGAATTCTTTGTCTCCGACATCGGCGATGCCATGATCCTGGCGGAGTTGCTTGAGGGGCTCTTCGCGCGTGGCGTGGCGCTGGTTGCGACGTCGAACGTGGTCCCGGACCGCCTCTATGAAAATGGTTTGCAGCGGCGGCGCTTTCTGCCCGCGATCGAGCTCCTGAAGCGGCATACCCTGGTGCACAACGTCGATGGACAGGTGGACTACCGGCTGCGCGTGCTGGAGCAGGCAGAGATCTACCACGCGCCCCTTGATCGCGCGGCGCAGCAGAGCCTCGCCGCCAGTTTTCTCGCGTTGTCTGGCGAAGCGGAGCCTGCCGCGGTGATGCTCGAGATCGAGGGCCGGCCGATTCGAGCGCGCGCGGCAGCCGACGACGTGGCCTGGTTCGAGTTCCGCGAACTTTGCGAAGGACCGCGCAGCCAGAACGACTACATCGAGCTGGCCCGGATCTACCAGGCGGTCATCGTGGCTAACGTGCCGCGTTTCACCTCGCGCAGCGAGGACGCGGCTCGGCGCTTTATCAGTCTGGTAGACGAATTCTACGACCGTAACGTCAAGCTCATCCTGTCAGCCGAGGCGCAGATCACCGAGCTCTATCACGGTGAGCGGCTGCGGTTCGAGTTCGAACGTACGGAAAGCCGCCTTCTGGAAATGCAGTCCCGCGAGTATCTTTCCCGCTCGCACCGACCGTAACGGTGCCGGGGCGCGCGCCGTAGCGGCGGGTTGGCGCACGCGAGTTAAGCCCTGGCGTCATACCCGAGGGCTTCACGTTGTAAAGGACCCGATGGTCCGCTAACATTCGCCCTCCCAAAAATCCGGCGTCAGCGGCGCCGGTCCCTGAAGGGCATGAATTCATGAAGACTGTAAGCATGCGGGCGCAGGACGTTCGCCGCTCCTGGTTCGTCGTCGATGCAGCGGGCAAGACGCTCGGTCGCCTGGCCACCGAAGTGGCGCGGCGTCTGCGCGGCAAGCACAAGGCGGAATATACGCCGCACGTGGACACCGGCGATTACGTGGTTGTCATCAACGCGGACAAGGTGCAGGTCACCGGCGCCAAGACCACCGACAAGATCTACTGGCACCACACCGGCTACCCGGGTGGCATCAAGGGCATCAGCTTTGAGCACCTGCGCCAGTCACACCCCGAGCGCATTATCGAGCGCGCGGTAAAAGGCATGCTGCCGCACAACCCGCTCGGTCGGGATATGCTGCGCAAGCTCAAGGTCTACGCTGGCGCGGAACATCCGCATTCGGCGCAGCAACCTCAACCTCTGGACATCTAAGGCTGGAATAGACGCCATGGCAGTTACCCAGACCTATGGCACCGGGCGGCGCAAAACTGCGGCAGCTCGCGTGTTCGTCAAGCCGGGCACCGGCACGATTACCGTCAACAACAAGCCCCTGGATCAGTACTTTGGTCGAGAGACCTCACGTATGGTGGTCCGCCAGGCGCTTGAGGTGGCAGATGTGATCGGCCGTGTGGACGTGCGCGTCACCGTGATCGGTGGCGGCAATTCCGGTCAGGCCGGTTCCATTCGGCACGGCATCGCACGAGCGCTGGTCGAGCACGACGAGTCTCTGCGCGCTCCCCTGCGTCGCGCCGGGTTCCTCACGCGTGATGCGCGCGCGGTCGAGCGCAAGAAGGTCGGTCTGCGCAAGGCGCGTAAGCGTCCGCAGTACTCGAAGCGCTGACGGGCCCCGTCCGGGCATCATCGCTCTCATGGCAGCGCCGCGCGTGCGGCGCGCCGCGACAGTCCGGATATCCGCAGTGCCGCGTGTGGTAGACTTTCGCTTATTTCCAGTTTGGGGAGCTCGGCCGTGAGCCATGGCGACGGAATCGCTCAACCCCCCGCAGAACAGCTCGCGGGGAGCATTGATACCGGCAGTATCAACAAGCAGCGGCGTTATTTCCTGATTGGTGCCACAGCCGTTGTCGGCGCGGCAGGGGTAGTAGGAGCAGCGGTTCCGTTCGTTGCGTCCTGGTCCCCCAGCGCAAAGGCGCGAGCGTTGGGCGCCCCAGCAACGATCGACATCAGCAAGCTTCAGACCGGCGAGATGCTCGGCCCGACGCCAGCCTGGCGCGGTCAGCCGATCTTCGTCCTGTCGCGTACGCCCGAGTCGGTCGAAACACTCAAGGTGGCGAACGACAATCTGGCAGACCCGGAGTCAACCAACCCCGAGCAGCAGCCTGCCTTCGCGCAGAACGCGTGGCGATCCCTGCGGCCCGAGATCGGTATCTATGTGGGGCTCTGCACGCACCTCGGCTGCTCGCCGAAGTACTACGGCAAGGTGCAGCCTGAACCTTTCGATCCTGACTGGAAGGGCGGCTTTTTCTGCCCTTGTCACGGTTCCCGCTTCGATCTGGCGGGTCGCGTCGTGAAAAGCGTGCCCGCGCCCGACAATTTGCCCGTACCGCCCTATCGGTTCGTCAGCGATACGGTCGTGGTCATCGGTGAAGACGAGGAGACAGCGTGATGTCGCAGGCGCAGCACTCCCACGGTCAGCAAAAGCCCGGCAAAGTAGCGGCAGCGTGGACCGGTTTCATGTCATGGGTCGATGAGCGGTTTCCGCTGACGGAGACGTTCGAATACCACATGTCCCATTACTGGGCGCCGAAGAACTTCAACTTCTGGTACTTCTTCGGCGTTCTTTCCATGGTGGTGCTGGTCAACCAGCTGCTCACCGGGATCTGGCTCACGATGAGCTACGTGCCCAGCGGTGCCGGCGCATTCGCCTCTGTCGAATACATCATGCGCGATGTCGAGTACGGCTGGCTGCTGCGCTATCTGCACTCGACCGGCGCTTCTGCCTTCTTTGTGGTCGTCTACCTGCACATGTTCCGCGCGCTGATGTACGGGTCGTATCGCAAGCCGCGGGAATTGCTGTGGCTCGTCGGCATGGCGATCTTCATCGTGCTCATGGCGGAAGGTTTCTTCGGCTACCTGCTCCCCTGGGGCAATATGTCCTACTGGGGCGCCCAGGTGATCGTGTCGCTGGTCGGCGCGCTGCCGGTCATCGGTCCAGACCTCATGGAATGGGTGCGCGGTGACTTCCTCATGTCGGAGATCACGCTGAATCGGTTCTTCGCCCTGCATGTGGTGGCGCTACCGCTTGTGCTGGTGATGCTGGTCTTCGTGCACATCGTCGCGTTGCACCACGTAGGCTCGAATAACCCCGACGGCATCGAGATCAAGAAGCACAAGGATGAGCGCGGTGTCCCGCTGGACGGCATACCCTTCCATCCTTACTACACGATTGGGCACGATCTGCCGGCGATCGTAGGCTTCCTGTTCATTTTCTGTGCGGTGGTCTTCTTCGCCCCGGAAATGGGGGGCTACTTCCTTGAGAAGCCGAACTTTGAAATGGCCGACCCGCTGAAGACGCCGGCTCACATCGCTCCGGTCTGGTACTACACCCCGTTCTACGCCATGTTGCGCGCGGCTACGTTCCCGGTCTTCGGTCTGTCCGCCAAGTTCTGGGGCTTCGTGGTGATGGCAGGCGCGATCGTGGTACCGGCGGTTCTGCCTTGGCTCGACCGAAGCCCGGTGAAGTCGATGCGCTACAAGGGCGTGCTGTCGAAGTTCATGCTGGCCGTCTTTGTCGTTAGCTTCTTCATTCTCGGCTACCTCGGAACGATCGCGCCCTCGCCCGGTGCCACGTTGCTGGCGCAGATCTGCACGGTGGTCTATTTCGCGTATTTCGTGCTCATGCCCTGGTACACCCGGGTCGAAAAGACGAAGCCGGCGCCGGAAAGGGTGACGATGCGATGAACATGCGAAGACTGCTCGCCGTGTTGGTGCTGCTCCCGGGTTTGGCGTGGGCAGCGGAAGAAATCAACTGGCCCATGGAGCCGATGGAACCCGATCTGCAGAACACTCCTTCGCTGCAGAACGGCTATCGGCTTTACGTCAACTACTGCATGGGTTGCCACTCGCTGAAATTCCAGCGCTATGAGCGCACCGCAGACGATCTGCTCATTCCCCATGACGTGATGCTTGAAAACATCATCTTCACGGGGCAGAAGATCGGGGAGCAGATGACGGTGGCCATGGCTCCTGAGTTGGCGAAGAACTGGTTCGGGGCCCCGCCGCCTGATCTCACGATGGTGGAACGGGTCCGCGGTGCGGAGTGGATCTACAACTATCTGAAGACGTTCTATATTGATCCTTCGCGCCCGCTGGGTGTGAATAATAAGGTATTCCCGAACGTGGCTATGCCGCATGCGCTCCTGGAACTTCAGGGCATTCAGCGCGAAGGTTGCAAGCAGGTGCCAAAGATCGCTGCCAACGGCGGCGAAATGCGTGACCCTCTGGTACCCGGCAAGTCGATTACTGAAGAACAGTGCGGGCTACTCGTGCTCGAGGAAGGTACGGGTCTCTACGACGCGAAGACCTTCGACCAGGCGGTTTATGACATCACGAACTTTCTGCACTACGTAGGCGATCCGAGTCGAGCGGATCGTCATCGGATTGGCGGATTTGTACTGATCTTCCTCGTGATCCTTTGGGTATTCACCTGGCTGCTGGGTCGCGAATACAACAAGGCCGTGCGCTGATCCGGCCGGGCGCCTGAGTACATCAGGCGCCCCATCCCTGCGCTCGCCGGTCTGTTGCCGGCGCTGCGTCTCACTTTATTGCTGCGGGGTTATCGAACATGAGTTTGGTTGCCAGACGTTCTTCCATGACGCTGTTTTCTGATGCCCGCGAGCATTACTCCCATCGTGTGCGCATGGTTTTGGCCGAGAAAGGTGTGACGTGCGACATCGTCGAGGTCGATCCGGAGAACAAGCCGGAGGATCTTGCCGAGATCAACCCCTATAACAGCCTGCCAACGCTCCTTGATCGCGATCTCGTGCTCTACGAGGCCAATGTGATCATGGAGTATCTGGACGAGCGCTTCCCCCATCCCCCGCTGCTGCCCGTCTACCCGGTGCAACGGGCGTTGTCGCGCCTTTGGATCACGCGGGTCGAGCGGGAGTGGAGCTCGCGTCTCGATGTCCTCATGTCCAGCAAGTCGCGGGAGCCCGCGCTGTCCAAGGCGCGCAAGGAGCTGCGGGAAAGCCTGGTGGCAGTTGCCCCGATCTTTGCTGAGAAGCCGTTCTTCATGCACGACGAATTCACCCTCGTCGATTGCTGCGTAACGCCGATACTGTGGCGGCTCAAGGTGGTAGATATCGCATTGCCAGAGCGCACCTGCCGCCCGATGCTCAAGTACATGCAAACGATGTTCGCGCGTGAGTCGTTCCGGTTGAGCCTGTCAGAGGCAGAGCTGGAGATGCAGGACTGACGAGCGGCGCTCGCGGTTTCCCGCTGTGGCTTCGCTATCGCGCCGCCCCTACCTGCTTCGCGCCATGGTCGACTGGATCATCGACTGTGGCCATACCCCGTATGTACTTGTGGATGCGACGGTAACGGGTGTTTCGGTTCCGGCGGAGCATGTTCAGGACGGTCGCATCATTCTCAACCTCTCTCCTTCAGCCGTTCGAGATCTGGCGATCGACCAGCATGGGGTGGGTTGCAATGGACGGTTCAGCGGACGCTCGTTTCCGCTCTACCTGCCGATGGCGAGCGTGGCAGCCATCTACGCTCGTGAAACGGGGGAGGGCATGGTCTTCGAGCCTGAGGAGTTCCCGTCGCCCGACAGCCCCGCGCCCTCCGATGCGCCGTCAGGCAGCGCTGCCGCGACGACCGGCAGTCCTGTGACCAAGACGTCTCATCTCAAGCGGGTGAAGTAGCGCCGGATTCACAGCGGGTCCTGATCAAAGGTACTCGAATACCTTCACGATCTTTTTGACGCCGTATACCCCGCGAGCGATCTCCACGGCCCGATCCGCTTCCTCTCGCGGCAGTATGCCCATCAGGAAGACGATGTTATTCACCGTCACCACCTTGATCTTGCCGGCAACCAGTTCCGCATCGGAGAACATCTGGGTCTTGATCTTGGTGGTCAGCCACGAGTCGTTGGCTCGGGCAACCATGGAAATGGGCGGCATCACCTCGATCTCGTTATGCACCGCTCGAATGTTCGGCACCGTGGCGCGCTCCTCGGCTAGCTGCTTCAGTGCGTCCGACTCGACTTGCCCCGCCAGGAGCATGATCCCGTTGTAGACGACGATCGTCAGATTCCCGCGCTCGAAACCGGGGTCTGATTTCTCGATGTTGCGCCTGACGTCCCACTCGAGGCTCGCATCATCGATGACCGTGCCTGGGGTTCTGGCACGCGGATCGCTGGACATGGTTGTGCAGCCGGACGCGAGAAGCAGGGAAACAAGCAGAGCAACGCTAAGCCGCATGGTGACCTCGATGATGGTTCGGAGCTGTGCCAGCTGCAGGCGGATGGTACTTGGCATCCTGCGCGCGTTGAAGGGCGCAACCCCCTCCAGGTCCACGCATGATGCCTCTTCTCGAATGGGGACTCTTCGTCGATGTGGCGTCTACGCGGAGAGGGCTCTTCAGAAGTCGAGACCGAAGGCATTCCTGATCCAGTCGACTCGATAGTTGGGTGGACTGACCGATACCACGTCAAAGCGGCAGGGAGGCAGCGTGCGCCGGTAACAGGTACCCAGAAAATGGGTGGCTGCTGCAATGATGCGCCGCCGCTTGGTGGCCGTGATTGACGCGGCACCGTCGCCGAAAGCAGGGTGCGACCGATAGCGGACCTCGACGAATACCAAGACTCCCTGGTCGGTCAGAATCAGATCGATCTCCCCGCGGCGGCAGCGGTAATTTCGGGCAACGAGAGAAAAGCCAGCGCTTTCGGCCGCAGTGAGAGCCGCCTGCTCTGCGGCTCGCCCCCGTGCGTGCCTCTGATCAGCAGGGGGTGCCGGCGGCTCAACGTGCCTGGTCACCGGTCTGGCTTTGGTTCGCGCCGGGCCACCGGGAATCGGTGTGCGCGTGCCTTAAGGCCGGAAAGCCCGACCGGAGTCGTCGTGGCTGCCGGCAGGCAGCCCTTGGTCGGGCACGCGCGCGCCATCGACGATTTCCATACGGGCGAGCGTGCGCCGTACCCGACCGTCTTCCGCGAGAATCAGGCTTCCGGTGTAGCCGAGCGTCCGCGATCGCTGCCCTCGCTGCCCGCGCCAGACCCGATCCGCCATTCGCAACGCGTCGGCACCGAGCGCATAAAGTGAAGCGAGTGAGCCAGAGCCGGTGTTGAAGGCTTCGAGCAGGTCGCGTCGCCCCGTCATTCCGGGAAGGGACCAGGGCAACTCCACGACATGAAAGCCTTCCATAGCGACGAGCGTGCTCGCTCCGGCGTCTTGCAAGGTAAGCGCGGGTGCGAAGGCGGGGATCTTGTCGGCATAGTGGAACTTGAGCGCTGGCACCAGGGCGGTGATTTCGAGCCCGTCGACCAGCGTTACGATCGCGTCGACGTCCTGGCGGGCTCGGGGAGCGAATGCGAGTGGTAGACCGGTGAGACGTTCGAGCTCGGCGTGGCGTGCTTCGCTCGCTGCGATGAGCATGGCGCTGCCGACCGTGTCGGTAACGGTGCGTAATTCAGGGATGAGATAGCTGCCGACCGGTTTCTGTCCGGTCTCCTCGAGCGCGCGTTCCAGACGCAGCGCCCACTCGTGCGGGCCGCGCAGTACCAGAACCCGCTCCGCGCCGCTGTCGGCCAGCCATTGGGCGAGAGATGCCATTTCGTCTTCAGGCGCGAGTCCAAACTGGTGCAGCTGGGGCGCTGGTGTCGTGGTAACCAGGTTGTTGAGCGCGAGGACCGGGATCTCCGGCATCATTGCGTTGAGCGCGGCTACGTGTTCGCGCTGCAGTGGCCCGATCACGAGATCTGCGCCGGCGGCACGTGCCGCGGCTAGAACGGACGCGATGTCCCCGCTCTCTGTGTCATGGAAGGTCACGCGCGGTCGTGCTGCAGGGTCGAGTTCCAGCCATGCCGCCATGAAACCGTTGCGCACGGCGCGACCCGCAGCAGCAAGCGGCCCACCGTCTGGCAGCAGCAGCGCAATATGGGTGGGCCCGGAGTCTGGTTGCTCGCCGAGCACGCGGGGCAACACCTTCGCGGCGGGATGATCCGGGTGGGATTCAACCCAGCGACGAACGCGGGCAGCGCGGTCGGCAGCGGTCAGACTCATTGCCGTGGTGAGCCGCAGTTGCCACCAGCCCTGCTCGTTGGGAGAGCCCCGGGTGTTCTCCGCAAGCGCCAGCAGTGGATCGGTCTCTTCAAGCAACGACCAGAGGAAGTCGTGAACGCGAGGGCGCGAACCAGCGTCAACCGCCGCGACCATCAGCGTTCGGGCTCCGCTCGCGGGATCGCGCTCGAGCGTGATTCGCAGCGCTTGTGCCAGCAGCTTTGTAGTCGCGTCAGCGCGCTCGATACCCGACAGCAGCTCTTGCGCGTGCTCGGGGTCGCCGGTTCGTCGCGCGAGCTCGGCGCCGAGCAGCGCGGCACGGGCGCGCCCTGGCGGCGGGAGCACGCTCGCGTCTGTGAGGCTCAGCGCTGCGGTCGCGCCAACCGCATCATCGGACGCGAGCAGCCGTTCAGCCTCAGCGAGCGAAGCGTTGGCGGTGTCAGCCGCTGCCCGCGTCGTTTCTTCCAGCATTTCGCGGGTCGGGGGCGGTTCGGGTTCCGGTGGCGGAGGCGGTGGCGTGCTTTGGCAGCCGGCGATTGCGAGAATGGCAGCGCCAAGCAGCGAGCGAACAGCAGGAAAGTGGATGGACATGCCCGGAGTGCTCTTTGTCGTGGCGACGCCCATTGGAAATCTCGCGGACCTGAGCCGTCGAGCAGCCGAAGTCCTTGGATCGGTAGCGATGATCGCCGCGGAGGATACCAGACGAACGCGGGTGCTGTTAGACGCCCTGGGCGGGCCCGGACGGCGCCCCACGCTGGTCGCGCTCAATGCGCATAACGAAAGCCGCGCGCTGGCGCCCGTTCTGCGTGTACTGCAGTCGGGGGCTGATGTTGCGCTGGTGTCGGATGCGGGTACACCGCTCTTGTCCGATCCCGGGTTCGAGCTGGTCCGCGCCTGTCATGCTGCCGCCATTCCGGTGGTTCCCATCCCGGGGCCCAGCGCGATCATGGCGGTGTTGTCGGTCTGCCCGCTGCCGGTCAACCGCTTCCGGTTCGAGGGCTTTCTGCCCTCGCGTGCCGCCCAGCGTCGCGAGCGTCTTGGAATTCTGGTCGCAAGCCCGGAGGCGTGCGTCGTGTTTGAAGCGCCGCATCGGATCGCGGATTGCCTGCGCGATCTCGAGGAGCTCATACCCGAGCGAGAGATCATGCTCGGGCGCGAGATGACCAAGCTGCACGAACAGTATCTCTGCGCGACGCCTGGAAAACTGCGGCAAGAGCTCGAAGCCGCCGACCAGTTGCGCGGCGAGTTCGTATTGGTGCTGCCGCCAACGATCGATGAGGCAACGTCCCCCGATGTGCTGCGCACCATGACCATCCTTACCCGCGAAATGGCGCCTGCTCAGGCTGCCCGCATCGGCGCCGAGTTGCTTAACGCGAACAAGCGTGACTTGTACGCGCTGGCGGTACGCCTTCGTGACGCCTAAGCTGCGCTCCGCGAGTCGGCCAGGCAATCGCCGGCGACAACCGAGATGTCGGTTGTGGCGGGAGGAAAGTCCGGGCTCCATAGGACAAGGTGCCAGGTAACCCCTGGGGGGCGTGAGCCCACGGAAAGTGCAACAGAAAGCGAACCGCCTACGTCGCGTGCGCGCGGCCGGTAAGGGTGAAAAGGTGCGGTAAGAGCGCACCGC
>DMUF01000241.1 GCA_003476445.1 Gammaproteobacteria bacterium | reverse complement strand
ACATACTGAGAATCGGTCGTCAGAACGACCCGGGAGGCGCGTTTCAACGCTGCGAGCCCCTCGATCGCGGCCTGCAGTTCCATTCGATTGTTTGTCGTCATCGAGGAGGCTCCGGACAAGAGCCGCTCGTTCTCGCCAAGACGCAGCAATGCAGCCCAGCCGCCCGGTCCCGGGTTTCCCCTGCAAGCACCGTCAGTAAAAATCTCCACGGGCGCGGGCGCTTCTGAATCTGTCATGGGGACGCGGGCTGGAACTCAGTCGCCGAGGCCACGACGACTTTGCGGGATAGGGAGCTTGATCACATTGCTACGGTTGTAGGCGGGCCGGCCGAAAGGCTGCGGTGCGAGCCGAGTGACGCGCTCGCGGCGCAATCGCCCCGCTAGCGCGCGCTTGGTCGCGGACAAAATCATTACGCCACCAAAGGGCACACGCCGCCGGATTAACCAGCGCTCGAGAGCATTGTGTCGAGTCGCCGAGTTCGGGTCGCTGCGATCAAGCAACGGCAAACCATAAGCTCGAAACTCCGGTGGCGTGTTCAGATCAAAACCAAGCAGTGTTAGCCAGTCGAGCAGCCGATAGGGCGCAACCAGCGTGAGACCGCGTAATGCATCCGGAACTGCGCCGGCATAGAGCCGCCGCAGCCCCCACAGACTCCAGGGATTGAAGGTCGCGATAACCAGGCGGCCGCCGGGGGCAATCGCGCGAGTGGCTTCTCTCAGAACAGTCCGGGGATCTGCTGCGGTTTCGAGCGCATGGCGAAGAACGACAGCGTCCATACTGCCATTGGCAAACGGGAGCTCATCATGCAGGCAGCGGATGACCGACTGCTCCGTTTCTGTCTCTACTGACGATAACGCCGCCAGAATGCGGTGGCGCACCATGGATCCACGGACCACCGAATCCAGCCCCTGATCGCAGCCAAGCCACAGCAGCGCATCACCGTGAATGCGCCGCACGATGCCCGACAAGGCCTCGACCTCCTCGGCGAGCACACCGGCACCTGCCGGTGAGGCGAACCAAGTGGACAGCCGATGGGCAGAGACGTTTGCCAAGAGGGGTGATCATCCCGCACAGTGTTCGACCGATTCTGACCGTAGCCCCTGATCATGGCAACCTGGCGAGGCGTAAGCACACCGGCTCTCAGCCTTATCCTCACATTGATCCTTGTGCTGGGCGGGTGTCAGCTCGCGGGGCCTTCACCCGACGAGGACGCGTCAGGTCCGGCCGAGACCACGGAAACATCCAGGCCCGCAGCCGCCACGGAGGCACCCGACCCGGGAACGGGACCAACGGATGAAGAGTCCGACGCGTCCAAGAATGAGGATCTGTGGGCGGCAATGCGGCGCGGGTTCGCGCTTGATCATGAGCCGAACCATCCCCGCGTGCGCAGCGAGATCGCGGCCCTCTGCCGGTATCCGAACTACCTGCCGTCGATGAGCGAGCGCCTCAAGCTCTACATGCCGCATGTGTTCAAGGCGGTGAGTGCGCGGGGTTTGCCAACTGAAATTGCTCTGCTTCCGATTGTCGAGAGCGCAATGAACCCGGACGCTGAGGCGGTTAGAGGTCCGACGGGCATGTGGCAGATCATCCCTGCCACCGGGGATAGATTGGGTCTGCCGAGAAACGCCTGGTTCGACGGCCGGCGTGATCCGGTCATGTCTACCCGCGCCGCTCTGGACTATTTGGAGAGTGGGCACGCGCGTCTGAAGGACTGGCGCCTTGCCATCGTTGCCTACAACACCGGGGAGGGGGTCGTGCTGCGCGCGCTGTCGGCGCGCGGTCGCGACGCCGATTTCTGGTCGCTCTCCCTTCCCTATCACGGAAGGCAGTTTGTTCCGCGCCTGTTGGCATTGGCTGCCCTCGTTGCCGAGCCCGGGCGCTGCGGATTCAAACTGCCGGAGCTTGGGACGCGAGAACCCTTCGTCACCTTGAATACGGGCGGGGTCATCTCAATCCCTGACACCGCGCGCGCGCTGAATATGTCCGAGGAGCATCTTTACGCGCTGAATCCTGGGCTCAATCGCGCACTGACACCGCCGGAGGGTCCCCATCAACTGCATCTTCCCGGGACGCTGGCCGCTGCTGCGCGTGTATGGATCGCCGGTCTAGACACCCGACCGACAACGCCCTCCGGCGAGCAGCGCGTCACGATTCGTCCCGGGGACAGCCTGAGTGCCATTGCCCGCCGACACGGTACCGATGTATCGACCTTGCGCGCCCTGAACGGCCTGCGCAGCGATTTTCTGCGCGCAGGCGCCAGCTTGTTAGTTCCGGGGAATCGTTCGGTCAGCGCCTCCGCTCGCCGCACTGAGTCACGTGACGCGCGTCAGCAGACGTCTGCGGCGCGCAGCGCCGGCAGAAGCGAGAGCCACGTTGTTCGGGCCGGCGACACCCTGTGGAGCCTTGCCCGAGCCTATCGTGTATCGCTACAGAGCCTCGTGGTCACCAACAAGCTAACGCCACAGACCGTGCTGCGCATCGGCCAGCGCCTGCGTATTCCCTCGAGGTAGTACGCAGGCGTTGCTCGCTACGCGTTGTTCTTGACGTCTGGCTCGCCGCGCGAGCCTGCCTCAATCGAATCGGCGGATGGATGCCTGCTCTTCGAGGGTTTCGTAGAAGCTGCCGAACTCGAGACGCGCGGTACGTTCTGCAACGATACGTTCAAGCCCTTCCCGTTCTTGCGCTGTAAGCGCCTCAAGAGAGCCATCCTGAACGCGCGTTACCGTGATCAGGGCTGTTCCGCCCTCAGCCAGAGCGACAGTGCCCACCGACTTACCATCTCCCGCCGGGCGGTCAAGCCGGAAAGCGGCGTCAAGCACGTCTCGAGGGACATCGGTATTGCCCAATCTCGCCGCCTCCACACGTTGCCAGGAGAGTCCATAGGAGAGCGCAATCTCTGCTGCACCCTCGCCTTGCGCAAGACGCTCTTGCGCCGCGTCTCGGGCCTCTTCCGCCAGAGTACTCGCCGCCTCGGCAATCATCTCGGCCTTGAGCGTTTCCGCGACCTCAGCAAAGGGTATGGCTCTGGGTTCGTGACGTGTCGTGATCCGAGCGACAAGCGCTACCCCGCTCTCGGGCTCCAACAGCGGCGTGTTCAGCCCCTTGTCGAGCACATCGTCTGCAAAGACGGCATCTCGCACCAGTGTGGTGGCGAACGCCCCCGTTCCCGCTGTTCTCGTAATGCCGTCTGCCTGCTGCACCTCGAGCCCGAGCATCTTGCCCGTCTCGACAAGATCATCCGGTCGCTCGAAGGCCAGGTTATCGAGCTCGCGCTTGCGTTCGTCGAACAGCTGGTTCGCCTGATCCGCGCGCAGCCGGGTCTCGATTTCTGCCTTCACCTGATCGAGCGCCGGGTACTCGATGGCGCGCACCTCGTCGAGCCGAATCAGGTGCACTCCAAACGCGGTGACCACTGGCTCTGAGAGTGCTCCTGGGTCTGGCAGCGCAAACAGTGCTTCTTCGAACGCGGGATCGAACACGCCGCGTGCGGCAAATCCAAGATCACCGCCCGCCTGCGCTGACACCGTGTCGTCCGAGAACTCTTTTGCGACCGAAGCGAAATCCTCGCCCGCCGCCAATCGCGCGGCGGCCGCCGCGATCTTCTCCCGTGCCGCTT
>DMUF01000053.1 GCA_003476445.1 Gammaproteobacteria bacterium | reverse complement strand
GACCACACGGGTGCGCCGTTTACATCGCGCAGATAGCTGTTCGGCTGTTCCGAGTTGCCGTTGCGATCTTCATACGCCACGTTCACGAGCGCTGACCATTGCTCCCAGTCGTAGCCCGCCTTGATCTTGAGGTTGTTGGTTGCGCTCTCCACGCGACCGGTGTCGCCGAAGAAGGGGCGGCGCACACCGAGTTCGTCGCGCTTGCTCACGGCGCCGCTGACCGGCACGGCGTTCACGGCCGTGTTGGTGGTCGCGGAGTAAAACGTCATCGGCTGCGATTCGTTCTCCAGGCGGTTGAGCGAAACGTAAAAGCTGGCGTTGCCGAATCGATCGCCGTACGAGGCGAAGGAGCGGTAACCGGGCATGTCGCCCTCGAAGCCGTACGCGTCGAACGACTGCGAGAAGAAAGACTGCTCGAAGTGGAATTCGCGGGTCTGCGGAATCGCCGTCTCGATCAGCACCACACCGCCGAGCGCATTGCCGCTGTATTCGGCGCTGTAGGGGCCGTAGATGGTTTCGACGTGCGCGATCTCTGCGGCGGACACCATCGTCCAGCGCGGGGCTCCGTTGAAACGGGATTGCAGCAGGTAGTGCAGCGGCACGCCGTCCGCGAACACCATGGCGCGGGAGGTCTGGAACATGTTGGCGCCGCGCATGCCCATGGTGCCGTTGCTGTCACCGATGAAGCGCTTGCGGATAACCAGGTTGGGTTCGTATTTGACGAGATCTTCGGTCGTTGTGGCGTTGATCGCCCCCATGTCCGCCTGCGTGAGCAGACTTGTGGGGTTGGTGTAGCCGGCTTCCGTCCGGTCCTGCTTTTTGCCCCAGACCACGATTTCTTCCAGCACGGGGGCGTCTGACGGGCGTTCAGCGGTCAGCCCGATCGCGGGTGTCAGCAGCAAGGCCAGCAGAGCAGCGCAGGGGACGCGCCAGTGACGGCGCCGCGCCTGTGTAATTGAATTCACGAAAATCATAACTCTTCCTTTCACATCGTCGGTGCGCGCGTGTCGTGGCGTGATGCGGAAGACAGGCTTCCTCTTCCCACGGCGCTGCAGCGCATCGAGGCTTTCCAGTTCGCAGCCAAAGGCTGCCATTTAACAAACTGGTTGTGCGGTGACGCGCCCGCAGATCAATCTGCAGACAAATCAGCCGTCACACGTGAAAGGAGGGCGGCCCTCGAGCCTGATAGGAAAGGTGGGGGTTGGCGATGGGATCACCCTTGCGCAGGGCAAGGGCAAACCGCGTTTCTGCAATCGGCACAGAGAGCGCCGGTGGTTGATCCGACGCGAGAGCTGTAGCCAGTCCGTCGCCGATCTCGCAGTGGTTGAAAGGGTTATTGCCGTGATCCGCATCGTGTCCTTGGTGGCCCGCATGCGCAACGTTCTGCGTTGCGGTGACTTCGGACGCGTGCAGGTGATGCCCCGCCATGGCATGCCCCGCCATGGCATGCCCCGGCGGATGTGCGTCATTCGGGGGGGGATTATCTTCTGCGAGGGCGGCGTAGATTTCTGGCAGAAGCCCGTCAGGGCACAGCGCAAGGAAGAAACCGTCGTTGACGCTCGAGGGCATAAAGCCCCCGGGGATCAGCGTGCGCAGCAGCAGTGCCGCGAGCAGCAGCGGGAGCAGACGGCTGGACCGGTGCCCCCGCATACGTCAGTCGTCCGCCAGCAGCACGAGCGTGCCGGTGGTCGACAGGCTGCCCCCGGTGCCGTTGACAACACAGGTGCGGGCGCTGGTCTGCTTGCCAGTAACGCCATGCACACCGTCTTCTGCGGTGCCCGAGAGCTGGCGGTAGGCTTCGATCAGCAGCGGCATGCCGTACATGCCGCTGTGCGTGAATGACAGTCCACCGCCATTGGTGTTGATCGGGAATCGCCCGCCGGGCGCAGCATGACCTTCTTTCCACAGCAGATGTCCTTCACCCGGGCGCGCGAGCCCAAGCATTTCCGCGGTGATCGCCGCGGTGATGGTGAAGGAGTCATAAATCATGGCCATTTCCATGTCTGCGGGGCCCATGCCTGCCATAGTGTAGGCCGCGTTAGCCGACCTTGCCGCGGACGTGGCGGTGAAGTCGGGCATTTCCAGCATATTGCCGTGATCCATGCTCTCGCCTGCGCCCGCAACCCAGACCGGGCGCGTTCGCGCGCTTGCGGCAACGCGCGGGCTGCAGACGAGTACGGCTCCGCCATGATCGGTGACCATGCAGCAGTGCAGGATGGTCAGCGGCCAGGCGATGAGCCGCGAGCTCTCCACCTGATCGACGGTGATGGGACCCCCGAACGGGTGTTTTTCCTTCGAGTGCATGGCCGCGCGCGGGTTCAACGTGGCCCAGTCGCGCGTGACCTTAGCAATGTGCGCGTAGTCGCGACGTTCAAGCCCGTAGCGATGCATATGCCGCACCATCGCATGGGCATAGTGCGACGGCGCGCTGGCAAGGCCGTAGGCCATGGTCATTTCGAGTGCGGGTGACTGCGTACCTGCGCCGCGCGCGTAGTTGCCGCCGCCCCCGCCAATGCGGCGTGCGGAGTGGCCGTTCTCGCCGTGGCTGATGAGTGCCACCTCGATGATGCCCGCATGAATGGCGGCCAGCGCGTGATGCACGTGCATCTCGAACGAGCAGCCCCCGACGGCGGTGGTGTCGATGTATTTCGGGCGAATGCCGAGATGCTCGCAGAGCTCCGTACTCCACCCGGCCGAGAACACGCCATCGATGC
>DMUF01000079.1:23349-42968 GCA_003476445.1 Gammaproteobacteria bacterium | reverse complement strand
GTGATCAAGCTTGTTCGGCCGCCGGAATTACCTGCACACGTGCAGGCGGCCACCTTCTCAAGCGAGCGCACGGGCTTCGCCTACCTGACCTTCTACTGCAGTGATCTCGAGGCAACGCTCGCAAAAGCCATCGAGCAGGGCGCCAAGGAACGCTCGGACCCGTCCACTCGCTCCGGCAGCATTGGGGTAAAACTCGTCTTCTTCGAAGACCCCGAGGGCAACGTGGTGGAACTGGTCGAACCGGTTGCGTGACTGGGTGAATCTCCGCCGCCCGATCTGGCATCATCGCGTTTAGGGGAGCTCAAACCGGGACAGCCAGGGGGAGATGATGTCCAAGCACGCCAACCATGAACTCAGTGCCGCACGGTGCCCGCACGCGCTCGCGGACGTAGACCTGTTTGCCCCCGGAGCCCAGGAGCACTGGTACGAGGCCTACGACATCCTTCACGCCGAGGCGCCGGTCCATCGCCTGCCGGGCGAGGGGTATGAACCCGGCACCGACGCGTTCGTGCTGAGCAAGCACGAAGACATCGCCATGGTGGTGCGGGATGAGGAGCGCTTTCCCCTTGTCGCCAGCCTGGCTTTGCGCAAGGTGATCGCGCAGGGCGGCGATCCCTTCGCCCTGCCCGGCGTCACCACCATCGCCGCGTCGATGGTCACCTTGCGCCCGAATCCCGAAATGTGGCGCGCGCATCGCCAGGAGCTCACCGACCCCTGGGTCGGCCCGGGTGCATCACGTAATGAGGCGATGGTCCAGCGCGAGGCAAACTGGCTCGTTGATCAGTGGATCGATCGCGGCACGGTGGAGTTCGTCGCCGAATACGCTCAGGCGCTACCGCAACGCGTGATGGCAAACATTCTCGGCTGGCCGATCTCCGACCTGAGCCTTCTGAAGTATTACGGCGATGGTTGCGTGAAGCCGTTTGTTTACGGATCACGCCACAACAGTCTGCTCACCGCCGAGCAATCGGCCTCGCAGTTCAAGGTGCTGGAGGAATTCCGCGATTACACCTCGGCGCTGATCCGGGAAAAGCGCGCCAAGCCGCAGGACGACATGATCTCGTTCCTCACCGAGGTCGAATATTCACCGCTTGGACGCAAGCTCACCGACCTCGAAATCAACGGCATCGTCTACGCCATGGTGATCGGCGGTCTCGAAACCACGCAGTACGCGCTGGCGGAGCAGATGCAGTTGCTCATCGAGCAGCCCGCGGTCTGGAGCGAAATTCGCAATGATCGCTCGAAGCTGCGCGCCTTCACGGAAGAAGGCATGCGCCTGCGCGCGCCTACCCAGGGGCTTTCCACGCGCATCACAAGCCAGGACGAGGTCTTCCACGGCGTCAAAATACCCAAGGGGTCGTGGCTGCATCTGCGCTGGGCGTCTGCAAATCTTGATCCGGATGAGTGGGAATGCCCGCTTGAACTGCGGCTGGATCGCAAGGCCGGATCGCGCCACCTCACGTTCTCGCAGGGTGCGCGGGTTTGCCCGGGCGCCTCGCTGTCACGCCTCGAGCAGGTCGTCGGCTGGACCACGCTTCTCGACCGAGTGCAGTCATTCGCCTACGCGGATGAGAACTCCTTCCTGCATCAACCGGGGATCATGCTCGGCATACTTGAGCTGAATCTGAAGTTCGAGCGGGCCTAAGGCCGCCTGGCGGGGCGCTCTTGACGAGCGCCTGACGTGAACGGGAACGGTGCGATAGGTGGTGGCCAGGGGCAGAATCGAACTGCCGACACGCGGATTTTCAGTCCGCTGCTCTACCGACTGAGCTACCTGGCCCCAGAGGGCGCGTATTAAATCGGGTGCCGTGGGTAGCGTCAACTCAGCCGGGTTTCGCGGCAGGGGCGACATAGCCACCCGGGCGGTCGTAGTCTCCATTGTCGAAGAAGCGCTCACGCTGCTCCGCGAGATAACGACGCGCCTCGGGATCGCGCACGTTCAGATGTTTCTCGTTGATGAGCATGGTCTGCAGGTGCTGCCATTCCTGCCATGCCCTGCGCGAGACTGAGTCGAACATCGCCTGCCCAACAGGGCCTGGCATGGGCGGCGCATCCAGCCCTTCGAGCTCTTCTCCGTACTTTCGACAACGCACGCTACGCATAAGTTAAGAGGCTCCGGAGCTGGGTTCAGGGTTCGCGACCGACGAAAAGCTGCTCGAGCAATCGCACCGCAGGCGCCGACATGCCGACCGAGCCAAGCGCAGCTGGCTCAAACCAGCGCAGATCAGCACGATCGAGCACACTCGTCGCGGACGCGATTCTTACCGAGACCGGCTCGATGTCCAGATGAAAGTGCGAAAACGTATGGCGAAAGGGGGGCTCCAAATCGATCGAGAGAATCGAAGCGGCCCCAACTCCTACCGCAAGAGCGGCCTGCTCAACCGCTGTTCCGTCCGCATATTCGAGCGGTGACCAGAGCCCGCCCCAGAGCCCCGTCGGCGGTCGCTGCATCAAGAGGCACCGATCAGCCGCATCGATAAACAGGAACCAGCGCACCGCGCGCTCCGGCAGACGCCGCCGCGGTTTTGGCGCCGGGAAAGCCTGCGGGTTTTCCATGCCGCGGGCGACGCAGCGCGCAGCGACCGGACAGCGCTCGCAACCGGGCCGCGAACGGGTGCAGAGCGTGGCGCCCAGATCCATGATCGCCTGTGTGTAATCAGCTACCCGCTCGTTTGGCGTATGTTCTTCGGCAAGGTCCCAGAGCCGGGCAAGAAAACGCGCTTCACCCGAATGGCCCGCTACCGCGTGCACGCGCGCGAGCACACGCTTCACATTGCCATCGAGAATGGTTGCCCGCCTGTCCGTCGCCTGCGCGACGATGGCAGCCGCGGTCGACCGACCAATCCCGGGCAAGGCCTCAAGAGCCGCTGTATCGACCGGCATTTCCCCCTGATGATCACGCACGATGATCCCGGCGGCGCGATGCAGATTGCGCGCGCGCGCGTAGTACCCAAGCCCGGTCCAAAGCTGAAGCACGTCGTCCAGACCCGCGCTGGCGAGCGCTGCTACCGAAGGGAACCGAGCGAGGAATCGTTCGAAGTAGGGAATGACGGTCGCAACCTGAGTCTGCTGCAGCATGATCTCTGACACCCAGACCCGATAGGGGGTGCGGTCGCGCTGCCACGGCAAATCCTTGCGGCCATGAACATCGAACCAGGCGAGAACAGAGCGGGCAAAATCATCCATCGGCGGGACGACCGCTTGCGACATCGCCGCGAAGCGTAGCGCATGGCGCGCCACAAGCGGAGCGCGCCGCGATCGATCCAGCGCGCGGGAATTACCGCGTATGCACCGGGTGTCCGTTGGTTCGACGCATGAGCCGCAGGCTGTTCAGATCGAACTTCATGAACTTTGGCTCAAGCCTCGCCTGACAGGCGGTCACATAGGCGTGAAGCGCCTGCTCTGCCTCGTCCTCACTGGTAAAAGGTCCACGGACTTGATTGCCACGCACCTTGAAATACCATCCCGCGTCGTCGTCCAGAAAGATTCGGTCTGAAGCCATCGCGTGCCCGAATGAGTGTTACCTTGGCTCTTATTGCAGCATGATCCGCGCGCGTCGGTGTTCGTGGAATGTAACCAGTTGCGATCCGTGAGGTAATGAGATGGCCATCGGCACGTGGGAACCCGCCGCCCCTGCTCCAGCGCTTGATGCGGAGGGTGTCGCTCGACTCCTGGACCTCGCAGGGCCACTGCTGGAAGCAGGTGAGAGGCTCGAACTGCCCCCAGCAACGGTTGCGCAGTACGCCAACTGGGCAAAGGATTCCGGGGCGGGCAGCGCGGTCGACTGGGCGGCGGCGGCTGCAGACCTGCCGGACGCGGCGCTAGTCACGCTGATTCGATTGTTCGCACTCGGCGAGATGGAATTTTCCGAATGGAAGAGTGGCGACAGCTCGCCCGTCATCGCGCTTGCGCGCGAGCTGCGATCCCGCGGCAGTTACCCCGCCGATCTCACCGCATGGCTGCGGTCGCATTCCAGTAATCGGTTTCTGCCCTACGGCAACCTGATGGCGCGGCGCTGAACATCCCGAAGCAGTCGCCGTGCGCCCCGCTGGTACCACCCGTATACTGCGGCCTGCCGTGCATGGGGGTCGCCGATGAGCCAGGAACGCATAGCGTCGATTGAACGCAATACTGATGAAACCCAGATCAGGCTCACGCTTAATCTGGACGGAACAGGCCGCGCCCAGCTCCGCACCGGGCTGCCCTTTTTCGACCACATGCTCACTCAGATTGCCCGGCACGGACTGTTTGATATCGAACTCGATGCCCGCGGCGATCTCGACGTTGACGCGCACCACACAGTGGAAGATGTCGGCATCGTGCTGGGTCAGGCGCTCGCCACAACGCTCGGCGACAAGCGTGGTCTCACTCGTTATGGTCACGCCTATGTGCCGCTCGACGAGGCGCTGTCACGCGCGGTGGTCGACCTGTCCGGACGCCCCGGGCTTACCTACGAGATCCCGTACACGCGCGGTCGTGTCGGCGACTTCGACGTTGATCTGTTGCGCGAATTCTTTCAGGGCCTCGTGAACCACGCCGCCATCACCGTGCACCTTGATAACCTCCGTGGCGTAAACGCGCACCATCAGGCGGAAACGATCTTCAAGGCATTCGGGCGCGCGCTGCGCATGGCGGTGGCGCTGGATCCGCGTATGAGTGGTCAGATCCCCTCTACCAAGGGTTCGCTCTAGACATGCTGCTGATTCCCGCCATCGATCTGAAGGACGGTCGCTGCGTCCGGCTGCGCCAGGGGCGAATGGACGACGCCACCGTGTTCTCAGATGACCCCGTAGCCATGGCCCAGCACTGGGTCGCGGCCGGCTGCCGCCGCTTACACCTCGTCGATCTCGACGGCGCGTTCGCAGGCGCACCACGTAATCGAGAACTCGTCGAGCGGATCACCCAGGCTGTCGGCCGCGTGCCCGTGCAGGTGGGCGGCGGAATTCGCAGCGCAGATACCGTGGACGCCTATCTGGCAGCAGGTATCTCGCAGGTGATCGTTGGCACGCGCGCGGTCGAAGAACCCGCCTTTCTCGAAGACCTGTGCCGACGCTTTCCCGGGCGCGTGATACTGGGTCTCGATGCCCGTAACGGACTACTCGCAACTGCCGGGTGGGATACGACGTCCTCGCGGACGGCGCTCGACTTCGCCCGCTGGGCTGGCAGCATCGGCGTCTTCGCCATCGTCTATACCGATATCGAGCGCGACGGCATGCTCACCGGCGTAAACGTCGAGGCGACGCTCGAGATCGCAACCGCAGCAGGGGTTCCCGTGATTGCTTCTGGCGGCATCGCGAACCTCGATGACCTGCGGGCGTTGCGCCATGCAGCTGCCGGGCGTGAAGACGCGTTTCTCGGAGCAATCACCGGACGCGCCATCTACGAGGGGACGCTCGATTTGAGCGCCGGTCAGGCGCTGCTAGATGAGGCCCCGTAAACGTGCGCGAGGGTTATCTTCCAAGACCCTCATGACCGCGCCTGCAGGTCGTCTTCGCCGGTCTTCAGCAGGCTGAGCGCCTCACCTATGACCGCCTCGTCATCATCCGGCGAAGGGTCGTCCTTGAGCGAAACATCCGGCTCTATCCCCTGCTCGTGAATGTTGCGGCCGTTGGGCGTGTAGTAGTGCGCGGTGGTCAGCTTGATCGCAGCGTCGCCGTCGAGTTCAACCACAGTCTGGACTGACCCCTTGCCATAGCTGCGACTGCCCAACAATCGCGCGCGACCATGGTCTTGCAGGGCACCCGCAACCACCTCGGCTGCCGAGGCGGAACCGCCATTGATCAATACCACAACCGGCGCACCGTCCAGCTGATCCTCACGCGCCGCCTTGAACTTGATCTGGCGCGAGGGCTGACGCCCTTGGGTGTACACGATGAGCCCCTGGCCAAGCAGGCTGTCCGCCACGGCGACGGAAGCCTGCAGCACCCCACCAGGGTTATTGCGCAGGTCGAGCACCAGACCCTTCAGATTTCCGCCGGCCTCTGCGTTGAGCTCCGTCAGGGCGGCGGAAAACTCTTCGCCCGTCTCTACCCGGAACTGGTTGATCCGGACATAGCCATAACCTGGCTCCAGCTGGCGGGCGCTTACGCTGTTGATATGGATGATGTCACGCACCAGCTCGATACTGCGGGGCGACGTATCTTCCGAGGATTCGATGCGTAGCTGCACGGTCGAGCCCGGCTCACCGCGCAGACGCTCAACCATTTCGGGAAGGGCGAGATCGCCCGCGGGCGTCGCATCGATTTCGAGTATGCGATCGCCCGCACGAATACCGGCTGCTTCGGCCGGCGTTCCTGCCATGGGCGTCACCACGGTGAAAACTCCGTCACGAAAACCGAGCTCGATGCCGACTCCACCAAAGTTGCCCGTGGTTTCGCTCTTGAGCGTGTCCCAATCCTTGGCTTCGAGAAAGACGGAGTGACGATCCAGATCATGCAACATGCCGCGCAGAGCGTTGCTGACGAGAGTTTCCCGCGGAATCTCTTCGACGTAGCTCTCCTGAACCTCAGTGAGCACACGATCGAACATCTTGGCCGTGTCACTCGTGGGCGGCGGCGCCAGCCAGGCGCGATAGCCGAGCACGCCAAGGGCGACGCCGCTGACCATGCTCGCCGTAATTCCAAGCAAAATGAGGGGACGCAATTGCATGAATTCAGTGTGGCACTTCAACGACGAGTCAGCCAGTTCGAGGGATCCCGAGCTTGTCCGCGCTCTCGTATCTCGAAATAAACGCCGGCCTCCCGGCTGCCGCCGCTGCGACCCACACGTCCCAGCACATCGCCGGGCGCCACGCTGTCCCCCACCGCACGCGTGAGGATCTCGGCCTGCCCGTAAAGGGTCATAAAGCTGTTGCCATGATCAACGATGGTCAACAGTCCAAAGCCGCGCAGCCAATCGGCGAACACCACGCGACCGCTCTGCACCGCACGAAATTCAGCGCCGTCCGGCGCTCCGACAACGATGCCGTTCCAGCGCAGCCTTCCACCCGCGCGGGGACTACCGAACGCGTGCGTGACCTTGCCATCCACCGGCCATGGCAGCCGGCCACGGGACTGGGCAAAGCTTCTGCCGTCGAGCCCGAGCGCCTTGCGGCTGATGGCTGCGAGGAGACTCTCGAGCCGCTGCCGATCGGCTTCGAGCCGATCACGCTCTTGCGCCCTGTCCTTCTGTTCTTCCTTCACGCGGGCCAGAAGATCCGTATTCTCACCGCGCAGATCTTCGAGTGCGGCGATGCGCCGCGCGTGCTCCGCCTCGCTGGCTGTCGCCTCGGTCACGCGCTGCTCGAGGGTCTCTTCCTGTACGGCGAGAGCGGCTAGCGCCTTGTTGTAACGCTCGAGCGCATCGACCTGAGCGGCGCTGAAATAGCGGTGATAGCGGGCCATGCGTTCCAGCCGATCCACCGATTCGTCGTTCATCAGCAACCGGAAGAAATCTTCGCCAGCCAAGCGATACGCGGACTGCAAATGATCCGCCACCAGTCGCGCCGCGCGTGCGCGCGCCTCGCGCAGCGGCACCGCATCGCGTTCGAGCTGCGCGATTTCGTCCCTCAACACGGCTGCTTTTGCCGCAGCCGCCGCGACTGCCGCGCTCGCGTCGGCCACCTTGTCGTCGTGCTCGGCGATCTCGCGCTCGAGGGCCGCGCGCTTGCGATCAGTGCCGCCGAACCAGCTGTCGAGGTCGTTGAGTGTTTCCGTGATCTCAGCGAGCTCGGCGCGTGTTTCGGACTCGTCTTCAGCGCGCGCTGAAGCCGTGCCAGTAACAAGCAGGAGCACAAGAGCTGCGCCCCGGACAAGCACCAGGGGCAAGATTATCGCTCAGGCGCTGCGGCGTTCGCGGATGCGAACCAGTGGATGTCCGGTCATTTCACCAGGAATATCCATGTGCATGAGAGCGAGAATGGTCGGCGCAATGTCAGCGAGCACACCACCGGCATCGAGAGAAACGCTTTGCGGCCCCACATAGACGAGTGGTACCGGTTCGCTGGTGTGCGCGGTATGCGCCTGCCCCGTTTCTACGTCTTCCATCTGTTCCACGTTGCCGTGGTCGGCGGTTATGAGCATCTGCCCGCCCGCTTCCTCGATGGTCGTGACTAGTCGCCCGAGACAGGCGTCGAGTGTCTCCACCGCCTGCACGGCTGCGGCAAAATTGCCGGTGTGGCCGACCATGTCACCGTTGGCGTAATTGCAGACGATGAAATCGAACTCCTGCGAGCGGATAGCCTTGATCAGTTCATCCGTCACCTTAGCCGCGCTCATCTCCGGGCACTCGTCATAGGTGGTGACCTTGGGGGACGGGATGAGAATACGTCGCTCGCCTTCGTAGGGGTCTTCACGCCCACCGGAGAAGAAGAAGGTCACATGCGCGTACTTTTCGGTCTCGGCGATGCGCAGCTGCGCGCGGCTCTGTTGGGCTAGATATTCACCGAGCGTATTGCTGAGCCCCTGCGGTTCGAAGGCGCAGGACGTGTGAATATCGTCGGCATAGCGCGTGAGCATGACGAAATCGGCAAGCCGCACGGTGCTACGTCGGGCAAAGTCGGCGAACTCGGGCTCGATCATTGCGCGGGTGATCTGACGCGCCCGATCCGCCCGAAAATTCATGAACACCACGCCGTCGCCGTCATGCATGCGTACGGGCAGCTCGCCAGCGCGATGAATGGCGGTTGGCTGAACGAACTCGTCACTTTCGTCCCGCGCGTATGCGGATTCGAGGCCTGCGAGCGCGGTTTCCGCATGGAACGGCGCTTCGCCACGCACCATGAGGTTGTAGGCGCGTTCCACCCGATCCCAGCGCCGGTCGCGATCCATCGCGAAGAATCGACCGCTCACGCTCGCGACTCGACCACGCCCGATGCGTTCGAACAAAGCGGTAGCGGCCGCGAGAGAAGGTTCAGCGCTGCGCGGCGGTGTGTCGCGACCATCAAGAAAAGCGTGCAGATAGATCTTTTCGAGCCCGGCGGCAGCTGCAGCCTCGATGAGCGCGAAGATCTGATCTTCGTGACTGTGAACCCCCCCCGGCGAGAGGAGCCCCATCACGTGCAAGGCGCCCCCGGTCTGACGCAGACGCTCGAACAGCGCCAGGAAGGCATGGTTTCGAGCGAACTCACCCTGCTCGATGGCGTGGGTGATGCGTGTGAGATCCTGGTACACGACGCGCCCAGCGCCGAGGTTCATGTGCCCTACCTCGGAATTGCCCATTTGTCCCGCCGGAAGACCAACGTCTCTGCCGGAACCGGAGATCAGCGTGTGCGGCCGCTCGCTCCATAGCCTTGCCCACACCGGCGCTTGCGCCGCAGCAATGGCGTTCGATTCCTTCTCTTCCCGGTAACCAAAGCCGTCCAGGATGACCAGCAAGGTGGTTCTTTTCATGGGCTCGCTCGCAGCTCCGCTCGTCTGAGTCCGATCAGGGCTTTCCTCCGGGCAGGGCACAGGTGCCGGAGAGTTCTCACTGAAGAAAGTCTAGCAGATCGGTCCGGGGCGGGATGAAAGCGAGCTGTGTATAATCCCCGAGCCTCGCTTCCACGATCCCATGGGCTTTTGCCCCCGCGCATGAGACATGCATGGACAGACTGTTCGAATTCATTAGCAATCATCCGGTACTGGTGGGGACCTTTCTCCTGCTGCTCGCGCTCTTCATTCGCAACGAAATGCGCCGCGGAGGAAAGACCGTCACGCCACAGCAGCTCGTGGACCGGGTAAACCGGGAATCGGCGATCGTGGTGGACGTGCGCGACCGGAAGGAGTTCGAAGCCGGTCACATCGTGAATGCAATCAATATTCCCTATGCTAGTCTGCAAACACGGATCGACGAGCTGCGCAAGTTCACGGAGCAGCCGGTGATCATCGCCTGCGGCATGGGGCAGCACTCCGGCGCAGCAGGCACCATGCTGCGTAAGCAGGGCTTCAAGGATGTCAGCCGATTGGGCGGAGGAATGGTGGAATGGCGGAATCAGAATCTACCCGTAACCCGGAAGTAGCCACCGGGCAGGTCCGGATCGAGCGGCTCTACCTGAAGGACTCTTCCTTCGAGAGCCCGCAAGCACCCGAAATCTTTGGCAACCGAACCACGCCCGAGTTTCAGCTCGAGATCAACACGCGGACGGCAAACCTTGGGCCTGATCGCATCGAGGTGGTGCTCGGAGTAACGCTTCGAGCGCGCGTCGAAGAAGCAAAGACCGCTTTCATCGCCGAGGTCCAGTACGCAGGGATATTCCTGATCAGCGGTTTCGATGCGCCGACCACCCAGCGCATTCTTGGCACCTTTTGCCCAAACACGCTCTTTCCATATATCCGTGAAACGGTGGACTCGCTTGTCACGCGCGGCGGCTTCCCGCCGGTCCATCTGGCACCGATCAACTTTGACGCACTGTACGCAGAGGCCCTGCGCAAGCAGCAACAGCAGGCCGTACCTGCCCCGGCGGTGCCGCCACCGGTCGCGCATTGATCCAGCCGCAGGTTCTCGGCGTCTGACGCTGCGCTACTGTTCGCGCACAGAACTGCCCAGCGTTCAGACCGCGCCAGCGAATCCAAGCTGGCGCCACGCCTCGTAGACCACCACGGCAACGCTGTTCGAAAGATTGAGACTTCTCGACCCCGGCCGCATCGGAATACGCACCCTCTGCACCGCAGACAGGCTATCGAGCACGGCCGCGGGAAGTCCGCGGGTCTCCGGGCCAAAGAGCAGGAAGTCCCCCTCCGCAAAGGCCACATCCGTGATCAGGCGCGACCCCTTGGTCGTAAAAGCAAACACCCGCTGCGGCTGAACGCTGCGCAGGCAGTCGCTGAGCCCAGGATGCACCGTCACCCGCGCCCATTCATGGTAATCAAGACCCGCGCGACGCAGCTTGGCGTCGTCCATGCTGAAACCCAGCGGCTCGATCAGATGTAGCATCGCGCCCGTATTGGCGCACAGGCGAATGACGTTACCCGCATTCGGCGGAATCTCCGGCTCATAAAGCGCCACGTGAAGCATAAACCGGCGGCGCCGCGCTCAGGTCTCGGGCATGCCGAGCTCAGCCAGCTTCCGGGTCAGCGTGTTCCGCCCCCATCCCAGGAGCTCAGCAGCATCACGCTTGCGCCCACCTGTGCGCTTCAACGCCGCAC
Organism: Gammaproteobacteria bacterium; assembly: GCA_003476445.1. GTDB lineage: Bacteria > Pseudomonadota > Gammaproteobacteria > Pseudomonadales > Azotimanducaceae > UBA7803. The sequence continues at coordinate 31,866 of DMUF01000079.1, read as the reverse complement.
GAATGACGATGCGCTCAAACCGCGGGACCGCCACATCGAGCACGGCAGACCCGGCAGGCTCGGTCAGCATCTCATCGACCCAGCGCTCCAAGGCCTGCTCCCAGTTGTTGGCGATGGGCGCCTCACGCTGGGTTTCTGCGGTGAGCTCGGGCGGCAGATCCTCCAGGTGAATCTCGCGGCCAGAGGCCATCACCGTCAGCCAACGACACGTGTTCTCAAGCTGACGCACATTGCCCGGCCAGGGCAGGTTACACAGATAGTCGAGCGTTTCCGGCCGAATCGCCTTGTTTTCCGTACCGAGCTCTTCCGCCGCGCGATCCAGGAAATGCCGCGCAAGCAGCGGGATGTCCGATTTGCGATCGGCAAGCGACGGCACATGAACGCTGATGACATTGAGCCGATGGAACAAGTCCTCGCGAAAGGAACCCGCTTGTACACGCTGCTCCAGATGCTGGTGTGTCGCGGCGATGATGCGAACGTTGACTCGAATCGGGGTCAGTCCACCCACCCGGTAGAACTCGCCATCGGCCAGCACACGCAGCAGGCGCGTCTGCGTGTCGGGCGGCATGTCACCAATCTCATCAAGGAACAACGTGCCGCCGTCAGCCTGCTCGAAACGACCGACACGCCGGCTGTTCGCACCCGTAAAAGCGCCCTTCTCGTGGCCGAAGAGCTCGGATTCCACCAGGTCGCGGGGAATCGCTGCCATGTTGAGCGCGACGAAATTGCCGGCAGCCCGGGGGCTGTGACGATGCAGTGCACGGGCCACCAGCTCCTTACCGGAACCCGAGGCTCCACGTATGAGCACGGTGATGTTGGAGTTCGCAAGCCGGCCAATCGCCCGGAATACCTCCTGCATAGCCGGTGCCTGACCGATGATCTCCGGTGCCGGCTCAGACTTGCGCGGTTCAGCCGGCGCCTCGGTTTCTTCCGCGAAGGTGATGGCACGCTTGACGATGGCAACAGCCTCATCAACATCGAACGGCTTCGGCAAATACTCGAAGGCCCCGCGCTGATAGGCGGTAACCGCGCTGTCGAGATCGGAGTGCGCCGTCATCACGATGACCGGCAGCTGCGGATAGGCTTTGTGCACCCGCTCGATGAAATCCATACCGCTCATACCCGGCATGCGCACGTCAGTGATCACCGCAATCGGCCGATCGTCGTTCAGGTGATGAAGCGCGTGATCGGCAGAGGCGAACGCGGTAATAGGAATACCGGCCTGGGTCATCGCCCGCTCGAGCACCCACCGAATGGATCGGTCATCGTCCACCACCCAGACTCTGTTACTACTCACGAGTCTTCTCCTCCAACGGCAGAAATACCGAAAAACAGGTCCGACCAGGGCGGCTTTCACATTCGATGACGCCGCCGTGCTGACCAATGATCGTTTGTGTGATCGCGAGTCCGAGCCCAGTACCATCCGGACGGCCGCTGATCATCGGGAAATAGATTCGGTCCACCATCTCGGCAGGAATGCCCGGCCCGTTGTCGATGATGTCGGTCTGCAGAACTACACGATGCATGCGATTACCGATCGTGAACCGGTGCACGGCGCGCGTGCGCACGCTGATTAGCGCACGCGGCGTTGCATCGAGCGCTTGCGCAGCATTCGCCATGATGTTGAGCACGGCCTGAATCAACTGGGTTTCATCCCCGCTCACAGGCGGAAGGCTGGGGTCATAGTCGCGTGCGAACTGGATTCGCCCCGCCGCCTCCGCATCGATGAGGCGAATAACATGCTCGAGCACCGCGTGAATGTTGACCGGCTGACGGCTGGACTCTACGTTTGGTCCGAGCATGCGGTCGACCAATGCCTTGAGACGGTCGGCCTCACCGATGATGACGCGCGTGTACTCCTTCAGATGATCGTCTTCGAGTTCTCGCTCGAGCAGTTGCGCAGCGCCGCGCACGCCCCCGAGCGGGTTCTTGATTTCGTGCGCCAGACCGCGGACCAGGAGCCGGCTGGTCTCTTGGGAAAAGAGAGAGTGGTCGTCTCGATTGATACGCATGAGCCGGTTGATCGGCTGCATCTCCACGATGAGGTGACTGGATGCAGGATCAAGCGAAACCGTCAGGTCCGCAGTGAGCTCTGCACCGTCTCGGGTCTGCAAATCCACGCCACGACGCGTGAGCGACTGACCCGTTTCCAGCACCTGCAGAAAGCGCTCGAAAAGCGACGCATCTTGCGGGCGTATCAGCTCGCCAATCGCGAGCCCCGCCGAGCGCAGGTCACTCGTGCCAAGCAGCGACTGTCCTGCCGGATTGACGTAGCGCACGCGTAGCTCCGCGTCGAGCGCAATGACCGCCGTGGTGAGGTGATCGAGAATGTCACTCTTTGCCAACACCGTACGAAGGGTCTCCGTCTGTTCATTCCAGCCTGGGGGCGGCGGTCTGCCCGGGAGTAGCAAAATGCGGTCCAAAACGCACCAAGAAAAGTGTTAGTGCTCACTACGCCCAGAATCGCCTGTTTCCATGACATCACGTGCGCTTCTAGGAACAAGCAGAGAACGGGACTGCGAGTCGTGGTGCGACGACGCACCAAAATAGCGCACTTGCCGAGAATCTGTGTGATCAGCGCTCGCGCGGCGGGAAGTTATTGGCCGGGTTCGCCGGCGGCGGATGGGCGCTCGAATGTCGCAGCAGGTGCACGGTAACGGGAGAGCTGATGGCAACCTCCAAACCGTCCGGGTCGACGATACGGGCCACAAGTTCGTGGGTACCGCGATCGACTGCAGCGAGCAGAGCAACCTGCGTCTCGGAACGGGTCACTGCGCGACCATTCAGAAGAATCTCCACCACGTCTCCCGGACGCAACGCCGGTGCGACAGCGACCTCTACCGCCATCGATCCGTCATCACTGCGCAGTGCCTGATCATTCGCAGGCGACAGGATGCTGATCGCGAGGTCGATCGGCGCCTGCTCCGACGCTTCGGGATCAGTCGGAAACTCCAAGTCCTCCGCGTAGCTCGACTGGTCGAGGTCAGAAGAACGAGTGGGGGACGCTGGCGGCGGAGGTAGCTCGACGCGCTCCACCGCAGCGTGCCCGGAGGGTGGCTCGTCTGAAAACGTCACGGTGCCATCAGGGGCCACGCTGCGATAGATGTCCGCAACCGCGTTGCACGAGGCGAAACAGGAAAACACAACAAGGAACATGGAAACCGAGCGGGGAACGAGCCGCGGGAGAACCGCCAGAGGTCGCATAAGTAAGGCGGGGTACGCGCTACCGCGAGCCTGATGCTCGCGGTAGCGCTGTGCCGGGATCAGCAGCTGTAGTACATCTGGAATTCGAGCGGGTGAGTCGTCATGTTTATCGCCTCGACTTCCTTCTGCTTCAGTTCGATGTAGGCATCGATGAAACCGTCCGAGAATACGCCACCCGCCTTGAGGAACTCGCGGTCCTGATCAAGCGCAGCAAGCGCATCGGACAGGGAGTGCGCCACGGTGGGCACGCCTGCCAGCTCTTCCGGCGGAAGGTCGTAGAGGTCCTTGTCGAAGGAATCACCGGGGTGAATCTTGTTACGGATGCCGTCGAGACCCGCCATAAGCATGGCAGCGAACGCCAGATACGGGTTACCAGTGCTGTCCGGGAATCGCACTTCGATACGATAGCCGCGCGGGTTACCGCCCTGAATGTAGGGAATGCGGATCGATGCCGAGCGGTTGCGAGCTGAGTAAGCAAGCAGTACCGGCGCTTCGAACCCAGGCACCAGCCGCTTGTACGAGTTCGTGCTGGCATTCGTGAAGGCATTCAGCGCGCGAGCGTGCTTGATGATGCCGCCGATGTAGAAGAGCGCCGTCTCTGACAGGCCGGCATACACGTCACCGTAGAACAGGTTGACGCCGCTCTTAGCGATCGACTGGTGCACGTGCATACCGCTGCCGTTATCGCCAACGATCGGCTTCGGCATGAAGGTGGCGGTCTTGCCATACGCGTGCGCAACGTTGAGCACGCAGTACTTGTAGATCTGCACTTCATCGGCTTTTTTCACCAGCGTGTTGAAGCGCACGCCGATCTCATTCTGACCAGCGGTTGCCACTTCGTGGTGATGCACCTCGACGGGAATGCCCATGGACGTAAGGGCGTTACACATGGCAGAGCGCATGTCGGCACCGGAATCGACCGGCGGTACCGGGAAATAACCGCCCTTCACGCCGGGACGGTGACCGATGTTGCCGCCTTCGAACTCCGCGTGAGACGACCAGGCCGCTTCTTCCGAATTGATGGAGTAGGAAGCGCCGCTCATGTCGACCTTCCAGCGCACATCGTCAAACACGAAGAATTCGTTCTCGGGGCCAAAGAACGCGGTGTCGGCAATGCCGCTTGCCGACAAATACGCCTCTGCCTTCTTGGCAATGGAGCGCGGATCGCGGTCGTAGGGCTGCATCGTCGCCGGCTCAATAATGTCGCAGCGCAGGATGAGCGTCTTCTCGTCACGGAACGGATCCATGACGCAGGTGTCGTCATCGGGCATCAGAATCATGTCGGACTCGTTGATGCTCTTCCAACCCGCAATGGATGAGCCGTCGAACATGAACCCATCCTGGAACGCGTCCGCGTCGATGCGGTCTGCCGGAATGGTCGTGTGCTGCTCCTTGCCCTTGGGGTCCGTAAAGCGGAGATCGACCCACTTGACCTCATTCTCCTTGATCATGGCGAGCGTCTTCGTCGACATGGTTTTCCTTGCTCCTGCGATTGAACGAAAACTTTTCGATGTGACCGGCGGTTCGATCGACAGCGTCCCGGGTAGGCGGGGCGATGCACCCTCGCACAGGCAGCAGCGATCGTTCTACCTGGGCGCGACCGAACCGGCGCGCATTATTCACCATTGCTGGCTCCCCAAGACAGGGCAAGATGCGTGCCACGCCAGAAACCACGAAAAAAGAGGCGTCTGGCGTAACCCAACACTCACTTACGCACCGTTACCGGGCGCCGCACCGACATAAGCACTATTATGGTGCGCTCTTGCGGGCCGGCGTGCTCAGCTTCCGTGCTCCTTTCGATCCGCTTCCCGGCTTCTTGAGATGAACACATCCGCGAAAGAGACCCGCTCTAATCCAAGACAGCGTCACGTGCCTTCGGCATAATCCGCGCCCCTTGCCCCGGACCATAACCTGATGGCCGATCATCCCTCTTCCGCTTCACTGAACCTGCGCAACGTGGCAATCATCGCCCACGTTGACCACGGGAAGACCACCCTCGTCGATCGCCTGCTGCAGCAGAGCGGCGTGCTCGACCGCGAAAGCCCGGAACGGGTAATGGACAGCAATGAGCTGGAGCGGGAGCGCGGCATCACCATTCTCGCGAAGAATACGGCGATCGAGTATGCGGGCTACCGCATCAACATCGTCGACACGCCGGGGCACGCTGATTTCGGAGGGGAAGTGGAACGGATCCTGTCGATGGTCGACTCCGTCCTGCTGCTCGTAGATGCTGTCGACGGTCCGATGCCGCAGACCCGTTTCGTTACCCAGAAGGCATTCGCCGCCGGTCTTAATCCGATCGTCGTGGTGAACAAGGTGGATCGTCCGGGCGCCGAGCCGTACCGGGTCATCGATCAGGTATTCGACCTGTTTGACGGCTTGGGCGCGACTGACGAGCAGCTCGATTTCCCGATCGTGTACACGTCTGCGCTCCTCGGGCAGGCCGGGCTGGAGCCCGACGCGCTGGTCGAAGATATGACGCCGCTGCTCGACGCCATCGTGCGTCACGTGCCCGAACCCCGCGTTGATCGCGATGGTCCGCTGCAGATGCAGATCACTTCCCTCGCCTACTCAAGCTACGTGGGCGTCATGGGGATCGGTCGCATTGCGCGTGGACGCGTCGATCGCAACACGCCGGTGATCGTCGTCAGCCGCGATGGAAGCACGCGGCGCGCGCGACTGCTTTCCATCCTCGGCTATCGTGGGCTAGATCGCTACGAGCGCGACAATGCCGAAGCGGGCGACATCGTCTGCATCACTGGGATCGAAGGCATCAGCATCTCCGATACCGTCTGCGCACCGGACCGCGTCGAGGCGCTGCCCGCGCTCACGGTGGACGAACCCACTCTCACCATGCTGTTCTGCGTTAATACCTCGCCCTTCGCCGGACGCGAAGGAGACTTCCTGACCAGCCGCCAGATCCGGGACCGGCTGCTACGGGAGGCTTCTCACAACGTTGCACTGTCCGTCCGCGAAACCGACGACCCGGACCGGTTCGAAGTTTCCGGACGCGGTGAGCTGCATCTCTCGGTCCTGATCGAGACCATGCGCCGTGAGGGTTATGAGCTCGCCGTGTCCCGTCCACGCGTCATCACCCGCGTGGTGGACGGCGTCGTTCATGAGCCGTACGAGCGGCTGACCGTGGACATCGAAGAGGCGTACCAGGGCAAGGTCATGGAAAGCCTCGGAGAACGTCGAGGCGACTTGGAAGACATGCGTGTCGACGGACAGGGGCGTTCGGTGCTGCGTTACCGCATCCCGACTCGAGGCCTCATGGGCTATCGACCGCAATTCCTCTCAATGACCTCCGGCACCGGCATCATGACCTTCGGCTCCGCAGGCTATGGTCCAAGGCTCGATGCCGAGATCGGTCAGCGCTCCAGCGGGGTGCTCGTCTCCATGGCAGAAGGCAAAGCGGTCGCGTACGCCCTCTTCAACCTGCAGGATCGCGGCCGCCTGATGGTCGGCCCTGGCGACGAGATTTACGAAGGCATGGTGGTCGGCATTCACAGCCGCGACAACGATCTCGTTGTGAATCCGCTGAAGGAAAAGAAGCTCACCAACATGAGAGCCTCCGGCAGCGACGAGAACATTCTGCTCACCACACCCGTACGGCTGACGCTCGAGCAGGCGCTTGAATTCATCGACGACGACGAGCTGGTCGAGGTTACGCCAAAGACCATTCGGGTGCGCAAGGAGTTCCTGAAGGAGCATCAGCGCAAGCGTGGCGGCACCCGCGACCAGGGCTGAATGCCTGCTTCGCGCTGATGAAGATATTGCTGCAACGAGTCCTGCGCGCGGACGTCACCGTTGCCGAGACAACAATCGCGCGCATTGGCGCTGGTCTGCTCGTATTTGTCGCGATCGAGCCGGGCGACGATGAGACCAAGCTTCGCGCCATGGCTGATCGTATCCTGGAGCTGCGCATCTTCCCGGATGATCGACTGCCCATGAATCTGTCCGTGCAGGATGTGGACGGCGAGGTTCTGGTGGTTTCGCAGTTCACGCTCGCAGCGGATACGTCCCGAGGTCGACGACCTGGGTTCAGCGGCGCGGCAGCACCCGCCGAGGCAAGACAAGGCTACGAACGATTGATTGCCCTGCTGCGGGAGCGCTGGTCACGCATCGCGGAAGGACAATTCGGCGCAGATATGCAGGTGGGCCTGGTCAATGACGGGCCGGCCACGTTTCTGTTGAGCAAATGACGCTCATCTGACCCAGGCGTCACCCGCGCTGAGGCGCTCTCTGCCTGGTACGTCCGGGATCAGCGACTCGCCAGGCGCTCAGGAACTGACTTCGTTCTCACCACCCGCCGCATTTGCTTCGTCGCGCCGCTCCAGCACCCGCGCGATCGCAACGCCGGCTTCAAACAGCAGCCACATCGGGATGGCAAGCAGACACTGCGAGAGCACGTCCGGCGGCGTCAGGATCATGCCAACAAAAAAGCAGCCGACGATCACATACGGGCGCGAAGCCGAGAGCCGGTCCGGCGTGGTAATTCCGGCCCACACCATGAGCAGTACGGCAATCGGAATCTCGAAGGCAAAGCCGAAAGCGAAAAACATGTTCAGCACGAAATCGAGGTAGCGATTGATGTCCGTCATCATCGCCACGCCCTCCGGGGTAATGCCTGCGAAAAACTTGAAGACCACCGGAAAAACCAGGAAATACGCGAACGCCATGCCAATGTAAAAGAGCGCAACGCTCGATAACAGCAAGGGTATGGCAAAGCGTTTTTCATGGCGGTAGAGGGCCGGTGACACGAACGCCCACGCCTGATGCAGAATGAACGGAATCGCAGAAAACAGGGCGGCAAACGCGGCGAGCTTGAACGGAGTCAGAAACGGCGTCGTCACCTCGGTCGCGATCATTGTCGAGTTTGCCGGCAGGTGCGCGAGCAGCGGGGCTGCGACAAAGGAATAGATCTCGTTCGCGAAATAGTAGGTCGGGAAGAACAGAATCAGCACTGCGAGCAGCGCACGCAGGATGCGGCTGCGCAATTCCACGAGATGATCAAGAAACGGCATATCCGCGTTCGGCGACTGCTCGGCCTGAGCCGGGCCCGGAGTCGCCGCGCCTTCGGGTTTCGATTCCTTCGTCGGTGCTTCAGGCATCCCGCACCCCCGCTTCAACTGCGGGCGCAGCGGCGCTCAAACTCCCGTTGGCCGGCTTGTCCTCGCTCTGGTCGGCGCGCTTGTCGGCGGCTGAGTTTGCGGACTGATCGACGGGTTTGCTGGCGGGTGCCTGGCCCGAAGCCGCAGCCGAGAGATCCGTCTCGATGCGCTTCAGCTCCCCCATCACCATTTCGTTGTG
>DMUF01000079.1:17647-23017 GCA_003476445.1 Gammaproteobacteria bacterium | reverse complement strand
CTGTCGAAGCTGCGGCGCAGCCGCCCAAGCCAGAGTCCGAGCGTGCGCAGCGCACTCGGAAGCCGCTCGGGCCCCAACACCACGAGGGCCACGATCGCTACCAGGAGCAGCTCCTGGAAGCTGACTTCAAACATGCGAGTCCTTGGTTCGGACCGGGTCGCCGTTGCTGGCCGCGATCTCGCCTTCGATTACCCGCGGGTCCGGCGTCGCAGCCGCCGCCTTCGCTTCGTCGTCCGTCACCGCGCGACGGAACCCCTTGATGGCGCCGCCCAGATCCGAGCCCAGCGTCTTCAGCCGCTTTGGACCGAACAGCAGAAGCACGATCGCGAGGATGATCAGTAATTCGCCGATTCCAAGTCCGAACATCACGTTTCTCCCAGGTTCTGCGGCGAGTCTAACGGACCCGCTTGCTAGGCAGTATGACGGTTGCGTTTCTCTTCGTGACCGGAAATACCGAAACGGGCCGCGAGCGTCTCAAGCACTTGCTGTGGCGGCACGTCGAGATGCACGAGCACGACCATACAATGGAACCAGAGATCTGCGACTTCTTGCTCGAGCGCCGTCGGGTCCACACCAGGACGACCGTGATCCTTCGCTGCGAGGAGCACCTCGGTCGCCTCTTCGCCCACTTTCTCCAGCATCTTGTTCAGCCCCCGGGCATACAGGGAGGCTACGTACGAGGAGTCAGGATCAGCCGCACGGCGCGCTTGGAGGACCTCGGTCAACGCTTCGATGATGTTCAAGGTGATGCCTCGACGATGAACGGAGACGCTGCGCCAACGGACTCGTTGGTCACTGCCAGGATACCCAGGACGATCAGCGCCACCATGATGAGGAAGCGACGCCAGCGCGTCCATCGCGCAGCACGCGCGAGCATTGACTGCAGACGCTCTATCTCGGCAGCCTGACGCTCGAGCCCATGTTCCAGACGGCGGAGGCGGGAGCCCGCGCGCGCAAGCGTGATGGGCAGATCCGGCAGCTCGCGCAGGATGACCGGCGCGTTTTCCGCCAGCGACCGCAGGGCGGCCGCGGGCCCGACCCGGGTCTCCATCCAGCGTTCCATGAAGGGTTTCGCGGTTGCCCAGAGATCCAGCGCGGGGTACAGCGAGCGACCAAGCCCCTCGATATACAACAACGTCTTCTGCAGCAGGACCAGCTGGGGCTGAACTTCCATGCGGAAACTCCGCGCCGTATCAAAGAGCTCGACGAGAAAGGCGCCAAACGAGATTTCCGCAAGCGGTCGCTCAAAGAGGGGATCGCAAACGGCGCGAATCACGCGTTCGAATGCAACGGGATCGGTGTCGGCGGGAATCCAGCCTGAGTCGAGGTGCAGCCGCACGACTTCCGCATAGTCACGGTGAAAGAACGCGAGCACATTGCGCGCAAGGTAGTCCTGATCGTCTGCCGTCAGTGACCCGACGATGGCGCAGTCGATCGCAATGTAGCGCGGATCCGCCGGATCTCTCACGTCGACGAAAATGTTGCCGGGATGCATGTCGGCATGAAAGAAATTGTGCTCGAACACCTGCGTGAAGAAGGTTTCGACACCGCGCGCCGCAAGCAGAGCGAAATCGGTTCCACGCGCCTCCAGAGCGGCGCGATCACCGATTGGCACTCCGTAGATGCGCTCCTCAACCAGCACGTTGCGGCGCACGAGCGGCCAGTGCACCTGCGGAACGTAGAGCAGCGGCGAATCGGGGAAATTGCGGCGCAGCTGGGCCGTGTTGCGCGCCTCCTGCTCCAGATCAAGCTCACGCAGAATGGTGCGTTCGTAATCCTCGACTATCGCCGAAAGCCTGAGTCGCCGCGCCTCAGGGGAAGCCCGCTCAACAAGGGTAGCGATACGCCGCATGAGCGCGATATCCGCCGCGATCAGCGGCTCGATCTCCGGCCGCACCACCTTGACCACGACTTCGCGCCCGTCTGCCAGTACCGCCGCGTGCACCTGGGCAACGGAGGCCGACGCGATTGGAGTGTCGTCGAACCGAGCAAACACCTGCGCCAGGGGCTGACCGATCGCTGTTTCGATCAGGGTGCGCGCGATGGCGGAGGGAAACGGAGCCACCTGATCTTGCAGCCGTGCGAGCTCATCCGCCATGTCGAGCGGCAGTAGATCACGGCGCGTGGAAAGGAGCTGACCGAACTTGACGAAGACCGGACCGAGTCGCTCCAGCATGAGCCGCAGTCTTGCTCCGCGGGAGAGCCCGTGGGTCGGGATGAATCGCAGGGGCGAGATCCGGAGCAGCACGCGCAACGCCAACGGCAGCGCCGGCACAAACTCGAGCACCAGAAGATCGATGCGATAATGCGCACCGGCGCGCAGCAGCTCTGCCAATCGGGCAGCAGGGGTCACCATGCTCACGGGCGCGGCTTGCGCCGCTCGAGACCGTCGACACGGGCTTCAACACGGTCAAGCAGGAGCCTGAGTTCGTCCAGTTCGTCGAGGAAAGCCAAGGTCAGCGGACGATCCGCAAAAACCCGCCGCGCGGCGTCGCCGGCGGCGTCAGCACCGATCTGCAGAACCGTTCGCAGCCCAGCACCTGCAAGCTCGAACGCATCCAGAAGGCCTGCGACAACGCGGGGGCCAAGAACGCGCCCAAGCGGCTGCGCAAGGTCAGGGGCGTAACCAGCCGCCAGTGCCTGAAAAGCTTCGACCAACCCGACATCGCCGGAAATACGCAGACCTGGCGGAAGCGCTGCCCCGGCTCGCGCAGGCGCGAGGAATGACAGGAACGCCGACGCCGGGCCTGAGACGATTGCATGAGCAGGTGGTGCCTCGGCGATGTCTGCATGGTGACGCAACCGAAGCTGCCCTGCGCTGACCGTTACCGTGAACGTAAGCCGAGGTCCGACGTTCGCGCGAGGACCGATGCCAACGGCCGGCAGGTCGATCTCCAGTCGCAGCTGCTGCTCCTCAAGCGCAAGGAGGCGCGCGCGTGCAACCGGATCGAGCCGAACCGCCGCATCCGTTGCACGCCCCACCAGATCCCCGAGCAGAGCGACCAACTGCTGTGCGCCAGGAGGAAGCGTGGTAGTGCTTGTCACGGACGAACGCCGCGGTGGATGGCCGCAATACCACCCACCAGGTTGTGATATTCCACGGCGCCAAAGCCCGCGTCTTCGAGCATCTGTTTCAGAACGGCTTGGGGCGGGTGCAGCCGAATCGATTCCACGAGGTAGGAATAGCTCGAAGCGTCTCCCGCGACGAGCTTGCCCATGCCGGGCCACAGCGCCTGGAACGCACCATACGCGGCATCGAGCAGCGGGTGCTCGGGTTTCGAGAATTCCAGAATGAGCAGCACACCACCGGGGCGCAGAACACGACACAGCTCGCGCAGCGCGGCGTCCTTGTCGGTGAAGTTCCTGAGACCGAATCCGATCACGGCGCAGTGGAAGCTTTCATCCGCAAAGGGCAGTGCTTCGGCACTCGTCTGACACAAGGTGACCCGCGCGAGCCCCTGATCAAGGAGCCGGTCGCGACCGACAGCCATCATGTGCGGATTGATGTCCGCGAGCACGACCTGGCCCTCGGGACCCACGACGGGCGCAAAGAGCGCAGACAGATCACCGGTGCCGCCCGCGAGATCCAGCACGCGCTGGCCCGGGCGCACGCCGGACATATCCAGGGTCATGCGCTTGAACAGGCGATGCGTTCCGAACGACATGAGATCGTTCATCGCATCGTAACGACGTGCCACACGCTCGAACACGCCGCGCACGAGCGCGGTCTTCTCTTCGGGAGCTACTTTGCGGTAGCCAAAGTCCACCGCGTTCCCGGCACCTGTATCCTGCGGGTCGCGGCTCATGGCTCTCGCGGATGATCGACTGGGGGCGTCAGTTTACGCCTTGGGATTCCACTGTCCTACCGATATCGCGGGCAGGCGCGACGCGTTCGCCTCGCGCAACTCCGTGAAGTAGGTCTGCCAGCGCTGTTCCTGGCGACTGCCGAGCTCATGCAGATAGTCCCAGGCATAGATGCCGGAATCATGGCCATCATCGAAGACGAGGCGAATCGCATAGTTGCCCACCGGCTCGATCTCGGTGATGGCAACGTACTTCTTGCCAGTCTGCAGTTTGCGCTCGGAGTCGGCATGGCCGCGGACTTCGGCAGAAGGCGAATAGACACGCAGCAGTTCCGCGGGTATGCGCAGCTCTTCCGTTCCGAACACAAGCGAGAGCATGCGGGACTTGCGCTGGTAGTTGATGTGGGAGGGACGTTGCATGGCGTTCCGATCTCGTTGGCGGTGACCTGTGTCAGAGGATGTAACGCGACAGGTCCTGATTGCGGACCAGCGCCGCGAGCCGGGTGTCGACATAGGGCGCGTCCACCCGAACCGTTGCGCCTTGCCCCTCGGGACCCAGGAACGAAGCTTCTTCGAGCAGCCGCTCGAGCAGCGTGTGCAGGCGTCGCGCGCCAATGTTCTCGGTACCCGCATTCACTTCCCAGGCGAGTTGCGCGAGTCGATCGAGCCCATCATCCGTGAACACGAGCTCGATCCCTTCGGTCGCGAACAGCGCCTGGTACTGCTTGGTAAGCGCAGCATCGGGCTCCGAGAGAATGCGGCGAAAATCGGCGGGAGACAGCGCGGCAAGCTCGACCCGGATCGGCAGCCTGCCCTGCAGCTCGGGGATGAGATCGGCAGGCCGCGCGAGATGAAACGCGCCCGAGGCAATGAACAGAATGTGATCCGTGCGCACGGTGCCGTGCCGCGTTGTAACGGAACACCCCTCGATCAGCGGGAGCAGATCGCGTTGCACGCCCTCACGCGAGACATCAGCACCCACGGTGCCCTCGCCGCGCCGAGCAACCTTATCGATCTCGTCGATGAAGACAATGCCGGTTTCTTCCACCGCGGTCACCGCACGCGCGCGGATGTCGTCCTCGTTCACGAGGCGACCGGCCTCCTCGTCCTGAGCGCGGCGCAGGGCATCGCGGATTCGCAATCGAACGGGCTTGCGCCGCTGCCCGCCCATCGCGCTGAACATGCCCTTCAGCTGCTCAGCCATTTCCTCCATGCCCGGAGGCATCATGACCTGCATGGCTGGCGGCGCCGATTCGAATTCCATCTCGATCTCGCGATCGTCAAGGTCGCCCTCGCGCAAGCGCTTGCGAAACAGCTGGCGCGTTGCGTTGTCCTCTCCGCGCGCCGGCGCGGGCTGACCGAAACCGACCGATTTCGGCGCGGGCAGAAGCGCATCGAGAATTCTTTCCTCGGCGAGATCTGCCGCCCGGTCGCGCATCGATTCGATCTGACGCTCGCGCTGCATCTTGACCGCACTGTCGACAAGGTCACGCACGATGGATTCGACATCTCGACCCACGTACCCGACTTCCGTGAACTTGGTCGCCTCGACCTTGATGAACGGCGC
>DMUF01000079.1:400-17277 GCA_003476445.1 Gammaproteobacteria bacterium | reverse complement strand
CCGGTTCCAGCTGCATGCGACGCCAGCGATTGCGCAGGGCAATCGCCACCGCGCGCTTGGCTTCCTGCTGCCCGACGATGTAACGGTCGAGCTCGTGCACGATTTCACGCGGGGTCATGTGCGTCATGGCGATGGCAATACTTCGATGGTGCGATGGTGGTTCGTGAATACGCAGATGTCCGCGGCGATGGCGAGGGCCTGCTCCACGATGGCTTCGGCATTGAGCGACGAACTGGCGGCCAGGGCGCGCGCGGCTGCCAGCGCGTACGGACCACCGGAACCGATCGCAAGCACGCCGCCCTCGGGCTCGATCACATCGCCGTTACCGCTGATGAGGAGCGCAGTCTGCGCATCGCTCACGATCAGCATTGCTTCGAGTCGGCGCAAGGCGCGATCGGAGCGCCAGTCTTTCGCCAATTCCACGGCAGCACGCGTCAGATTGCCGTGATACTTCTCGAGTGCGCCTTCGAAGCGTTCGAACAGGGTGAAGGCGTCGGCCGTACTGCCAGCGAAGCCGGCGAGTACGCGACCGTCGTACAGCCTGCGCACCTTGCGCGCATTGCCTTTCATGACGGTATTCCCGAGAGAAACCTGGCCGTCGCCCCCCAGCGCTACCTGGCCGTCACGATGCACGCAAAGAATGGTGGTGGCGTGAAAGCTCTCCATGACATTTCCGGCTGCTGGGCGGGACGGCATATTGGGGAGGGACCCAGGGGTTTGCAAGGCACGCAAGGCCTGCCAACGGGTCGCCGCGACGACCACGACTCCGGCTCAGTCAGCGGTTGAACGGAATCGCCGTCAGGTTGCGCGCCCGCAGTCGCTCCCGTGCCTGATCCGCCGCTGCCGCATCCACGAACGGTCCCACCGTAACCCGGTACCAGCTGCGACCGCTCACCGTGAATTCACTCGTATCGGCTGGCAGGTCGAGCAATAGAAGCTCCGCGCGCAGGCGCTCCGCATCTGACCGATTGGCAAACGAGGCCGCCTGCAGCATGCCCCCGGACTGGGGTGCGGTCTGAGGCGCCGGTTCACTATCCGCTACGGGAGGCTGATCGGCTTCGACCTCGCGCAACATTTCCGGAGTGGTCACCGGAGCGGGGTCCTCAACGAACGCCGCGCCGTTCGCCTCATCCACTGGCGGCACCGAAGCCAGTGCCGCTGCTTGCCCCGCCGCTGGTGCTGCCGCTGCGGGAGCGATCGCCGTGGCCGTCATGTCCGGGCTTACGGTCATGCCGGGGACAAGTCCTTGCGCTTCCGGCGGTTCCACCACACCTTCGACCGGTACGGGGTCACCTTCTGGCGCCACCACCGGGGTTGGCGCAGCCGTAAGAAGGCTCTGAAACTGGTACTGCACCCCCGTCTCCGCGGGGGCGCCACCCTGATCAGCGACCGGGGCTGGTGGTGGCGGAGCGAGCAAGGCCGGCAGAAACTCGAACATCAGCACCACCACGGCTCCGACCAGAATGCCAATCGCAAAACTGGGCGCATCGAATGCGAGGGTGCGTTTTGGCGCTGCTGCGCGTGCGCCAGGGCGGGCGGGCTGCGGACGACGCGCGACGCCATGCCGACGACTCTCGCCGATGACGCGGGGTCGCACAGAATTCGCGGGAGATGTAGCAACGCAAGCCATGCCCGCCATGATAGGACAAAGACGGGCTTCGCCGCGCCGTGCGCGAACGTCAGGCGCCGTCATAGGGATCGATGTCGAGGGTAACCTGCGTGCCCCGTTGCCCGGCACCCGGGTCCAGGCCCTGCAACAGGCGCTGCAATTGCCGGCGCGTATCCGCCAGCAGCAGCAGCTGAAGCCGATAGCGGGTGCCGATCTTGGGCAGCGGAGCAGGTACGGGCCCGAGTACTTCGACACCTGACCCGGCGCCCAGCTCGATCATCCGTGCCTCGAGGCGAACCCGCAGCGCGAGCAGCGCGCCACGCACCGACTCCGCATCATTCCCCTCCGCCCGCACCAAAACCATGGCGCGCCAGGGTGGAAAACCGGCTGCCTGACGCAGGGCAAGCTCGCGCTCGGCAAAGGCGGGATAACCCTCTTTGAGAAGCGCCAGCAGCGCAGGATTATCCGGTTGATACGTCTGCACCCACACCTCGCCCGGTCGCTCAGCGCGACCCGCACGACCCGCCACCTGCACGATGAGCTGCGCGGTGCGTTCCGGCGCGCGGAAATCCGGGCTTAAAAATCCACTGTCGGCATTCAGCACACCCACCAGCGTTACACCCGGAAAGTGGTGCCCCTTCGCGAGCATTTGCGTGCCGACAAGCAGCGCCGGTTCACCGCGGAGGATCGCTGCAAAACTTGCTTCCAGCCGCTGCCGGCTGCGCGCCGTATCGCGATCAATGCGGTAGATAGGTACGTTTGGAAACAGCTTCGTCAGACCGTCTTCAGCACGCTGGGTGCCAAGACCGATTCCGAGCAGCGCGCTACGCTGGCAGGCCGGACAATGACGCGGCAGTGGGGCACGCACGCTGCACCGATGACAGATAAGCGCCTCGGGGTCGCGATGCAGTGTCATAGGAAGCTCGCATTCGCTGCAGCGAGCCTGCCAGCCGCAGGCCGTGCACACGTAGCTCGGGGCGTAGCCGCGCCGGTTGAGAAAGAGCAGCACCTGTCCACCTACCGCGAGCTGGCGCCGCACGGCTGCAATCAGGGTCGGCGAGAGACCGTCCTCGAGCGACTGCCCGCGAATGTCGATCAGATGGCAGGTGGGCGCCTCTGCGCCACCGGCCCGGTAAGTCAGCACCAGGTGTCGATAGCGCCCGGTGCGAGCGTTGTGCAGCGTTTCGAGGCTGGGCGTGGCGCTGCCGAGCAGCAGCGGGATACCAAGATCGCGCGCACGCTTCACGGCCACATCCCGCGCGGAATAGCGCAACCCTTCCTGCTGCTTGAACGACCCGTCGTGCTCTTCATCGACGATGATGAGTCCCAGCTGGCGAAACGGCGTCAGGACCGCCGATCGGGTACCGATCAGGATGTCGACCGTGCCCGCGCGGCAGCCGCTCCAGACCGCGAGCCGCTGCACGTCCGTCAGCCCTGAGTGCAGCGTGGCGGCGGTGCCGAAACGCTCCTCGAAACGGCGCAGCGTCTGCGGCGTCAGCGCGATCTCGGGCACGAGCACGAGCACCTGTCTGCCTTCGGCGAGAACGCGCTCCATCGCGCGCAGGTAGACCTCGGTCTTGCCACTGCCGGTCACACCCTCGAGAAGCGTGACGCCATAACCGTCGCCCGCCCGATCGAGCGCATCGAGTACGGCTGCCTGCTCTGGATTGAGCCGCGGCCTTCGCTCCGGCATGAGTCGCGCGCGGGGCAGCGCCTCGAGCGTACGCACGATAAGCCCCTTCGCGGCCACCGCCCGCACGAGCGCCGCATCGAAGCCGGCAGCGCGCAGAGTCTCCGGATCCGAACTGCCGCCCAGCTGTTCCAGAAACGCGAGCAGCGCGCGCTGGCGAGGGGCGCGGTTAAGCACCGAAGATGCATCCTGACCGGCGCCACGCGGCGTGAGACTGAACCCAGCGCGGGTGCCCGTTTCCGCGTCGAGAGACGCACCTTGGCGCAGCCGGGCGGGCAAGAGCGTGTCGAGCACCTCGCCAAGGGGGTGGTGGTAGTAGTCCGCAACCCAGAGCGCGAGCCGGAACAGCGCGTCGCCGAAGATGTTCTCCGCATCCAGAGCCTCCAGGACTTGGCGCGGCTCCGGGTGCGGATCAGGTGGATCGGCACTGACGCAGACCGCCACGAGCGACTGACGTCCGAACGGGACCCGGAGTCGCGCACCCGGGACCACGCCCGGTTGATCCGGCTCAAGCTGGTAGTCAAAGAGTTGCCGGAGCGGTTTCGGCACGGCAACGCGAACAATGCGGGGCGAATCCTGCACCGGGCTGACTACCTTGAGGCGATTGAAACGGGACGGGCTGCGCCATCTTACCTCGGCGCGATTGCCACCGGACGCGACGAGCCACTGCTACGCTTGCAGAAACGGCGCGCTGTTGCATACACTTCGCGCCCTTTTCGCATTCGACGGCGAGCGGCTTCCACCATGAAGGCAGATATCCACCCGAAATACGGTCCGCTCCGGGCCAGCTGCAGCTGCGGCAACGTGATCGAGACCCGCTCCACTCACGCGGGGGAGATGCATCTCGACGTCTGCTCGAATTGCCACCCGTTCTACACCGGAAAGCAGAAGATCCTCGATACCGGCGGTCGCGTCGAACGCTTCCGGCGCCGCTTCGGCACGCGCACCCTCGCGAGCTGATTCGCGCCTCGTCCGATTGCCTCCTCGCGCTCGCCGCTGTTAGCGGGCGCCCCCCGTCACGCGCCAATCGTTACACTAGTGCCCTCCGCATGAAGAGGACGCTCCGGTGAAGATCGTTCATGCCTGCGCGTGGACCGTGCTGCTCATCGCTCTCGCAGGCTTTGCCAACGCGGGGCCGGGCGAAAAGGCCTACCAGGAAATGCGCGAGAAGGGGCTGCTTTACCCCGACCAGCGCTGGCAGGACTACGTGGATGTGGTCGGTCGCCGACTGGTCCAGGCTGCAGGCGCGGAAGAATCTGAGTTTCACTTCTACGTCATCGACGAGTCGTCAGTGAACGCAATGGCGTTCCCCGACGGCTATATTTTCGTTCACCGCGGACTGATCACCTTCCTGCGTTCCGAAGACGAGCTCGCGGGCGTGATCGGCCACGAGATCGGTCACGTGATCGGCAGTCACGCCCGACGCAGCAATCAGGTTGGCGCCTTCGGCCAGATCGCCGGCTTCATCGGCGCCATTCTGACCGGCACCGGCACCGTAGCCGACCTCGCGAACACGGCAACCAACACGCTGCGCTCAGGTTACGGGCGCGCGTTCGAACTCGAGGCTGACGCCTATGGCGCCGAGTTCCTCGCCAAGGCGGGCTACAACTCACTCGCCATGATCGACGTGCTGCACGTGCTCAAGGATCACTCGCTCTTCAGTCGCAACGTACTGGGCGAGCCAAACACCTATCACGGACTCTTCTCCACGCACCCGAAGAACGATAAACGGCTCTACGATGCCGTCGCACGCGCCCAGGACGTGAACGAGGCCGAGCTGCGCGACCCGGAACGCGACTTCTGGTCCATGGTAGACGGGCTGGTCTACGGCAACGAGGCAGCGACCGGCCTCGTAAAGGAGGGGGCCTACTATCACGGCGGTCTGCGCATCGTCGTGCGCTTTCCCGAGCAGTGGACGGTGGGCAACACCGCGGCCGAGGTTATCGGTAACGCTCCGCGAGGCGCAGCGGAGGCCTCCATCAGCATTCAGCGCCTCGAAGCGCCGACAGACAACCAGACGCCGGAGGAGTACGTCACCAAGACGCTGAAGCGTGACGACATCACCGACGGCCAGAGCACGGAGATCAACGGCTACCCCGCCTATGTCGGCAACATCAAGGTACTCGCGGGCAACGCGCAGGCGCGCCGGATCGCGGTGATCTTCAAGGATCGCAGCGTGTATCTGTTTCGTGGCGAGGTGGGCGCCCTCGGCGATCCCACGGCGTTCGACACCCAGTGGCAGGACACGCTGCGCTCGTTTCGCGCAATGACGGCCGATGACCTGCAGCTCGCAAGCAGTCAGCGCATACGCGTTCAGATGGCCGAACCCGATGTAACCTGGGCGGAACTCGCCCGGCGTTCCTCCTTGAAGGACCACGCGGAAGAAACGCTGCGACTGCTGAACGCGCAGTATCCGGCGGGCGAGCCTCGCGCTGGCGACATGATCAAACTGGTGGAGTAAGGCCTGCTGGGCGCCGCTCAGAAGATGTCGGTCGGCACCACCGTTTCCGGCTTGCTCGACCCCGTGCCGGCAGGCGGCGGGGCGGGCGCATGCTCTTCGAGGAAGTATTCGAACGGCGCATCGCGGGCACCTGCAGGCGCCGGCGCGCCGGTTACCGTATCGATACGCAGCGTGACCAGCCCCGGCGGCTGCTGCAGTGGGACCTCCGGCCGATCGGCAAGCGCTACGCGCATGAAGTCAATCCAGATCGGCAGCGGAGTGGAAGATCCGTACTCGCGCGCGCCAAGCGGCGCGTGTCCGGGAAAACCGACCCAGGCTGACGCCGCGATATCCGGGCTGAACCCGTTAAACCAGGTATCAGCGGCCTCGTTGGTGGTTCCGGTCTTGCCCCCAAGATCGCTTCGCCCCAGCGCGAGGGCGCGGCGGCCAGTGCCGCGCTGCACCACGTCACGCAACATGGTGGTCATGACGAACGCGATGCGAGCGTCGAGTACCCGCGGCGCGAAGCGATCTGCATCGGGGGCGTCCGCTGGGCAGTCCCGACAGACCACGCGGGGCGTTGAGCGGAAGACCTCGCGACCGTCCAGATCGCGCACGTGATCCACGATCCAGGGTTCGACGCGATATCCGCCATTAGCGAACACGGCATACGCCGCAGCCATTTGCATCGGCGTGACGGCAACCGTGCCTCCGCCGATGGCGAGCTGGGTGTTGCGGGGAAAAGTACGCGTGTCGAAGCCGAAGCGCGAGAGATGATCAAGCAGCGCGTCAGGGCCGATCTCGAGCATGACGCGCATGGTCACGAGATTGATGGACCGATAGAGCGCCTCGCGCAGGCGAGTTGGTCCGTTGTAGCGGCGATCATCATTGGAGGGACGGTAATCGGTGGCGTCCGCATTGGTGCCGAACACGAGCGGTGCGTCCATGAACACGCTGGCCGGGGATAGCCCGCGCTCGATAGCGGCCGAGTAGACGAAGGGCTTGAAGCCTGAGCCAGGCTGTCGCGCCGCCTGCAGCGCGTGGTTGAACTGCATCAGCGAGAAATCGCTACCTCCCTCGAGTGCAACCACCGCACCGGTGTGCGGATCGACCGCGGCCAGCGCCCCCTGAACATCAGGCACCTGACCGAAATGCCAGGTTCCGTCCGCTGGCTCCTCGCGTACCCGGATAAGGTCACCCACAGCAAGTATGTCTGCCGGTCGCCCGGGGACCGCGCCGCGACTGTCGACGGTGAGGTATGGCCGCGCCCAGGACATCGTTGCGAGCGCCACTTCCACTTCACGACCGTCGTTCAAGAGAACCATGGCCGCAGTCTCGGACAGCGCGCTGACCACGCCGGCTTCAAATCCAACCAGCGGCGGCGTGCGCGCCAGCGCTTTCACCCAGGCCTCGCGGTCGAGCGGCAGTCGAGCCTCCGCGCCGCGAAAGCCGTGGCGACGATCGTAGGCGATGAGCTGCCCCTGCACGGCGGCCCGCGCCGCGGCCTGCAGGGGCCCGCGAATCGTGGTGACCACTTCGTAGCCCGCGCTGTAGAGATCCGGCAGCTTGCCTTCGAGCTGCTGACGCACCCACTCCGCGGGATAGGGTGAAGCGACATCGAGCTTGCGCTCATGCAGCGTTGCCGTGTTGGGCGCAGCGATCGCTTCTGCGTGCTGCTCCGTCGTGATCGAGCCTTGCTCCAGCATGCGATCGAGCACCTGGTTTCGACGTCGCAGCGCACGCTCCGGGTTATTAACCGGGTTGCCTGCGGTCGGTGCCTGAGGAATTCCAGCGAGCATCGCGATCTGCGCGAGGTTGAGCTGGTCGAGCGTGCGCCCGTAGTAGGTGAGCGCAGCCGCCTGGGCGCCATACGCACGCTTTCCGAAGGGCACAGCGTTAATGTAAAGCTCAAGGATCTCGTCCTTGGAGAGCGCCCGTTCAATCTGGATGGCGAGCAGAATTTCCTTGAACTTGCGAATGAATACCCGGTCGAGCGAGAAGGTACCCAGGTTACGCGGCAGCTGCATGGTAATGGTCGACCCGCCGCGCGTTATCTCGCCCATGTTGACCACGAGCTCCAGCGCCGAATTCACCAGCGTGATGAAATCGACACCGCTGTGTTCATAAAACCGCTTGTCCTCGGTATCGAGCACGGCGCGAATGAACAGTGGCGGCACGTCGGCGAGCAGGACCGGCACCAGCCGCCGCTCACCAAACTCCGCCATGAGCTGTCCGTCTGCGGAAAAGACGCGCAGCGGCGTCTCGAGCCGCACTTGACGGTAGGTTTCTGCCCGCGGAATCTGCGGGTCGAGGTACAGGTACGCGGCCGCAAGACTGAGCACCAGACCACAAAAGAAAACGCCGAAGAGCCACATAATACGAAGCGGCCTTCCGCGCAGACGCGCTGCCATGGTGTTCACGGCATTACCGCCGGGCAAGATGCCCATCGTTGCAAGGCGCCGAAGTGGTGTCTAATTCCCACTGCGGTGCCATGCGTTGCAGCCAACCGTACCGGCATACAAGGGAAGCTCTATTCGTGTTCGGCCTGTTGAGAAGAAAACCCGAGGCTCTGCTGGGAATCGACATCAGCTCCGCGTCGGTGAAGCTCCTGGCGCTGAATCGAGATGGCGGAACGTTCCGGGTGGAGGCCTACGGCGTCGAGCCGTTGCCGCAGCATGCGATGGTCGACCGGAATATTAGCGATGTCGGCGCGGTTGGTGAAGCAATCCGACGCCTCGTCGCCCGGGCGCGGCCCGCTTCGCGCCGCGCCGCGGTCGCGGTTGCAGGCTCATCAGTCATTACCCGTTCGCTTGAACTCGAGGCGGGGCTGTCCGATGAGCAGATGGAGGCTCAGATCGCGTCAGAAGCGGACCAGTACATTCCTTATCCACTCGAGGAAGTAGCGCTCGATTTCCAGGTCCGCGGCCCCCTCGAGCGCAATGCCGCCTGGTGCGAAGTGCTGCTCGCGGCGTGCCGGCGCGAGAGCGTTGAAACCCGTCAGGAAGCGCTCGAACTCGCCGACTTGAACGCCACCGTCGTCGATATCGAACCCCAGGTGGTCGAGCGCATGATCGGCTATCTGCGGCCCTCGCTCGGCGTTTTGCCGGAGCACGCGGTCATTGCGGTGGTTGATATTGGAGCAACGGTCACTACCTTGACCGTGCTCGCGGGCGACCGTCCCGTTCACACCCGGGAGCAGGTTTTCGGCGGCAGGCTGCTGACGGAGGAGATCCAGCGCCATTACGGCATGCCGCCGGAAGCGGCAGAACTCGCAAAGCTCACCCCGGAAACTCTGCCGCACGACTACTTGCCGGAAGTGCTCGAACCGTTTCTCGACCTCGCAGTACAGCAGGTGATGCGAGCATTGCAGTTCTTCTTTTCTTCGAGTCGCCATGACCGCGTGGATCTGGTCCTGCTGGCTGGAGGCAGCGCCCCGCTGCCGGGTCTGGCCGAACGGGTCGAGGCCGCGCTCGGCACCCGCACCGCTGTGGTCAACCCGTTTACCGGCATGACCGTCGCCCCGCATCTCGACGCCGCCGCGCTCACGCGGGCAGCGCCCGGCCTGTTGCTCGCGTGCGGGTTGTCCATGCGCAGCACGCGCGCATGAGGACCACGCGCGCATGAGGAACATGCGGACATGAACGGCATCAATCTACTGCCCTGGCGCGAGTGGGAGCGCGAGCGGCTGCGCCGCGAGTTCCTTACCCAGCTTGCCGCCGTGGTGCTTGGCGCCGTCGCTGCCGTGATGATCGCAGGGCTCGTGCTCGACTATCGGGTAGACGCGCAGAACGCGCGCAATCGCTTTTTGCGCGAGCAGATCACAACGCTCGATCAACAGATCACGGAAATCGCCAACCTGCGCAAGATGCGGGGCGAACTTCTCGCCCGCATTCAAGTGATTCTGGAACTGCAGGCCAACCGACCAACCGTGGTGCGCGTATTCGACGAACTGGTGCGCACCCTGCCCGCCGGACTGCACTTCAACACGCTGAGCATGACCGGCAGCACGCTGAGCCTGACCGCCGAGGCGGAGGCCAACCAGCGAATCGCCACCCTGATGCGTAATCTCGACGCCTCGAGCCTGTTCATGGAGCCCACTCTGAAATCGATTCAGGAGGACCCTGACAACGCCCACTACGGTGCCGAGGCAAGCGCCTTCAATCTCACCTTCGCGCAAACGCCGCCACACCCGGTATCCGACGCCGAACAACCGTCAGAGCCCAGCGGGCGCGAGGACGGCAAGACCGCGCGCACGCCATCCGTCAGCGCAGGCCCGCGTGGCGCAGGTCCGCGTGGCGCAGGCCCGCGTAGCGTGGGTGAGGACTGATTCCCGTGTCGCGACTGCAATCACTGCGCGCAAGCCTGCAGCAGCTCAGCGAAATCGATCTGGCCGAGCTTGATTTCGGTCGAATCGGCAGCTGGCCCGTGGCCATTCGCGCCCTGCTCATGGTGTTTGCCTTTCTCGCCGTGACCGGGGGTGGCTACTACCTCCTGCTGACAGACAAATTTGCGCACCTGGATCGAGAGGCACGCCAGGAACAGGAGCTTCGCGACGAGTTCTCGCGCAAAAGCGAGCAGGTAGCGAACCTCGAGATTTACCGCCAGCAGAAGATCGAGATGGAAGCCACCTTCGGCACCCTGCTGCGACAACTGCCGAGCGATACCGAAGTTCCTGCACTGATCGAGGACATCACGCGAGCCGCTCTCGACAACGGGCTGCGCATTGAGAGCATCACGCTGCAACCGGAACGCCCCAGCCAGTTCTACGTCGAGCTGCCCATCGACATCGCGGTGGAAGGCAATTACCACCGTCTCGGCCAGTTCGTCAGCGCTGTCGCGGACCTGTCGCGGATCGTGACACTGCACGACTTCAGCATCGGTCCACAGGCGCAGAAGGATCCGGCCCCTGCCGACGCGCTGCGCATGACCGTGCAGGCGCGCACGTATCGGTACCTGGAAGAATGATGCGCTGCGTACGGGGCCTGACACGCAACAGACGACCGAACGTGGTCACGCGCGGCTGGCGGCTGGTGCGGCTTGTACGTGGCTGGGGGCAGGCTCGGCTTGCAGGTGGCTGGCGACTCAGCGTGATCGCGCTGCCGATCCTGCTCGCGGGATGTGGCGGGAGCGACGATTTCGCCGATCTGCGCATCTTCATGGACGAGGTCAGAGCGCGACCCGCACCGCCGGTGGAGGCGCTGCCCACTATCGTTCAGGCGCCGCCCTTCGCCTACCAGGCGGGCGACATGCGCAGCCCGTTCGATCCGCCGGTGGTGCTGAAGCGCGTTGAGCGACCCGCCGGTGGTGTGAGGGTCGAACCGGATATCCGCCGACAGCGCGAGTATCTGGAACAATTCCCCGTGACGTCGCTTGCGATGGTAGGCAGCATCGCCCAGGACAACCGATTGCAGGCGCTGGTGCGCGACGGTAACGGCGCCGTGCACCGGGTGGGACATGGCAACTATCTCGGTTCGGACCACGGCCGGGTTAACCGCATCAGCGAGGCGGCGATCGAGCTCATCGAGATCGTTCCTGACGGCGCCGGCGGCTGGGTAGAGCGCGCGCGCACCCTTGCGCTCGCGGGAGAAAACAAAGGATGACCAGGATGCGCGATCGCTCGACCCGCACCCGCGCCAGGCTGCTCGGCCTCTTTGCACTGCTGCTCGCGAGCCCGTTCGCGGCGCTGGCAGCAACGCTCGAGGACCTGAGCGTGCAAGGTCTCGCCGGTGATCTGGTCGAGATCCGGCTGGCCTTCGACGCGCCCCCACCGGCGGGAAGCGGCTACACCATCGATGATCCCGCCCGCATCGTCATCGATCTACCCGGCGTCACGAGCACGCTTGCAAGCCGGCACCATGAGCTCGGTCAAGGGAATGCGCGGCGTCTTTCCGTGCTGCCCGCTCCGGATAGAACCCGACTTATCTTCAACCTGGATCGTGTTGTTCCCTACACCTCGCGGGTCGAGGCTAATGCCCTGATCGTGCGCATCGGTGGCGACCGGGCTGCACCGACAGATGCGTCCATTGCCCCGACGATATTCACAGCGGAAACCACAGCACAAACCGGGTCTTCCGCCAGCGTGACCGGCATCGATTTCCGGCGCGGCGAGGCGGGTGAAGGACGAGTCATCGTCAGTCTCGGCAATGGCAACGTTCCCGTCGACATCACGCGCAGCGGCGAGAGCATCCGCGTGGAAATCAAAGGTACCGCACTTCCCGCAGGGCTCGCGCGCCGCCTGGATGTCGGTGATTTCGCGACCCCGGTGCGCACGATCGATGCACTGCCAGATGGGCAGAACACGGTGCTGTCGATCACGGCCGGCGGAGAGTTCGATTACATCGCCTGGCAGAGCGACAATACGCTCACCATCCAGATAAGCCCTCCGGCGCCCGCAAGCGGTTCACTTGATGAGCGTGCGTTTCCCTACCAGGGAAAGAAGCTATCGCTCAATTTCCAGGACATCGAAGTACGCTCGGTCCTGCAGCTGATCGCCGATTTCACCGACCTGAACCTGGTCGCGAGCGACACGGTAACGGGCCGTATTACCCTGCGCCTCCGCAACGTGCCGTGGGATCAGGCGCTCGACCTCATCCTGAAGACCAAGGGCTTGGATCAGCGCCAGGTCGGCAACGTGCTGCTCGTGGCGCCCGCCGCCGAAATCGCGGCTCGCGAGAAGCAGGAGCTCGAGAATCAGCGCCAGTTCGCCGCGCTTGCGCCGCTGCGCACCGAGTTCATCCAGATCCGCTACGCGAGCGCAAACGAGCTGCTGCGTCTCTTTACGCAACAGACCGGCACCGGCACGCAGGCTGGCGGCGCCAGTCCGCAACGCGCCGCTGCGGAGCCGGCAGGCGGCGGTGGCGTCGGCAGCATTCTGTCTCCGCGCGGCAGCGTGATCGTGGATGAACGCACCAATGCGATCATCATCTCGGACACGAGTGATCGCATCGAAGCCTTTCGCCGCATCATTGCCCAACTCGACATCGCCGTGCGGCAGGTGCTGATCGAAGCCCGCATCGTGACTGCAAGCTCCAACTCTTCCGAGCAGCTCGGCATTCGCTGGGGTGGCGGTGCCAGCTGGGACAATGGGCAGTATCAGGCAAGCGGCTCGTCCGACGCGGTGAACGAAATCCGCAGCGGAGCGGTCGGTGGAACGTCTCCCGGCAATCTGCTCGTTGACCTCGGCGTCACCGCACCCGGCGCAAGTGGGCTTGCCATCGGCGTCACGGGCGAGAGCTACCTGCTGGATCTCGAACTGTCAGCGCTTGCCACCGAGGGCAGTGCCGAGGTCGTCGCCCGACCAAAGGTCATCACCGCAGACAAGTCGCCGGCAACGATCCGCTCCGGGGTCGAGGTTCCCTACCAGGAGGCAGCGTCGAGCGGCGCCACGTCGACGTCGTTCAAGGACGCCGTGCTGTCGCTCGAGGTCACCCCGCAGATCACACCGGATGACCGCATCATCATGGATCTGAACGTCACCCAGGATACGGTTGGTCAGACCTTCAACGGCATCCCCTCGATCAATACCAATGCAATCGAAACACAGGTGCTGGTGGATAACGCCCAGACCGTGGTGCTCGGCGGCATCTTCATTGTCGACCGCAACCAATCGATATCGAAAACGCCGCTGCTCGGCGATATTCCGTATGTAGGTCGCATGTTCCGTCGCAGGGCGGAGCGGGACGACAAGCAGGAGCTGCTCATCTTCATTACGCCCAAAATCGTTCAGGACACGCTGTCGCGCTAGGCCGGCGCTCACTGCGCAGACGCCACAGAATTGCTTTACACTGGCGGTCGATTGCCGACCGCCATCCCTCATGTCGAAGCCCAACATCATTCTCATCGGACTTATGGCGGTGGGCAAAAGCACCGTGGGACGCATGCTCGCAAATCTGCTCGATTATCGCTTTCTCGATGCCGACCAGGTGATCGAAGCGCGCGCCGGAGCGCCCATTCCCTGGATATTCGACCGCGAGGGTGAAACCGGCTTTCGCGACCGGGAGCAGCAGGTGCTCGATGAGGTTACGCGCGAATCGGGTATCGTTCTGGCCACGGGCGGCGGCGCGGTGCTGCGTCCCGAGAATCGGGCATTGCTGAAAGAGCGCGGCGTTGTCGTGCTGCTGGAGAGCTCCATCGACCGACTTGTCGACCGGACCCGCCGCGATACAAAGCGCCCGCTGCTGCGCCAAGGCGATCCGCGTGAGGTGCTGACGCGCCTTGCACAGGAGCGCGGCCCGCTGTACGCGGAGATTGCCCAGTTCCGGTTCATGACCGATCGCCGCGGACCAAAGTCACTGGCACGGGATATCGTGAATCGGTTGCGCGAAGCGGGCGCGCTCACCGAACCCTGCGCGCCCGACGCAGCGGAATCCGAACAGCCCTGATGTGATGGCTGCCCATGGGCAGCCCTCGAGGAACCCGAGCATGGAAACGGTCAGCGTTGAGCTTGGCGCACGAAGTTACCCGATCCACATCGGCGCAGGTCTCATTGATCGCGCCGAGCTCCTGGCACCCCACCTGCCCGGCGGTAAGGTCGCGATCGTGACCAACACAACGGTCGGCCCGCTTTATGCACGCCGACTCGTCCAAGCGCTGCCCGCGCACTGCAGCAGTGACGTGATCGAGCTGCCCGACGGGGAGGCATTCAAGACGCTCGCACAGTGGCAACAGATCCTCGAGGTCCTGCTCACGCGGCGCTACAACCGCTCGTCCAAGCTCATCGCATTGGGTGGCGGCGTGATCGGGGACCTCACCGGGTTTGCAGCGGCGTGCTTTCAGCGCGGTATCGACTTCATTCAGATACCCACCACCCTGCTGGCACAGGTCGACTCCTCCGTCGGGGGCAAGACGGGCGTCAATCACCCTCTGGGCAAGAACATGATTGGCGCCTTCCACCAGCCCTGCGCCGTCATTGCAGACGTTGACCTGTTCGAGACGCTGCCCGCGCGGGAGTTCGCGGCGGGGCTCGCCGAGATCGCCAAATACGGGGTCATTCGCGACGCCAGCTTCTTTGCTTGGCTCGAAGCGAACGCTGCGGCCCTGTGCGCGCGGGACCAGCAAGCCCTCATGCACGCGATTCGCCGCTCGTGCGAGATCAAGGCAGAGGTGGTCGCCGCCGACGAACGCGAGTCTGATCTGCGCGCGATACTGAACTACGGGCATACTTTCGGGCACGCTCTCGAGACGCTCACCCGTTACGAAACGCTGCTGCACGGCGAAGCCGTGGCTATCGGCATGGTGCAGGCAGCGGATCTTTCCGTGCGGCTCGGCCTGCTGGATGCAGCGTCCGCCCAGCGCATCAAGGCGCTGGTCATCGCGCTTGGGCTACCTGCTGCACCGCCCGGGCTGTCACCCGACGCCATGATCGATGCCATGGGTGCCGACAAGAAGGCGGTGAATGGTCGGCTCAGGCTTGTGCTGGCGACCCGCATCGGACAGGTCATAACAACCGAGGAGATCGATGGTCAGGCGTTATTCCACACGCTCGCGGCCGGCGACCGGCTCTGCCGCTGAGCCCACGCTGGGTCCGCGCGCCCCACAGGCAGACCCGTTACCGCAGCTATCGGACCGGATCGACAGGATTGTCGCTGCCGTCCGCGACCCTGGCCGCACAGTCCTGGTCAGCGGTGGTCTGTCCGCCGGCAAAAGCGCCGCCTGCGAGGACATCGCCAGCCGATTGGCAGAGGACGTCGCAGTTCTGCGCTTTGGCGCAACGCAGTCTGACCGCGCGTACACCGATATGCTGGGAGCCATTCTCGAGCTCTACGGCTTCGAGATCCGACACCCGGCTGATGCACAGGCGCTCACCGAGCTGGTTGCACACGAGGCGCGTGACGCGCTCGACCCGGAACGCCGCTGCGTCATCGTGCTGGATGACGCGCACGCGCTACCGCTCGGCGATCTGGAAGCGTTGTGCGGCCTGATTCCAGGATCAGCACTCAGTCTTGCACTCACCGGCCCCGACAGTCTTGCGCCGCTGCTCGAGCGGCTCGCCGAGATTCAGGCGGCGGACCTGACCGTGATCCCGCTCGATCACGATCCCGCCACCGAGGAACAGCCGCTGCCGGTGACCTCCGACCCGGCGGGTTCGCCCCGTGGTTCACGCTACCGTGCAGAACGTCCGAAGGCAGGGCGCGCGCGATCGAATGACCGAGAGTCAGGGTCACGTATTGATCAATGGCTCGAACGCGTGACTCTGGCGATAACCAAGCGGCGGGGCGACGCGACGAACTCCTCGACCGAGTCGAGCACACCCGTTATACGGCTGCCCACGTTACCCACGCGGCATCTGGTGGCGCTCGGGGTGGTGCTCATCGTGATGCTCGGCGCCTGGATCGTGGCGCGCTATGCCGAGGAATCCGCCATGGGCGCGGGCTCCGGCGAGCGTGTGGTCGAACTGTCGATGCCGCCCATCGGCGCTGAATCCGCTGACGCAGCGAACCCCGGCAACCCCGAGGGCGCGATGGTGACGAGCGCCGCGCCAGCGCTGCCGGGCCAAGAAACGGCGCCCGCACCGCCTGGGAAAGAAACGGCACCCACCCCGCGTCCCATCATTTCGCGCCAATCGTCAGCGACGGTGCCGGGTACTGAATCGGCGAGCCCGCCGTCATCGAGCCCAGCGTCCGTCGCAGGAACCCAGTCGACACGCGCGCCAGCCAATCCGGCACCCGCGGCGGCCACCGAGTCGCCCCCGAGTTCCGCTTCTGCGCCGCCGCCGGCACCACCACCCGTGACGCGACCATCTGTCGCATCACGCCAGGCACCCGCCGCCGCGGCCCCAGTATCCGCCGGGCGCGACGCCAGCTGGATCCTGGGCCAATCCGCCGCGCGCTACACGCTTCAGCTGGTGTCACTTTCCTCGCCGACCCGGGTGCGCGAATTCATTGATCTGCAGAGCGACAAGTCACGCTTTGCCACCTACCGGTTGCAGCGCAACGGACAGCTGTTTCATGTCGTGGTGTATGGCTCGTTCGCCTCGAAGGCAGAAGCCGAGACCGCCGCGGCACGGCTGCCGCCCTCAGCGGGCGCTGTGGAGCCGTGGATCAGAACATTCGGACAGGTTCAGGAGAGCGTGCGCTCAACGCCGCAGTAGGCAAAGCAGCGACCCGCCCAAGAGAAGAGGCAGCGGAGACCGGTGCAGA
>DMUF01000079.1:0-162 GCA_003476445.1 Gammaproteobacteria bacterium | reverse complement strand
AGGCAAAGCAGCGACCCGCCAAAGAGAAGACGCAGCGGAGACCGGTGCAGAGCCGGTCTCCGGGCGGCGCGACCGCGCTCAGGGCAGCCGCGTATCCCCCATCAGGAAGCGATCAATCTCACGCGCCGACTCGCGGCCTTCGTTGATCGCACGCACCACCAG
>DMUF01000081.1:6197-8180 GCA_003476445.1 Gammaproteobacteria bacterium | reverse complement strand
AGGCTACCGGAGAAGATCGTGATCTCGACGATACCCCCTGGCGGTCGCAGAGCAATCCACGCCGATACCACAGCAATGCCGACAACGGCCCACCGCGTCCAGCTCATCGGATCGGTCGCGGGGCGGACAATGCCGACGAGATCACGGTGGAATACGGTCGCCGCCACAAGCAGCACGCTGTCCATGGAGGACATGGCCGCCGCAATCATCGCAACGAGCAGGAAGTCGGCTACCCACACCGGAAAGACACTGGGGTCATTCAGCAGCGTGGGCATGATCAGATCCGTGTCCGTAACGCCGTCCAGCAGGAAGCGCGTGTAGATCCCCACGGGAAAGAGCGAGAACTGGATGATGGCAATGCCAATCACCGCGACCCAGAACCCGGTGCGCACGCTGCGCTCGTCGCGCAGCGCATAGAAGCGCGAGACCTGGCGCGGATCGACCAGCAATTTCAGTGATCCGCTTAATGCAATGCCGATGAGCACGACCAGCGGGATACCGGCATTCCAGGTGAACAGATGCGCCGTATCGGGACGGGTGGCCAACTCCGGCAGCTGATCCACGCCCCCAGCCGCGCTGGTGATGCACACAAAGATGGTCACGGCACCGATGATCATCAGGAG
Source organism: Gammaproteobacteria bacterium (assembly GCA_003476445.1). Classification (GTDB taxonomy): domain Bacteria; phylum Pseudomonadota; class Gammaproteobacteria; order Pseudomonadales; family Azotimanducaceae; genus UBA7803. Next base: position 7,557 of record DMUF01000081.1, on the reverse strand, counting down.
CCCTTGCAGGAAGTCGGTACGGACCACGGATACGAAACCGCCAATAGCGGTGTAGCCCATGACAATAAGCAGGGTGAGGAGCACCGCGCTCGAATAATCAATGCCCAGGAAAACCTCAAACAGGGTGCCGGCGCCCTTGTAGATGGCGACCAGGTAGAGAATGCTCGAGACAAGAATCACGACACCCGACGCCACACGCAGCGTCGGACCCTGGGCGGCAAAGCGTCGCTCCAGGTAGTCGGGTACCGTAAGGGATTCCCAGGATGCGGTGAACAAGCGCAGCCGCGGCGCAATCACCATCCATGACAAGCCGGTAAACACCACAATGAGCGCGGCCATGATGAGCCAGGGCAACCCATACGCGTAGCCCATGCCTGCATGACCGATGTAGCTGTTGGTGCTCGCATACGTGGCAAAGAAGGACACCCCGATCAGGAGCCCCCCCATGCCGCGCCCGCCCACATAGTAGTCGCCAAGTGATCGCGTCTCGCGCTTGCCGACCCAGGCGTGGTAGATCATGAGCGCGGTGTAAGCAGCCAGCAGGACCACCGCAACCCAATGCGTCTGAAACCATTCCGCGCCCGGCATTAACATTCTCCCCTTGATGACCGGCATTGCGCCCGCGCGCGGACTCTGCAGATTGCGCCGCGCCCGCGCCGCTCGCTATTCTCCGCTCACGCAGAGGGTCTGACCATGCGCTATGTGCTGCAGTTTGTGGTTCCTGCACTCATCGTTGCCGTTGTCGTCTACCTGGTTGCGCGACGCCGTCGGGAAGCGTCGAGCGCCGGCGCGAGCGACTTCCTGAACATCATGCTGCTGCTGATCGTTGGCGCCGTGGTTGCCTGGCTTGCATTTGTCGCCGCCCTCGAACTGACGCAATGAGTGTGCCGACCCCAAGCGCAGCACCCCCCACCAGGAGAGCAGATTGATCAAGGATTTCGAACTCCACCCGACGCTCGCGTCCGATACGCTGCTGCTTGGCGACATGGCGCTTTCGCGCGTGCTACTCATGAACGACGCACGCTTTCCCTGGCTCATCCTGGTGCCGCGCAGAGCGGGGCTGCGCGAACTGCACGAGCTGAGCGCGAACGACGCTGCCGAACTCTTTACCGAAATCAACGCAGTATCACGGGCACTGGGCAGTTTTGAGCCCGTCGACAAGCTGAACGTGGGAGCGCTCGGCAACCGGGTTCCGCAACTCCATGTTCACGTGATTGCCCGGCACGCGGGCGACCCGGCATGGCCGGGACCGGTCTGGGGGTTTGGCACGTCCGAACGCTATCATCCTGACATGCTTAAAGTGCGCGCTCTGCATCTACGGGAGCTGCTGCGCCTGGTCGCGCATTAGCCCCCGCACAGC
>DMUF01000081.1:0-5908 GCA_003476445.1 Gammaproteobacteria bacterium | reverse complement strand
CCGCACAGCCGGCGGATCAACGCCGGTCGATGATCGTGTGCTCTTTGCCGAAGAAAATGGTGGAGCGCGAAAAGTCGATGAAATTGCGCTCATCCTCGATGAAGGCGGCATTGGCACGACGCGCCTCTTCCGTGCCCGGCGCACGCCCCATGTCGATCCAGGCTTCTGCGTGACCAAGATAGGAGGGCACCACCGTGCCCCGCGCTGCCTGGATCGCCGCGTCTGCGGGGTGGTTGGCGCGATGCACCTGCCGATAGCACAGCACCCCGGTAGCGGCGGCGTGTGAACGCACGATGGGTCCATGCTGGGTGAGCCAATAGTGCCGCGCGCGCTCCTCACTCAGCGTTGTCACATGACGCAGCGGAAAAAACACGCGCAGCACATTGCTCTTCACCCGCGCGACGATCGTTTCCGGCGCAGGATTTACCTGGGGATATTCGTAGGCGAACCAGAGCGGCGAATTCGGCAGGTCGATAAACTTGCGCTCGTCCTCGAGCAGCGCGGCCCCCGCGGCACGCCCGGCTTCCGACGCCATGTTCGCTTCGAGCAGATCCTCCGTTTCCCACCAGAGTTCCGCAACGCCGTCATACTCGGGTTCCATGCTGCCGCGCGCAGCTTGTGCCGCCGCGTTGGACGGCGTGTCAACGCGATGGGTCTGCACGTAGCGGTGTATCTTGAGGTCAGTGGCAAAGCCCGCAACCAACGGGCCGTGACGGTTGACCCAGTAGTCCTGAAACTCAGCCAGCGACATGCCCGGCAGGCGCCGCAGAGCAAATACCAGTCTGATCATTCTCTCCTCCTGCGATGATCGCATCGCCCCCCGAACATCAATGATTTCGCGTCGTAAGCTCCGTGATCAACCCAACGATCTCATCCCAGAGCGGTTCCGGGAGATCGTGCCCCATGCCATCGAACACGGCGAGACTCGCACCGGGAATGGCTCCGTGCGTATCGATCCCACCGGCAAGGGGAACCAGCGTGTCGTCTTTACCATGAATCACCAGTGTCGGCGTGGTGACCGATGCCAGCGCCGGCTTGCGGTTGCCGGATGCGGCGATCGCGGCCATCTGGCGGGCAACCCCCACGGGGTAGAAAGCTCGGGCGTGATCCGCGCGCGCACGCTCCCGGATTCGTTCCGGATGATCGGGATAACCCGGGCTGCCGATGATGCGCTGGACAGCAACCGCGCGCTCCAGCACCTCATCGAGCGTCGTACCCGGGGGCGTCATCAGTGCCCCCATGGCTTCCGGGGTAGCCGGCGGCAGATCCGGATTCCCTGTGGTGGACATGATCGACACCATCGATCGCAGCCGTCCCGGATGATGAATTGCCATCGTCTGAACGATCATGCCGCCCATCGATGCGCCACAGACATGCGCGCGTTCGATCTGGAGCGCGTCGAGAACGCCTACCGCGTCATCCGCCATGTCGCTCAGCAGATAGGGCGCCGCAACAGGCGCACCCGACTGACGCGCAAGAAAAATCTGCGCCATGTCCGGCATTCCGGCTTCGTCAAACCGCCGTGACAAGCCAACGTCACGGTTGTCGAACCGAATGACGTAGTGACCGCGATCGGCCAACTGCTCGCAGAATTCAGGACGCCATCGCGTCATCTGCGCCCCGAGCCCCATCACGAGGAGCAAAGGTCGCGCATCCCGGTCGCCAAAGGTGTCGTATTCGATATTGATGCCGTTTGCCTGGATCTGCGCCATCGTCGTGCTGGGCTCCCTGTCGACCTGCTGAACCGCAATACACCACAGAAGCCGGGTGGCAACAACTCAGGACCGCTACACTACGCGGGAGGGAGCAGCGGGGGACGAACATGAGCGGCGCGCTGGCGCGATATCGCATCTGCGACTTCACCGGACAGCTCGCGGGCGCGGGCGCAACGAAGTGGCTCGCCGCCTTCGGCGCCGAGGTGATCCGTATCGAAGATCCAGTGCGACAGGGTCGCTGGGACATCCTGCGCGGCATGGAGCCCTTCAAGGATGAACGCCGCGGCATCGATCTTGGCGGCGCGTTCAACAATCACAACACCGGCAAGTACGGCATCACGCTGAACCTGCGCACCACGAAAGCGCGGGAGATACTCGCGGAGATCGTGCGCCAGAGCGATGTGGTTACCGAGAACTTTGCAGCCGGGGTGCTGGAGAACTGGGGCTTTGGCTATGACGCGCTGCGCGCGCTCAGGCCCGACATCATCTACGTGTCGAACTGCGGCTTCGGGCACACAGGGCCCTATGCCGAGTTCAAGACCTGGGGTCCGATCGTGCAGGCGGTCTCCGGTCTCACGCACCTGTCGACCCTGCCCGGCCAGCCGCCCGCCGGCTGGGGCTATTCGTACATGGATCACACGGGCGGTTACTACATGGCCATGGCCATCCTGCTCGCGCTCATTCACCGCGAGCGTACCGGCGAGGGGCAATGGGTGGACCTCGCTTGTACCGAGGCCGCGCTCACCCTGCACGGGCCCACGCTGCTCGACTGGAGTGTCAACGGGCGGGGCACTCGCGCGGACGCGGAACAACGCAACAGCAATCGCAGCCAGTGGCTCCCCATGGCGCCTCACGGCATCTACCCCGCACAAGGCGATGACGAGTGGGTAGCCGTCGTCTGCCGGCATGACGCGGACTGGCAGCAGCTCGGTCGTGTGATCGATGCCGACTGGTGCCAGTCGCCGTCCTGGCAGACCGCCGCCGGACGGGTCGAGGACCAGGATCGTCTGGATGCTGCCATGAGCTCCTGGACCCGAACCCGTGACAAGCACGCCATCGCGGGCGCGCTGCGCGCCGCAGGGATTCCCGCCAGCCCGGTAATGCGCCCCGCCGAACGCGTCGATGAGGATCCCGCCACGGGCGATTTCGGACTTTGGCCGACGGTTGCGCACAGCGCGATCGGCGAGGTACGGGTCGACGGCCTGCCCGTGCACCTCTCGGAGACCGACTGGTCAATCACGCGCGGTGCGCCCTGTCTTGGCGAGCACAACGCGGAAATCCTCGGCCGCCTGCTCGGCTACTCACGCGAAACGGTCGACGCTCTGACCGCGGAGGGCGTGCTGTGACGGCGTTGAATGGCATGCGGGTTATCGAACTTGCTCACGAGCGCGTGGCCTTTGCCGGCAAACTGCTCGCTGACATGGGCGCCGACGTGATCCTGGTCGAACCACCCGGTGGCGCAGCGGAGCGACACCATCCGCCATTCCTGAACGATGCGCCGGGACCGGATCGGAGCCTGTGGTGGTGGCACTACCACACCAGCAAACGCAGCGTGGAAATCGACCTCGGGGCACCCGCAGGGCGCGAGCGCCTGCTTGCTCTCATCGACCAGGCTGACGTGCTGATCGAGGCGGAGCCTACCCGGCGTCTTGCCGATCTCGGGCTTGATTGGCCAGATCTCGCCACGCGGCGGCCGACGCTGATCCACGCGGCGCTGACCCCGTTCGGCCGTGGCAACCCCGCGAGCGATCTACCCGCTACGGATCTCACGCTCATGGCAGGGGGCGGGCCGGTCTGGAGCTGCGGCTACGATGATCACTCGCTGCCACCCGTGCGCGGGCTGGGTGATCAGGCCGCGAACACGGGTTGCCACTACGCCGTGATGTCGATCCTCACTGCTCTGCTTGCGCGCATGACGACGGGCAGAGGGCAGTTCATCGATGTGAGCATCCACGCCGCGCTCAATGTGACCACCGAAGGCGGCAGCTATCAATGGCTCGTCAACGGAACCACGGTACAACGCCAGACCGGGCGACACGCATCCATCGTCCCCACGGGGCCTACCCAGGTGCAATGCGCTGATGGTCGGTATGTGAATACCGGCGTGCCGCCGCGGATTCCCGCGGAGTTTGCCGCGCTTAACGAGTGGCTGAACGCACTCGGGCTTGCCGACCAGCTCCCGGAGGCGGTCTTCCTCGAGATGGGCGCCACCTGGCAGGGACCGTTCGATCTATCGCTCATCGGCAAGGATGACACCGTCACCGCCGTGTTCGGGGCCGGGCGCGAAGCGCTGAAGCTGATTGCGCGCAGCATCAGCGCCTACGACTTCTTCATGGGCTGTCAGCGCGCCGGACTCGCGACCGGCATCATCTATGCGCCGGAAGAAGCATTCGAGGATCCGCACTTCCGCGCGCGGGGGTTTGACGTGCCGGTGTTCCATCCGGAGCTCGACCGTTACATTCGCTACCCCGGGGCTCCCTGGCGCATGCCGGCGAGTCCGTGGCGCATTGCGCGCCGTGCGCCGACCCTCGGCGAGCACGAGCACGAGCTCTTCGGACCTGAGGACAGCTAAAGCGTGCAGGGATCCCCGGACGATACGCGGGCGGGCAACGCCGCCGCGGTGCTGCTGCCCGACGTCGAGCGCAGCTTTCGCCGCGAGCGCGTCACCGAGCTGACCCTGCCCGTCGCCACCAGCCTCATGGAAGGCGGCTTCGTTGCGGTCGTCGCCGCGAAAACCTTTCAGGCAGAGCCCTGGATGCTCGCCGTCATCTCGGCCTCTTCCATGTTCGGCAACCTCTCGAGCTACTTCTGGAATCGCGTCGGCGCAGCGCGGCCGAAGATCCCGCTGATCGTGCTGCTGCAGAGCGCGGTGCTGCTCTGCGTGATCGCGGTCGCGCTCTCGCCCGAAGGCCGGAGCGGCGCCTGGGTACTCATGCTGAGCGCCATCGCATGCCGGTTGCTCATCGCCGGAATCATCACCACGCGCAGCGTGGCCTGGAGCCTCAACTACCAGCGCCATCTGCGCGCACGCATCGCGGGTCGATTACAGGTGCTCTCGAGCCTCATGACCGTGATTGCAACCAGCATCGGCGGATTGCTGATGGATGCGCATCCGGAGAACTTCCGCTGGCTGTATATCGGGGGCGCGATCATTGGCGCGGTCGGGGTATGGTCGTTCTCGCGTGTACGCGTCATGGGCGAGAAACGTCATCGGGTGCTGGAACGCCGTGGGTCGACGGAGGGCACACAAACAGCGGGGTTCTTCTCCATCCTGCGGCGGGATCGGCATTACGCGCGCTACCAGCTGCACCAGTTCACATCCGGCGTCGCGGCCATGATGCTCGAGCCGGCGCTCGTGTATCTGGTTTCTCGTCAGATCGGCGCGAGCTACCTCGTCAGCATCGGCATCACAATGATCATCCCCTTCCTCGTTACGCTGCTCACACTGCCGTGGTGGGCGCGTTATCTCGACCGGGTCCACGTCGCCGAGTACCGCGCGCGCCAGAACTCGCTCTGGGTCATTGGCATCCTGATCACCTTTTTCGGCGCCTGGCAGCTGTCGCTCGTGTGGCTTGCGATCGGCCGGGTGGTGACCTCGATCGTGAACGGCGGCGGCTCGCTCGCCTGGCAGCTCGGACACAACGACTTCGCTCCGCGCGACCAGCTTTCGGCCTACATGGGGATTCATGTGACGCTCACCGGGGTCCGGGGCGCGATGGCGCCGTTCGCGGGTATGGCGCTCTACCTCGGCTGGGATGCGACCGGTCCGCTTCCCGCCATGGAGGGCATCGGCGCCTGGCTGTTTCTCATCTCGGCGGTGCTCGCGGTGAGCGCCTGGCGCGGGTTTGCCCGACTGCGCAAAGAGCTGCCGCGTAAACCCCGCGGGCTTTAAGTCATCGGTACCACGGCGGCGCTTCGGTTATCCTTGCACCGGGCCGATGCGAGAACCTCATGAGCACTGCAACCACGCTGCACTTCAAGCACATTCCCAATCCGCGGGCGCGAAGCGCCGCAGAGCGCCAGGCGCTCATGGCTGATCCGGTTTTTGGCACGGTGTTCACCGACCATATGGCGACGCTGCGCTGGACCCCGGACGCCGGCTGGCATGAAGCGCTCGTGCGCGCTCGGGAGCCGTTCTCCATGGATCCGGCCAGCGCCGTGCTGCATTACGCACAGGAAATCTTCGAAGGGCT
>DMUF01000133.1:5300-12938 GCA_003476445.1 Gammaproteobacteria bacterium | reverse complement strand
CGGACCTGCGGCTGGGTTTCCTTGTAGTCCCAGTCGAGCCCGATGTAACCCGGGTTCTCGGCGTTGACCGCGTCCACCAGTATGTCACGCCACTCAGCGAGCTCTTCGTAGCTGCCGCCGCCGATGACAAACTGAAACGGCTTGTTCGCGCTCGACCCGAAACCCTGGCGCATGATCGGTATGGCGATGACGCCGGGAAGATCGGCGAGCCGGCCGCGGATTTCATTGAGGATTTCGAATGCGCTGCGGCGATCGCCGAAATCGGTGAGTCCGACGATGGAGATACCGCTGTTGTAGCGCACGACGCCGCCGAAGCCCCCAGGCGTTCGCACCAGAATGCGCCGGACCTCCCCGGTTTCGAGGTACGGCAGCAGGCGTCGCTCGATCTCCTCCATGTAGGGCTTCATGTAATCGAAGGTCGCGCCCTCGGGGCCCTGCACCATGATGAAGAAACTGCCGCGATCTTCGTTCGGTGCATATTCCTCGGGCAGAGCCCGCAACAGGACCACGCACAGACCCGCGAGCGCGACGAAGAGCAGCACCGCGACGGCGGGCACGCGAAACAGCCAAGCGAGGATTGTTCGGTACCAGCCCTTCACCACTTCGAAATTTCGGTCGGTCGTTCGAGTAAGCCAGTTTTCGCGCGCAGCCGGGCGCAGGATCTTGGACGTCAGCGCGGGCACGAGCGTCAGCGCAACCAGCGCTGATATGCCTACAGACGCCGCCATGGTCAGACCGAACTCCGCAAACAGTCGCCCGATGTCGCCCTCCAGGAACGTGATCGGGATGAATACGGCGACGAGCACCGCGGTGGTGGCGACGACCGCAAAGCCGACCTGACGCGCGCCGCGGTAGGACGCAACGAGCGGCGACTCGCCGTAGTGCGTGATACGGCGATGAATGTTCTCGAGCATGACGATGGCGTCGTCGACCACCAGACCGATCGCGAGCACGAGCGCGAGCAGCGTAAGCAGATTCACCGAGAACCCGAGCGCATAGAGCGGAATGAAAGTCGCAATCAGGCACACGGGCACTGTGATCGCGGGGATGAGCATCGCCCTGAAACTGCCGAGGAACAGGAAGATGGCAAGCACCACCAGCCCAACGGCGATGAAGAGCGTTACGTACACCTCGCGAATCGCGCCCTCGACGAAGAGGGAGCCGTCATAGTTGATGAAGAGTTCCATACCATCCGGCAGCTGCCGGTTCAGCACGTCGAGCTCCTGCTTCGCATTTCTTGCTACGTCCAGCAGATTGGCGGTGGACTGGCGCACGATGCCGAGGCCGATCTGGGGCACCCCGTTGCCGCGGAAAAAGTTGCGGTCGTCCACGGTGCCAAGTTCGACCCGCGCTACATCGCCGAGCCGTACCAGATAGCCATCGGTCCCCGTGGCAAGCACGAGGGAACGGAACTGCTCCGGGCTTTGAAAGCTGCGGTCCAGACGCACCGTGAAACGCCGCTCGATGGATTCGACGTTGCCCGCGGGCAGTTCGATGTTGCCCGCGCGAAGCGCGGCTTCCACATCCGACACCGTGAGTTGGCGGGCGGCGAGTTGTTGCCGATCAAGCCAGATACGCATGGCGTAGCGCTGCTCGCCGCCGATGAAGACTCGCGCTACGCCGTCGAGTACGGAGAATCGGTCAGCGAGGTAACGATTCGCGTAGTCGGTGAGCTCTGGCACGTTCATCCGGTCGCTGACGAGGTTGATCCACATGATCACGTCTTCGTTCGAGTCGACCTTGCGGATCTCGGGCGGGTCGGCTTCGACCGGCAGATCGCCGAGGATGCTCGCGACCCGGTCGCGGATATCGTTTGCGGCGGAGTCGATGTCGCGCCCCACGCCGAACTGCACGGTGATCGTGCTGCGCCCGTCCTCGCTCGACGACTCGATGAACTCGATGCCTTCGACCCCGGCGATGCGATCCTCAATGATCTGGGTGATGCGGGTTTCCACGACGCTGGAGGCTGCGCCGCGATAGGTGGTCTCGATACCGACGATGGGCGGATCGATATCGGGGTATTCGCGCAGCGGCAGTCGTTCGAAGGCGATGAGACCAAAGGCAATGAGCAGTAACGAGATCACCGAGGCGAACACCGGTCGCCGCACGGAGGCATCGGTGATGATCATGGGCGCGACTCCGCCGGGGCGGATTTGATCAGTTCCTCGAGCGGGCGCGAGCCGTCGTCGATCGCGCGAATGGCGACCGGGGCCCCGGGACGCACTTTCAGTGTTCCATGAGTGATCACGTGTTCGCCGGCTTCGAGACCCGCTGTGATTTCGACTCGACCCGGCCTGCGCGCGCCGGTGGTGACCTCGCGCTGTTCGGCGATGGGAGGCGCGGCATTGGGATCGACCACGTAGACGAAGCTGCGGGCGGCCCGCGGTACCAGAGCGCTTTCGCTGATCTCGAGGGCGTCTCTCGCGTTGCGTTCGAGCAGCAGTGTCATGAGCATGCCCGGCACGAGTATCTGGCTCTCATTGGGGATTCGGGCTCGAACGGTGATAGACCGGGTTGCCGGGTTGATCACGCTGTCGACCGAAGTCACCGTGCCGCTGAAAGTACGGTCGGGAAAGCCGGGTGTGCGTGCGGTCACGGCTGCGCCTGGCGACAGCGTGCCGAGGTAGATGGCCGGGATCGGGAAGTCGAGCTTCATGACGCTGTCATCCACCAGGGTGGTGATGATGGTGCCGGGCGCAACGAGCGCGCCCGGTGACACCTGGCGCAAACCCACGACGCCCGCAAAGGGTGCCGTGATGACCCGGTCCTGCAGACGTGAGCGCACGGCATTCACCCGCGCGTTGGCCGATTGCGCGTCACGTCGACGTTCATCCAGCTGCGATGCGGGCGCGTTGCCCTGGGTGACGAGCGTTTCCACGCGCTCAAGCTGCCGCGCAGCTTCTTCTGCTTCGGATTGGGCTTCGACCAGCAGGGCGGCCTCTTCCGCGTTACTCATCTGCACGAGCAGTTGGCCGCTCTTTACGCGCTGACCGTCGTCGAAGTGGATCGCGGCGATCACATCCGCCACTTTCGCTGTGACCTCGACCGATTCGTTCGCGCGGAGTGTGCCGAGCGCCTCGAGCGTATCGCGCACCGCCTCAACCCGGGCAGCCTCGATGATGACCGGCATCGCCGGGGGTGCAATCTGTGCATCGACGCCGGGCGCGGCGATCAGCGCGGTGAGCGTAACGCCAACCGCCCCAACCGCTCGCAGGCGCCGGTGAATGAAAGAGCAAAGCGAAACCATGAAAGCTCCGTGCGCAAAGGGGTGCGCTTGCGCGGGGAAGGTTTTGCCGCGCCATGTGACACCGGTGTGAAGCGCCAAAGTGTCGCATGAATGGGGTGGTGAAACCCGCGAGATTCCCGCACCGGAGTCGCGATTTGGCGGTCCGCGTCAGCGTTGATTGTCTGTGTTCATGCCCGCCGCCTACACTCCGCCCACGCGAGACAGAGGAAAGCGCAATGACCGTCACCACCCGATTTGTCGATTACACCGATGGCGCGCAGTCACTGCGCGGCTATCTGGCCAGCCCCGGAACCTCAGGCCGACGCCCGGCGGTGCTGGTAAGCCACGCCTGGGGCGGACGCTCGCCCTTCGAGAACGCCAAGGCTGATTGGGTCGCGGAGCTCGGCTATGTGGGCTTTGCGCTCGATTGCTATGGCGCCGGGGTGCTCGGTACCAGCCCGGAGCAGAATACGGCACTCATGCAGCCCTTCCTCGAGGACCGGCCCCGACTCCTGGTTCGGCTGCGGGCGGCGCTGGCCACCCTTCGCGCCCAGCCCGAGGTGGACCCGGAACGCATCGCCATCTTCGGATTCTGCTTCGGGGGTTTGTGTGCGCTCGACCTGGCCCGCGGCGGGGACGATATCCGCGGTGCCGTCTCCATCCATGGACTCTTTACGCCGCCGCCGGTGACCCACCCGATCAAGGCGCGCGTACTCGCGCTGCACGGCTGGGAAGACCCCATGGCGAAGCCGGACACGGTGCTTGGGCTTGCGAACGAGATGACGACCGCGGGCGCCGATTGGCAGATTCACGCGTACGGTCGCACGGTACACGCGTTCACCAACCCGGAAGCTAACGCGTATGAGGCCGGGATGGCCTACAACCCGCGGGCGGATCGTCGCGCGTTTGCAACGATCGCGGATTTCCTGGGCGAGGTATTCGGCGACTGAAGCGTCACCCGCCGAAGCGCGGGGGGCGTTTCTCGGCGAATGCGCGAAACGCCTCCTTCGCGTCCGAGTGCGCCATCACCTGCAGATGGCGCTCGCTCTCAACCTGCAGATAGGTTTCGAGGTCCATCGTTTCGGCATCGACGAAATTGCGTTTCATCGTGCGCAGCGCATGGGGTGAGGCGCTGGCCAGGCGGCGGGCGATGGTTTCTACCTCGGCGCCGAAGTCCGCGTCTTCGAACACGCGACTGACCAGTCCGATTTCAAGCGCCCGAGCGGCGTCGAATTTTTCCGGCAGAAAATAAAGTTCGCGCGCACGCGCGGCGCCGACAATGCGCGGGAGCGTCCAGGGGCCGGCCATATCCCCGGCGGAGGCGACATTCAGGAAGGCGCTGTTGAAGCTCGCGGATCGGGCGGCAACTCGGAGATCGCACGCGGCTGCCCAGCCGAACCCGGCGCCGGCGCAGGCCCCGTTGATGGCGGCAAGCGTGACCTGCGGCATGCGGTGCAGGTAGAGCGCCACGCGAAAGTGCTCTGGGCGCGTGGCGATGTCGCTCTCGCCCGCGGCGAAATGCTTCAGATCGGCGCCCGGGCAAAACCCGCGCCCCGCGCCGGTCAGGATCAGTACGCGCACGTCAGTGCGGTCGGCAATCTCGGCCAGCGCGTCGTGCACTTCCACGACCATGCGGTTGGTCATGGCGTTCAGGCGCTCGGGCCGGTTCAGAATCAGGCGACCGACGCCATCATCGACTTCGAAGCGCGCGGTGGTAAGGGCGGCGATGCCGTTGGACATGGTGATCTCCCGGTCAGGACGATGAGGGTTCGTGCCCAAGCCGGCGAAACCGGGGCGCTCGCTTCTCAATAAATGCGCGCGCGCCTTCGACCGCGTCCGGCGCTGTGACAAAGCGGTTCTGCGCGATTTCCGCCTCGACCAGCGCTGTGCGGTAGTCGACACCCAAGTGCCGATAGAGCAGGCGCTTGGTTTCTGCGATGGCAGCGGGCGGACTGGTGCTGGCAAGCTTGCGCACGTAGTCGCAGGCGCTGTCGAGCAGTGCCTCCGGCGCCACTACCCGATCGACGAGACCAAGCCCGTGAGCCTCGTCGGCAGTAATGCGATCGCTCATCCACAACAGATCCAGAGCGCGGCTGATGCCTGTGAGGCGCGGCAGAATCCAGGTCGAGCCATGCTCGGCGATCAGCCCGCGTTTCAGGAACACCGTGGTGAAACTCGCCGTGCTCGCCGCGAAACGCAAATCGCTCATCAGCGCGAGAATGACCCCGCCGCCGGCGGCAACGCCGTTTACCGCGGCAATCACAGGCTTGGGCACCTCGAGCAGGTAGCTGAAGATCCCTGGCAGCTCTGTGCTTGCGGGTGCGGTGTTCTCGGGCGCGGCGTCGCGGCTGGTCACCTCTGCCAGCACGTCTGCGTCGAGCCCGGCGCTGAAGCCGCGACCCGTGCCGGTGATCACGATGCCGACCACGCGCGGGTCGTCGCTTGCGCTCGCGATGGCGTGCCGTATTTCCTTCAGCGTGTGGTAGGTGAAGGCATTCAGCCGCTCCGGACGATTGAGCCGCAGAATGGCGACCGGGTCGTCGATCTCGAGTTGGATGTCGGTGTAGTTCACAGCAGGTTGATCCGTATACCGCAGAGGAAAATCTGGTCGGGGCCGCTCACCTGCCCCCGCGCCTTGGCGCGCGCGAGAATAGCCGCGCGATCGGCGGTGAGAAGGTCGATGCCGCCGAGCCCCTCTGGCCGGCCATCGCGGCACGGCACGAAGCGCACGCGGCCGTTGTCGAGCTGAAGGGTGGGAGATCCGTCGACCCTCTGCACCGCAAGCTCCGCAATGTCGCCCCAGCGCGCGGCAACCGCCTCGGGATCCTCGCACTGGACCTCCGCCGCCGCGATGCCGGTGACCCGGTCGAGCGCGCGATAGGTCTGCCAGTCGGGACCGGCGGGTTCCCAGGGCCCATCTACTGCGTGCGCGTTCTCACCGCGGACCTCGTCGATTTCGAAGAACGAGCCGCCGGTGTCCTTCGGGTGCAGCTGCATGTTGCGAAACTCGTGGGTTTCGAACTGGTTCACGATGCGGACGCCGAGCGCCGCGACCCGCGCCCTGCGCGGTGCGTGGTCATCACACTGAGTGATGACCATGTAGCCACCCTCGCCGCCGCGACGCTCAAGGTAACGGCCGCCCGCCGTGCCCGGCCGTGTCGGCGCAACGACCTCGAGCACCTGGTTGCCGATCGGGAAGAGCGCGTTCTCAAGACCGAAGTGGCCGACGCCCGGATCGCGATAGCAAACCCGAATGCCGAGTATGTCGGTGAGTGCGTTCTCGACGGGCGCGAGCTCGTGCGCAACAAGCGCGATCTGTCGCAATCGGAGCCACATGGTCAGTTCCCCCGTGCCTGCAATGAAGCCTGGGACGGACGCTACTAGAGCCATGTCCAGCTGCCAAGCGGACGATCGCCCCCGTTGATCGGTTCCGACTTGTCCCGATGCTTCGATCGCGTTGAAGCAATAGACTGATGCCGTAGCACGAACGCCCGAGGCGGTATGAGTGACGAAACAAGGCAGTGGCTCAAGGATCGGCACATCGATGAAGTCGAGGCGCTGGTCCCCGACATTGCGGGTGTCGCCCGCGGCAAGTTCTTCCCCGCGGACAAGTTCCTGAAGCACACCCTGCGGATTCCCGAGTCGGTATTTCTGCAGGGCATTACGGGCGATTACGGCGAGATCGATACCGACCGCTACGATATCGACCCGGATCTCGAACTGGTGCCGGATTACGCCACCCTGCGCAAGGTGCCGTGGACCACCGAGCCCACCGCCTGCGTGATCGTTGATTGCTATCGCGAGGGGCGGCGCCCGCTCAAGCACGCGCCGCGGCATCTGTTGAAGCGCGTGCTCGAGCTGTATGCAAAGAAGGGCTGGCGACCGGTAATCGCACCCGAGGTTGAGTTTTATCTGGTGCAGCAGAATCGTGATCCCGACTACCCGCTCGAGGCGCCGATAGGTCGCGCCGGGCGCAAGGAAGGGCGCGGGCGGATGTACAGCATCGACGGGGTCAATGAGTTCGACCCGGTGATCGAGCGCATTTACGACTACTGCGAGGCGATGGAGATCGATGCCGATTCGCTTTCGCATGAGGACGGGGCGGGACAGCTCGAGGTCAACTTCCTGCATGGCGATCCGCTCGAGCTTGCGGACCAGGTGTTCCTGTTCAAGCGCGCCGCCCGCGAGGCTGCGCACAAGCATGGGATCTATGCGACGTTCATGGCGAAACCCATGCAGGGCGAGCCCGGCAGCGCGCTGCACCTGCACCAGAGCGTGCTTGACGTCGCCACGGGGCGCAACATTTTCACCAACGAAGACGGGTCGGACAGCCGGCTCTTTCACGCCTTCATTGGCGGATTGCAGCGTTATGTGCCCGAGGCCATGGCGCTGTTCGGTCCCTACGTCAATTC
>DMUF01000133.1:0-4950 GCA_003476445.1 Gammaproteobacteria bacterium | reverse complement strand
GTGGGGCTCCGGGTGCCGCGCTCCGATCCGGAGAACCGGCGCATTGAAAATCGCATTCCCGGCGCCGACGTGAATCCCTATCTCGCGATCGCCACCTCCCTCGCCTGCGGCTATCGCGGCATGATCGAGGGCCTTGAGCCAACGGAGCCGGTGTCGGGGAGTGCCTACAAGCTGCCGCAGGGGCTGGCGCGTGACCTCGTGAGCGCGCTTGATCTGCTGCAATCCTCCGCGCTCGTGCATGACGTTTTCGGGCCGGAGTTCGTCGAACTCTTCGGCGCGATCAAGCGCGCGGAACAGGAGAGCTACTTTCAGGTGATCAGCCCGTGGGAGCGCGAACACCTGCTCCTCAACGTCTGAGTTAAACTCGAAAGCCGGAATTAAGGAGACAAGTCCATGCGAATTTCCATGCTGCTGAGCTACGCCGGCGGCTTCAAAGAGGCGGTGAAGGAAGTACAGCTGCTCGAAAAAGCAGGGCTCGACATGGTCTGGGTGCCCGAGGCCTATTCCTTCGACGCGCCGAGCGCGATGGGGTATCTCGCTGCGCAGACGGAGCGGGTCACGATCGCGTCCGGCATTCTGCCGATTTATTCGCGCACCCCGAGCCTGCTCGCCATGACGGCTGCCGGTATCGACTATCTCTCCGACGGGCGCTGCATGCTCGGTCTTGGCGCGTCGGGCCCGCAGGTCATCGAGGGTTTTCATGGTGTTCCTTACACCGCCCCGGTGGCGCGCATCCGCGAAATCATCGAAATCTGCCGCATGGTGTGGCGCCGTGAGCCCGTGCGTCACCAGGGCGAGCACTATCAGATTCCGCTGCCGCAGGATCGCGGCACCGGCCTCGGCAAGCCGCTCAAGCTCATCAATCATCCGGTCCGATCGGACATTCCCATTGCGGTCGCGGCCCTCGGTGGTCAGAGCGTGGAGATGACCGCGGAACTCGCGGATGCCTGGCTGCCCGCGTTCTACACCGCCGAGGCCGCGTCGGCGGTCTGGGGTAAGGCGCTCGCGAAGGGGCAGGCAAAACGCGATCCGGCGCGGGCGCCGCTCGAGATCTTCGCGGGCGGTGGTGTTGCGATCGGCGAAGGCTTCGAGGATCTGCGCAACCTGAGCCGCCCCCAGATTGCCCTCTACATCGGCGGCATGGGTGCCCGGCAGAAGAACTTCTACAACGACATTTTCTCGCGCTCGGGTTACGCGGCCGAGGCGAAGCAGATTCAGGACCTCTATCTCGCGGGTGAAAAGAAAGCGGCTGAAGCGGCGATTCCGGACAGCTATCTCGCGAAGAATTCGCTGATCGGGCCAGAGGGCTTTGTCCGCGAGCGTCTGTACGCGCTGCGCGAATCAGGTGTAAACGCGCTCAACGTCGGCTTCCTCGGACGCACCATCGAGGAGCGCGTGCGTCAGTGCGAAGTGCTGCGCAACCTCGTGGACACTCTGTGATTCGTAGTCGTCACTTGCTGGGCGCGTCGTTCTGCGCGCTTTGGCTGGTCGGACTGATCGTGACGACCGCGCAGGCCGCGGCGCCCGGTATTGCCGGGCGCTGGCAGCTGAACGACGCGCTGACGCGGGAAGCCAACCCGCCGGAGAAACGCTCCAACTCCACCTTCGGCGGATTCGGCGCGCCCACGTTAGTGGTGGGCGGAATGCCGGTGCCCATACCGGGCACGGGCGGTTCGCAACCGGGTATCGGCGGCTCGTCTCCGGACCCCGCCGTGCTGCGCGCGATCGAACTGGTGATTCAGCCTGCGGGCGACCGCATCACCCTCGAATACGTAGGGGCTGCAACCGAGACGCTCGGTCGCGGCAATGTGCAGGGACAGAAATCGAGCTGGGACGAGCGGATGCTCAAAACCAGCTATGAGACCACCACCCGGAAAGTGAGTCAGGTGTACGAGGTGGATGCCGACGGCCGGTTGCAGGTCGAGGTCAAGCTCAACCCCAATCAGGGGCGCACCCAGAAGCACTACCGGGTCTTTGATCGCGTCACGCCGTGAACGGGCAATCGGTCACCGCGCCGTCGGAGCGCTTCAGCGCCACAACGGCTTACGCGGTGGTGGTCGCGAACATGATCGGCACAGGTGTCTTCACGAGCCTCGGATTTCAGCTGGTCGATATCCAGTCCGGTTTCGTGTTGCTCACGCTCTGGGCGCTGGGTGGGCTGCTAGCACTGTGTGGCGCGCTTTGTTACGCGGAGCTGGGCGCCGCGCTGCCCCGCTCCGGCGGCGAGTACCACTTTCTTTCGGTCGCCTACCACCCGGCGGCGGGTTTTGTTTCCGGTTGGGTGTCCGCCACCATCGGCTTTGCGGCGCCCACCGCGCTTGCGGCGATCACGTTCGGCACGTATCTGTCGGCTGCCATGCCGTGGCTCGATCCTGCGCCGCTGGCAATGGGGCTGGTCATTCTGCTCACCGTCGCGCATGCCGCCAACCGTCGTGGCAGTGGGGCGGTGCAGCGCGTGTTCACTGCCGCGAAGCTGCTGCTGATTCTCGGCTTCTGTGCACTCGCGATTGGCAGCGTTGCTGCTCCGCAACCGGTGCGCTTCCAGCCCGCGACGGGGGACGGCGCCCTGCTCGCGGGCAGCGCGTTTGCAGTGGCGCTGATCTATGTGAATTACGCCTATACCGGCTGGAATGCGGCCACCTATCTGACCAGCGAACTGGCCGCGCCGGAGCGTACCTTGCGCCGCGTGCTGGTAGCCGGAACGCTGACGGTGACGGCGCTGTATCTGCTGCTGAACTTCACGTTTCTGTATGTGGTGCCGATGGACCGCATGGCGGGTCGCCTCGAGGTCGGCTACATCGCCGCTGAAACGGCGTTTGGGCCGCAGGGCGCAGCGCTCATGGGGGTCGTACTCGCGCTTCTGCTGGTGTCGACCGTGAGCGCCATGGTGCTGGCGGGCCCGCGCGTGCTGCAGGTGCTCGGAGAAGACTATCGCGCGTTCTCGGCGCTCGCGCGAACCAACCGCCAGGGTATTCCCGCGCGCGCGGTCGTATTGCAGTCCGGGCTCGCGCTCGTACTCATCGCGACCGCGTCGTTCGAATCGATTCTCGTCTTCACCGGCTTTACGCTCGGGCTCAATACACTGCTCGCCACGCTCGGCGTCATAATCCTGCGTTGGCGCCGCCCTGACCTGGCGCGACCGTGTCGGGTCCCCCTGTACCCCTTGCCCGTGCTCGTCTTCCTCGCCGTCACCGGGTGGACGCTGGTGCAGGTGTTGCGCGAGCGCCCCGAGGAGGGGTGGCTCGGTCTCGCAATCGTGGTGGGTGGTGGTCTGGTGTATGCAGTGCTCCAGCGGTTCGGGCTCGGCGCCCGTGCAAATTCAACTCCGGAGGCATGACATGACGGATCACGGTGCGGCGCTCTTGCCCCGGTCGGTGTCGGGTATTCCCGCCCGCGCGCTCACATTCGAGTTCGTGCGCTCCAGCGGGCCCGGCGGGCAGAACGTTAACAAGGTCGCAACCGCGGTGCAGCTGCGCGTGGCGCTGGATGCTGCCGGACTTCCGGCTGCCGTGCGTGCCCGCCTCGAAGAACGGGTACCAGGGCAAATCACGCGCTCGGGTGAGCTTGTGATTTTCGCGCAGCGCTTCCGTTCGCAGCTGCGCAATCGGGAAGATGCGCTCGAGCGGCTCGATGCGCTGGTGCGTGCCGCCCGGCAGCAACCCAAGGCGCGTGTGGCGACTGCTCCGTCCCGGCGTGTGCAGGCGGAACGGGCGAGCGACAAGCGGTATCACGCGCAGCGGAAGGCGCAACGGCGCCGGCCGGAGATCGAAGGATGAACAAGGTCATGAACGATTCGGGCGCGCCGGCGCTGTTTGGATACCGAAAATACTGGGCGCACCGGTTTACCCCCGCGCCGGTGCTGCCCATGTCGCGCGCGGAACTCGACAGTCTCGGCTGGGACAGCTGCGACATCATCCTGGTAACCGGGGACGCATACGTCGATCACCCGAGTTTCGGCATGGCGATCGTGGGCCGGTTCCTCGAGGCGCAGGGGTTTCGGGTGGGCATCATCTCGCAGCCAGATTGGCGCGATACCGCGGCTTTCGAAGCGCTGGGGCGGCCCAATCTGTTCTTCGGCGTGACCGGCGGCAACATGGACTCCATGGTGAACCGCTACACGTCCGACCGCCGGCGCCGCAGCGACGATGCGTACACACCGGGCGGCGAGGGTGGTCGGCGCCCGGACCGCAGCGTGATCGTGTACTGCCAGCGCCTGCGTGAGGCGTTTGGTGATGTGCCGCTCGTGATCGGGGGCATCGAGGCCAGCCTGCGCCGTATTGCCCACTACGATTACTGGTCGGAGCAGGTTCGGCGATCGATTCTGGTGGATGCTCAGGCGGACATTCTGCTGTTTGGTAATGCGGAACGCGCCCTTGTTGAAGTGGCGCACCGTATTGCTCGCCGGGAGCCGGTGGCGAGCATCGTCGACGTGCGTGGCACAGCGCTGCTGCGCGCCGTGCCCGCAGGCACGATCGAGATCGACTCCACGCATCTCGACACGCCGGGCGCGCTCAATCCGCCGGAGGACCCCTACGCAATGACGCCGGTGGCAGCGGCGGCGCCCGCCGCGACCCCCGGATCAGCCACGCCGTCGCCTGCGCCGGAGGTCGCCGACGGCTCCGTACCAGACCGCGACGCGGTCCAGGTGGTGCGCTTTGTGCGCGATGTACGCGGTACAGATCGGGCGCGCAGCGTCATTCGGCTGCCGGCTTTTGAACAGGTGCGTGACGACCCGATCCTCTACGCCCATGCCTCGCGGATTCTGCATCAGGAAGCAAACCCGGGAAATGCGCGGGCTCTGGTGCAGCGCCATGGCAATGTCGATCTCTGGGTCAATCCGCCGCCCGTTCCGCTGACAACGGCGGAGCTGGACGCGGTGTATGAGCTGCCATTCACACGCCAGCCCCATCCGGAGTACGGCGACGCAAAGATTCCGGCTTACGAGATGAT
>DMUF01000140.1 GCA_003476445.1 Gammaproteobacteria bacterium | reverse complement strand
GCATCCCAGACATGGGGACCCGCGCCACGCTCGATGAAGATCGGGTGCGGCATCTCAAGATTGGCCGCAAGCCCCGAATTCAGCACTTCCGCACGCTCGCCGGCGATAGCCTGCGAGCGCGTGGTTTTGGCCAATAGTTCGGCGCGGGCTGCCGCCAGCGTACTCATTTGCCGTGCAGGCGAGCGACTACGGGAGCGAAGGCTTCCATCGCCGTTTCGCCCACGGTGATATAGGAAATGCCATGCAGCTCGCGCCGGCGCTGAAGTTCTTCGCAAATCGTATCCACCGACCCGAAGAGCGCATGGGGATGCTCACGCATGTCCTCAGGGGAAACACCGAAGGTCTGAGCGAAATTCGCCAGCACCGGCTCCGGGTTGTCCATGACAAACGTGAAGTACGCACCAATCTCGATTTCGAGCTGATCGAAGCGGTCCCCTGCTCCTTCACGCACCCAGCTCAACTTGCGCTGCGTTTCCTCGCGGGAGGAGGTCATGATGCCATCCGGGCCGATCACCCCCGCACGGTTGTTAAAGTTGAGGCTGACGATATCGGCTTCGCGCCCCGCTAGACGCAGCACCTTCGGGCTGCCGCCCCCGACCATGATCGGCACCGTGCCGAGCGGACGCGGCACCCCTTCAAATTCCTGCCAATCGAGCGTGGCATTACGCACCGAAAGCATTCCGCCGCGTCGAAACGCCTTCACTCCCTCAATCACGTCAGCGAGGCGATTGATGCGCGTACCGGGCGAATCGAAGGGAAGCCCGATAGCACCGTACTCGTCCTTGAGCCAGCCGGCACCGAGACCAAATTCCAGCCGCCCCTCGGACAGCACGTCGATGGTCATCGCGGACTTCGTCAGCACCAGCGGGTTGTGGTAGTCGATACAGAACACGCGACAACCGATCCGGATGGTGCTCGTTACCGCCGCCGCATAAGCCATGGCAGGGATGGCCGCCAGGTTCTGCTCCGGGTGATTGGTGCGCGCCAGGGCCGGCCCCGGCCCCAGCAGGTGGTCCGCAAGGTGGAAAGCGGAGTAGCCGAGCGCTTCGGCCCGGCGAGCCTTTTCAGCCCATTCTTTGGCCGAAGGTGCATTAAAGGTCTGTAGTCCGAACCGGAACGGTTTTGGCATGGCGTTCTCCCGATGGCGTGAGCCGCGCGCCGTCAGCGGCAGCAGTAGCTGATGCCGCGACGCAGCAATTCGTAGTATTCCGGCTTATCCCAGCTGCCGCGCTCGACCTTCGGATAGAACGGGACGTTGATATCCCGCATGTCGTAATGGCCGCGGCAGTGCCCGAGGTTCAGGTACAGCACTTCGCCACTGCCGACGCGATGAATGTAATAGACCGGGCGCTGGTCATTGCCCGACCAGTTCTCTTCAACAAAACCCGTGGCCGCGCCATCGAAATAGGTGTGCAGGAGCACTTCGAGCTTGCCATGGATACGGCACAGATAGAGCTCGTCATCCGTTTCGAATTCGTTGATGCCGCGCACGAGTTCGTGATTCGGATCGGTAACATGCACGCGGAAGGGCTGGATCGGCGGGTGCGCGAGAAACTGCGTGCCCAGCGTTTCCATGAAGATCGGCGCCCGCGCGGGGGCATCGACCTTGCCGGACGCAAGAAACTCGAGAATCGAATTGGTGCCGTGCAGCGCGAACCAGCGCTTGCCGGAAGCCACCCAATCGCGCAGCGCGATTTGCTCGGCTTCCGTCGGAATCACATTGCAGGTGTACGTGATGAGCACGTCACTCGCGCGAATGGCGTCGAGGTCGTGATAGTCCGCCGCGACCTTGACCCGGATTTGCGGCGTTTCCGCCAGGAGCTTCAGGAGCTCCAGACGAGCGTGATCGATGTCGTGAAACTGCCCTGCAGCCACGAGATAAACCTGATGAACGCGATGCTCGGACATGCTTTCCCCCGAATGCAGGACACGACTGAAGAACTCTTGGCGCTGCTGCGCGGGCCACGTCGGCCCGCGCAGTGCGCGACATCAGAACTGGATGCGCTTGGTGAAACCACCATCGATTACGATGTTGGTACCCGTGGTGAATGCACCGAGCGGGCTCGCGAGCAGAGCGATCTGCGCCGCGACTTCCTCGGCCGAGCCCATGCGACCCACCGGAATCTGCGCGACGGTCGCATCGTAGAACGGGGTCATGTGCTTCTGGATGCGATCCCAGGAGCCGCCCTCGATCATGATGGGGCCGGGCGAGATCGTGTTGACACGGATCTTCTTGGCGCCCAGGTCCTGCGCGAGCGCGCCGGAGTACTGAATGACCGCTGCCTTGAGGGCATTGTAAGCACCTGCAGCGATGAACTTTTCCAGCGCGGCGGTGGACGAGATCATGACGATGCTCGGGTTTGCCGACTTCTCGAGGAACGGCAGCGCACCCTCAACACAGCGTACGGAGCCGAGCAG
Organism: Gammaproteobacteria bacterium; assembly: GCA_003476445.1. Classification (GTDB taxonomy): domain Bacteria; phylum Pseudomonadota; class Gammaproteobacteria; order Pseudomonadales; family Azotimanducaceae; genus UBA7803. The sequence goes on along the minus strand of DMUF01000140.1, from coordinate 657 downwards.
GTCATGCTCGAAATTCGCGCGCCAGCCGGCTTCGCCCGGGGCGTTGCCACCGCTCACGTTCGAGACCATGCAGTCGATACCGCCAAGCGCTTCTGCCGAGGAATGGATCCACGCCTTGAGCGCGTCGCCGTTGCCCACGTCTACCGACGCGCCAATGGCCTTAACGCCCTTGGCTGACAGCGAGGCGACCGCCTCGTCGATTTCTGCCTGGTTACGCGCGCAGATCGCGACGTCGCAACCCTCTGCGGCGAGCCGCTCTGCAATCGCGCGACCGATGCCTTTCGAGGCGCCGGTAATGAGCGCCTTCCCGCCTTTCAGCTTGAGATCCATCTTTGATTCTCCACAGGTGTGATGTCGGCCGCGCAACGCGCAGAGTGCGGGCTGCGAAAGCGCGCGTGACCCCCCTTAGAATTCACCACGCGGCGGCGCTTCTCTCGATCCGGGATCGAGCATAGGGAACCCCACGGGAGCCAGTCAAGGCAAACGCCTGTTACGTTTTCTTCTGCCTTCCCGACCCGCATACTGCGACTGCTTTCACACCCCCCGTACGGGTCAGAAGAGAACATTCACGCCAGCATGAACGATATCAACCGCCAGTTTCTCCTCGCCGCAAGACCTGCGGGCATGGTCAAGGAATCCGACTTCGAATACCGCGAG
>DMUF01000203.1:3943-4375 GCA_003476445.1 Gammaproteobacteria bacterium | reverse complement strand
CACGTTGCGGGAACTGATGGACCTGCTCGAGGTGCTGAAGAACCGGCTCGTCTACGCGAATATCGACGACTTCTACCTGCTGAGCCGCACCTGCCTGGTCAAAGACGAGAAGAACTACGACAAGTTCGATCGCGCCTTTGCCGCGTACTTCAAGGGGCTGGAGGATCTGCACGGACTGCTCCAGTCGCTCATTCCTGACGAATGGCTGCGCCGTGAGTTCGAAAAGTCGCTCACCCCCGAAGAACTTGAGCAGATCAAGTCGCTCGGCGGGCTCGAGAAACTGATCGAAGCGTTCCAGAAGGCGCGCGAGGAAGAAGAGAAAGCCAAAGCCGAAAAGGGCAAAGAGGGCAAGGAAGGTCAGGAAGGCGACGACCCGAACAAGCTCGGGCGCAAAGGGCCGGGCGGCAACGCGGAAGGCAAGAACAAGAAGGC
>DMUF01000203.1:0-3610 GCA_003476445.1 Gammaproteobacteria bacterium | reverse complement strand
CGCAACATCAAGATGGCGCTGCGCCGTCTGCGCAAGTTCGCGCGCACCGGCAAGGACGAAGAACTCGACATCGACACCACCATACGTTCGACCGCGCACAACGGCGGCATGCTCGATATTCGCATGCGGCCGGAGCGCAAGAACACGGTGAAGGTGCTCCTGTTCCTTGATATCGGCGGTTCGATGGACGCCCACGTGAAGACGTGTGAGGAACTCTTTTCCGCCACGCGCACCGAGTTCAAGCACCTCGAAAGCTTTTACTTCCACAACTTCATCTATGAATCGGTGTGGAAGGACAGCCGCCGGCGTATGAACGAGCGGCTGCCCACGCTCGAGGTGATCAACAAGTTCCCGCACGACTACAAGGTGATCTTCGTCGGCGATGCGACCATGGCGCCCTACGAGATCACGCACGCCGGCGGCAGTGTCGAACATTGGAACGAAGAGCCCGGCGCCGCCTGGTTGACGCGCTTTACCAGCCTGTACCCGAAGGTGGCCTGGCTCAATCCGACGCCCCAGGAAACCTGGGAGTATTCCACGTCCGTAGGCATCACGCGCGAGCTGGTGGGTGGGCAGATGTATCCGCTCACGCTCCGTGGACTCGAGGACGCCATGGGGTTCCTGTCCAAGTAAGGTCGATCGTCCGCGGTCGACCGCGCCTTCGGTGAATGCCGTGAACCTTGATACGTCCCAGGTTCTGCGCCGGGACGTTCACGCCCTGCGTCGTCTTGCGCGCCAGAACCCCGAGGCGTACGCCGCGCTGCACGCCGAATCGATAGCGGCGCTTGCCGCGCGCAATCTGCTCAAACCCAAGCTCGAGTACCCCGAAGCGCTACCCGTGAGCGCGCATGTCGGCGAGATCGCGCGCCTGCTCGAATCGCACTCGGTGATCGTGGTGGCAGGTGAGACGGGTTCGGGCAAGACCACCCAGCTGCCGAAGATCTGTCTTGACCTCGGCTATGGGCGGCGCGGCATGATTGGTCACACTCAGCCGCGGCGGCTCGCCGCACGCAGCGTGGCGGCGCGGCTCGCGTTCGAGCTCGAGATGCCGGTGGGTGACGGCGTGGGCTACGCGGTGCGGTTCTCGGATCAGGTCGGGCCGCGAACGCTCGTCAAACTGGTCACCGACGGACTGCTGCTGACCGAGATCCGGCGCGATCGCTGGCTCGACAACTACGACGTGATCATCGTCGACGAGGCCCACGAGCGCAGTCTCAACATCGATTTCCTGCTGGGTTATTTGCGTGATCTCACGCGTCGGCGGCCTGACCTCAAGGTGATCATCACCAGCGCTACCATCGATGTTGCGGCGTTCTCGCGCCATTTCGACAACGCGCCGGTGGTGGAGGTCGGCGGGCGGGGCTATCCGGTCGCAGTGAACTATCTCGATGATGCGGCCACGGAAGCCGCGGCGGACGAGCGGCTGATGGCCTGCCTCGAGGATATCGAGCGCGCCCCCCTGCGCGGCGCGCGTGACGTGCTCGTGTTCCAGAGCGGCGAGCGGGAGATTCTCGAAACCGCCCGCTTTCTGCGCACGCGGCTGGGCGAACGCTGGGAGGTGCTGCCGCTTTATGCCCGCTTGTCGGCGCGGGATCAGCAGCGCGTCTTTGAAACCGGGGGACGTCGGCGGGTCGTCCTCGCGACCAACGTGGCGGAAACGTCGATCACGGTGCCGAATATCGGTTTTGTGATCGACCCCGGTTTTGCCCGCATCAGCCGGTATTCGTTTCGCTCCAAGCTGCAGCGGCTTCCGATCGAGCCGATTTCCCAGGCCAGTGCGAATCAGCGCATGGGGCGCTGCGGTCGCGTGGCGCCGGGTGTCTGTTATCGGCTGTACAGCGAAGCCGATTTCACCGGGCGGCCGGCGTACACGGATCCGGAAATTCGGCGCACGAACCTTGCCTCCGTCGTACTACAGATGCAGGCGTTCGGGTTGGGGGATATTCATCGCTTTCCGTTCCTGGACCCGCCGGATCCCCGCGCCATTCGGGATGCGGAGAAACTGCTCGAGGAACTGACCGCGCTCGAAGGTGGTCGGTTGACGCCCACCGGGCGCACCATGGCACGGCTGCCGGTCGACCCCCGGCTTGCGCGCATGTTGATCGAGGCTGATCGACGCGGCGCGCTTGCCGAGGTGCTCATTGTGGTCAGCGGTCTCGCCATCCCTGATCCGCGAGAACGTCCGCCCGATCGGCAGGCGGCGGCTGATCAGGCACATCGCGACTGGGCGGATGAGCGCTCGGAGTTTCTCGGTCTGGTGAAACTCTGGCAGTGGTTTGAGGAGACGCGTCAGGCGTCGACGCGTGCCGGGCTGAAGACGCTGCTGCAGAAGCGCTTTCTTTCCCCGGTGCGCATGACGGAGTGGCGTGAGCTGCATCGGCAGCTGCTGCTGGCCGTCCGTGAGCTCGGCATGCGCGTGAATGAGGTTCCCGCCGACTATGCTGCCGTACATCGGTCGATTCTTGCCGGATCCCTCAGCCTTATTGGGCTGCTCGATGAAAAGGGGCAGTACCTCGGGCCGCGCAATCTGCGGTTTCGTGTCTTCCCCGGGTCGACGCTCGCGCGTGCCACGCCACGCTGGCTGATGGCGGCGGAGATTCTCGAAACCAGCCGCGTGTACGCGCGCTCCGTGGCCGCGGTTGACGCGCCCTGGATCGAAGAGGCGGCGGGGCATCTGCTGAAGCGCAGCTACAGCGAGCCGCACTGGAATCCGAAGCGCGGCGAAGTGATCGCCGAAGAGTCCGTTTCGCTCTACGGCCTGCCGCTCGTTGAACGGCGGGCGGTCGCCTATGCGCGCATTGATCCCGTGATCAGCCGCAGCCTGCTCATCCGCGAAGGGCTCGTGCGCGGCGCAATGCCGCGGCCGCTGCCATTTCTGACGCAAAATCTCGGGCTGCAGACTGACCTCACCGAGCGCGAGGCAAAGGGGCGCCGTCGCGATCTGCTCGTGTCCGAAGAAGCCATTGCGGACCTCTACGACGAGCGGTTGCCGGCCGAGGCGACATCCGCCGCCGCGCTCGAGCGCTGGTGGCGCAAGGCAACGCCAGCGGAACAGGCGCGCATCATTTTTTCCGAGGCCGATCTCACGCTCACGGCATCGGCGCTTGCAGAGACCGATTACCCCTCGGAACTGGTCATGCGCGGCAACGCCTTTGCGCTCAAGTACCGGTTTGCGCCGGGCGAGATCGACGACGGTATCTCCCTGCGCACGCCGGTCGGCTTGTTGGAAGCGGTGGATGCGAGCGCGCTGGAATGGTCGGTGCCCGGATTTCTGCCGCTCGTGGTCGAGGCGTGGCTGCGCTCCCTGCCGAAATCGCTGCGCCGCCCGCTTGCACCGCTGCCGGACAAGGTGCCGGCGATTCTGGCGCTGCTTGAGCGACCAGACAGGTATCGCCAGGGGCGCTTTACCCAGGCGCTTGGTACCGCGCTGCGGGAACTGCATGGCATCTCGCCCGGAGCGGACGACTGGTCAGCAGAACGAGTTGATCCGCACCTTCTGATCAACGTGCAGGTGCTTGATGAAAAAGGGAAGCTGATCGCCCAGGGGCGTGATGTCAACGCGCTGCGCGCGCAGTTCGCCGAGCGCCTGCAGGCACGCATGGGGGCGGGG
>DMUF01000254.1:23667-24071 GCA_003476445.1 Gammaproteobacteria bacterium | reverse complement strand
GCGCGGAAGTTGGATCGGTCGTCGAGGTCGACACCAAGACGATCGGCAATCTGGCGCTCCGGCCCAAGAAAACCCATCGCCAGAAGCACGAGATCCGCCGGCCATTCGCGCTCGGAGCCAGGCACAGGCTCGAACTTGCCGCCCTTCATGGCGACTTCTACGGTGCGCACCGCCCGCACGCGGCCGTGGCCGTCGTCAACGAACTCGGTGGACGAAATCGCATAGGTGCGCGGATCGTCCCCGAACCGGGCAGCCGCTTCCTGATGCCCATAGTCGGTGCGGTGAATGCGCGGCCAGGTCGGCCATGGATTGTTTGACGCGCGCTCCGCTGGCGGTTTCGGGAACAACTCGAAATTGACGAGACTGCGGCAGCCGTGACGCAGGGACGTACCAATGCAGTCAGT
>DMUF01000254.1:23149-23322 GCA_003476445.1 Gammaproteobacteria bacterium | reverse complement strand
CGACCGTCCTTGAGCTCAGAATCGAGCAGGCTGCGGGTATTGGCGCCGAGGAAATCCATGGCGAAGTGAACCCCCGCCAGGGATCGGCCAGGGATCGGCAAATCGCGCGGCACCGTCGCGCCGGTCGCGAGCAGAATGGCGTCGTAGTCAGCGAGCAGCTCGCGCGCATCGAG
>DMUF01000254.1:22730-22867 GCA_003476445.1 Gammaproteobacteria bacterium | reverse complement strand
GCGAGCAGCTCGCGCGCATCGAGCGTGCCGGCGGAGCCGTCTCCTACGGGGGTGCCGGGCTGGAACTCGATACCCTCTTCCTGCATCAGGCGGATGCGGCGCATCACGACCTCGTTCTTGTCGAGCTTCATGTTCGG
>DMUF01000254.1:21490-22437 GCA_003476445.1 Gammaproteobacteria bacterium | reverse complement strand
TTCGGGATGCCGTACATGAGCAATCCGCCCACCCGGTCAGCGCGCTCGAACACGCGTACACGATGCCCAACCGAGTTGAGCTGAGCGGCAGCAGCGAGTCCGGAAGGCCCTGACCCGATGACGGCGACGCGCTTGCCCGTGCGGCTTGTCGGAGGCTGAGGCACGACCCAACCCTCAGCGAAACCGCGATCGATGATCGCCATTTCGATGTTCTTGATCGTGACCGCCGGGTCAGTAATTCCCAGCACACACGCGCCCTCACACGGCGCCGGACACACGCGACCCGTGAATTCGGGGAAGTTGTTCGTCTTGTGCAGACGGTCGAGCGCTTCGCGCCACTGCCCCCGATAAACGAGATCGTTCCACTCGGGAATGAGGTTGTAGATCGGACACCCATCGCCCGACTGACAGAACGGCACGCCGCAGTCCATGCAGCGCGCACCCTGACTGGTGAGCCGCGGGTTATCGTGGTCCGTGTAGATTTCCTGAAAGTCGAGCAGCCGCGCAGTCGCATCCCGGTAGGGCGCCGCGTTGCGGGTGAATTCCAGAAAGCCAGTCGGTTTACCCATGGGTCTTGTATCCGTCGTTGTCTCGCGTCCGCAGGGCGGACTTCACTACGCGCTCACCGCTTCGCGTCGCGCCTTCAGCACGCGCTTGTAGTCGGTCGGCATCACTTTCACAAAGCGCCGCACGGCATTCGGCCAGTCGTCGAGCAGGCGCCGCCCCACGGCTGAGTCCGTGTAGCTGACATGCCGTTCAATGAGCTGGCGCAGCTCGCCGATTTCGGAGGCGTCCTCAAGCGACTCGAGCTCAACCATTTCCGGATTGCATCGCGCCGGAAACTCGTTGTTCGGGTCCCAGATATAAGCGACCCCGCCGCTCATACCCGCGGCAAAGTTGCGCCCGGTGGGCCCGAGCACGACCACGCGTCCGCCGGTCATGTATTC
>DMUF01000254.1:19995-21167 GCA_003476445.1 Gammaproteobacteria bacterium | reverse complement strand
CCGTGATCGCCAACGCCTTCCACCACGGCCGTCGCGCCGCTGTTGCGCACGCAGAAACGTTCTGCGGCCTGGCCGCGCAGGAACACTTCCCCACTGGTCGCGCCGTACATCACGACGTTTCCAACCAGGATGTTCTCCTCCGCCTTGAACGGACTCGTGCGCGGCGGGTAGATGATCACGCGACCGCCTGAGAGACCCTTGCCGACGTAGTCGTTCGCATCACCCTCGACTTCGAGCGTCACACCGCGGGCGAGCCAGGCACCAAAGCTCTGCCCGGCGCTGCCCTTGAAGCGGAAATGGATCGTATCCGGCGGCAGCATGTCGGGGCCCACCTCGCGGATGATGCGATTGGAGAGCATGCCGCCGACGACGCGGTTGATGTTGCGGATGACAAGATCATCCTGCACTTTCTCACCGCGCTTGAGCGCAGGTTCCGCGAGCGCGATCAGCGTGTTGTCCAGCGCCTTCTCCAGCCCGTGATCCTGCTTGTGAATGGCGTAGCGGCCGAGGAACTCCGGCGGCTCCTGAATGTGCGCAAGCAGCGACGAGAGATCGATGCCGCGCGCCTTCCAGTGATCCACGGCGGACTGCACCTCGAGCGCGTCCACCCGCCCGACCATCTCGTTGAGCGTGCGGAACCCGAGTTCCGCCATGATCATGCGCAGCTCTTTCGCGATCATGAAGAAGTAGTTGATCACGTGCTCGGGTTGGCCGGCGAAGCGCTTGCGCAGCACCGGGTCCTGCGTCGCAACGCCGACCGGGCAGGTATTCAAGTGACACTTGCGCATCATGATGCAGCCAAGCGCGACGAGCGGGCCGGTGGCGAAGCCGAATTCCTCGGCACCGAGCAGCGCGGCAATGGCGACATCGCGACCGGTCTTGAGCTGACCATCGGTCTGCAACACCACGCGCGATCGCAGATTGTTCAACACCAGCGTCTGGTGCGTTTCGGCAATGCCGAGTTCCCACGGCACACCGGCATGCTTGATCGACGTCAGCGGCGACGCACCCGTGCCACCGGTATCGCCCGCGATAACAAGGTGATCAGCGCGAGCTTTCACCACGCCTGCCGCAACCGTGCCCACACCGATCTCCGCCCCGAGCTTCACGCTTATGCGCGCCTCAGGATTGGCGTTCTTCAGATCGTGGATCAGCTGAGCGATGTCCTCGAT
>DMUF01000254.1:2175-19704 GCA_003476445.1 Gammaproteobacteria bacterium | reverse complement strand
GAATAAATATCGTGGTGCGGCGGTGGGCTGATCAGGCCGACACCCGGTGTGGAGTGCCGGATGGACGCGATGATGTCGTCCACCTTGTGCCCGGGCAGCTCGCCGCCCTCACCCGGCTTTGCGCCCTGCACGATCTTGATCTGCAACTCGTCGGCATTGGTCAGATAGTTGATCGTGACACCAAACCGCCCGCTCGCGACCTGCTTGATCGCGCTGCGCCGCGAATCGCCGTTCGGCAGCGGGGTGAAACGCCGCGAGTCTTCACCGCCTTCACCGGTATTCGACTTGCCGCCGATACGGTTCATCGCGACCGCGAGTGTCTCGTGTGCCTCGGCGCTGATCGAACCGAAACTCATGGCGCCCGTCGCAAATCGCCGCACGATCTGCTGCTCGGGCTCGACCTCCTCGATCGGTATCGGTCCGCCGTTCGCGCCCGCGCGGAAGGTGAGCAGACCGCGCAGCGTGGCATTGCGCGTGGTCTCACGGTTGGTGTGCGCGGAGAACCGCCAGTAGGCGTCCTCATTATTGCCACGTACCGCGTTCTGCAGTTCGGCAATGGAGGTAGGGTCCCACATATGGGTATCACCGCCTGCCCGCCAATGAAAATCGCCGGGGTTCTGCAGGATCGGAATAGTCGCGTTGCGGCGCGGATACCCGAGCGCATGGCGCCGCTGCATTTCTTCGGCAAGGACATCGAGACCGACGCCTTCGACGCGACTTGCGGTACCAACGAACGCGCGCTCGATCACATCCTGAGCAAGACCGATGGCTTCGAAGATCTGCGCGCCCTTGTAGGACTGCAGCGTCGAGATGCCCATTTTGCCCATGACCTTGAGGATGCCCTTGGCCGTGGCCTTGCGATAGGCGTAGACGATGTCTTCGTCTGTACCGAGGTGACTTGCATCGGCGAAGGCACCGTTGGCACGCGCATCCCAGAGCGCTTCGAAGGCGAGGTAGGGATTGATCGCGTCGACGCCATAGCCAATGAGCAGGCAGTGGTGATGCACCTCGCGCGCCTCACCCGTCTCCAGCACGATGCCGATCCGCGTGCGGGCATGAGCCTGCACCAAATGGTGGTGCACTGTGCCCACGGCAAGAAGCGAGGAAATGGGCACGCAATCCGGACCGGTTCGCCGGTCGGACAGCACGATAAGACTGTAACCCTCGGCAATCGCCGCCGAGGTTTCGGCACAGATTCGATCGAGCGCCTCGACCAGTCCCGCCCGACCCGAATCCACCGGGAACGTGATGTCGATGGTGCGCGAGCGCCAGCCGCGATGATTCAGACCACGCAGCGCGGCCAGCTCTTCGTTAGACAGGATCGGGTGCGGCACGCGCAGGCGATGCGCGTGCTCGGGCGTTGCCGACAGCAGATTCTGCTCCGGCCCGATATAACACTCGAGCGCCATGATGACTTCTTCACGGATCGAGTCGATCGGTGGATTAGTCACCTGAGCGAAACGCTGCTTGAAGTAGTCGTAGAGCATGCGCGGCTTGCGCGACATCACCGCCAGCGCGGCATCGTTACCCATCGAGCCGAGCGGGTCGCGGAGTTCACGCACCATGGGCTGCAGCATGATCTGCAGCGTCTCGACCGTGTAGCCAAACGCCTGCATCCGCGGCATGAGCGATGCCGGATCGAAACCATGGTCGCTGGTCACCGCGGGCAAGCGGTCGAGTTCGAGACGCTGCGCGGCGAGCCAGTCCGCATAGGGCTGGGCCGATGCCCAATGCTGCTTCAATTCCTCATCGGGAATCATGCGCCCCTGTTGGAAGTCGATGAGGAACATGCGCCCCGGCTGCAGCCGACCCTTGCGAACCACGCGCGCGGGGTCGACGCTCACCGTGCCGACCTCTGACGCCATGATGCAGATGTCGTCATCGGTGACGTAATAGCGGCTCGGACGCAGCCCGTTACGATCCAGCACTGCGCCGATGCAGTTGCCATCGCTGAACACGATCGAAGCCGGACCGTCCCACGGCTCCATCAGACAGGAGTGGTATTCGTAGAACGCGCGCTTGGTCGCGTCCATGCTCGAATGCTGCTGCCACGCCTCCGGAATCATCATGAGCACGGCTTCGGGCAACTGCCGTCCGTTCATGACAAGGAATTCGAGCACGTTGTCGAATGAACCCGAATCGGAACAATCGGCCTCCGTCACCGGAAACAGCTTGGCCAGATCGTCGCCGTAGAGCGGGCTTTCGACCACGCCTTCGCGGGCGTTCATCCAGTTCCGGTTGCCAAGCACGGTGTTGATCTCACCGTTATGGCTCATGAAACGGTTCGGCTGCGCCCGATCCCAGGACGGGAAGGTATTGGTGCTGAAGCGCGAATGGATCATCGCGACCCAGGACTCGAAGTCCTCGGCGAGGAGGTCGGGGTAGAAACTGAATACCTGATCCGGCGTGAGCATGCCCTTGTAGACGATCACCCGGTGCGACAGGCTGCAGATGTAGAGCAGCTTGTTTTCCGCGAGCGTGCTGTCACCGCGCAGCGCGTTGCTCGTCCACTTGCGCACCAGGTAGAGCTTGCGCTCGAACTCTTCACCGCTGACGCCATTCGCCGCAATGAAGAGCTGCTCGAAATGGGGCATGGCGGCACGCGCCGCGTTGCCGATGCCTGCGCCATCCGGATGCGTGGGCAGCGCGCGCCAGCCAAGCAATGTCTGCCCGGTGTGCTCGATGGCTGCTTCGATCAATGCCTTGCAACGCGCCCGTGCTGCCGCATCGTGGGGCAGGAACACATTGCCAACGCCATAGCGGCCTTGCGCAGGCAGCGTGACACCCAGATCTTCGGCCGCGACACGGCGCAGAAAGCGGTCCGGCATGCCAAGCAGAATGCCGGCGCCATCGCCGGTATTCTGTTCATAGCCCACGCCGCCGCGATGTTCCATGCAGCAGTTCATCGCGTGGGCGTCTTCAATGATCTTGCGACTCGGCGTGCCCTTGATGTGGCACACAAAGCCCACGCCGCAGCTATCCTTTTCATTGGCGGGGTCGTAGAGACCCTGACGTGGGGGCAGGCCGAAGTGACGCTGTTCTTTCATCTGCTGTTCTCGATCGAGTGCTTTGCAGTCCGCGGCCGGACCACCCTGCGAAGCCGACGGCGCACGACCCGCCAGCCACATGGTCGCGACTGATTCGCTATTCGCGCGACCATCAGGCAGCCCGACGCGACCGTTGCTATGCAGCGGTTACGCCTGGAGGCAGCTTGGGAGTGCTCCCGGGCACCGACCTGGTATCCAACCCGCTGAAAACGATGCGTTTTTCTACGGCGGACAACGCGGCGCGCGCGCGAACGACGAACAATCTCAGAAAGCCCGGGGTGAATCAAGAGCTCTGACCAACCCCGCCCTTGGAACGCGCGCTAGCTCGCCGGCGCGCAGATATCTCCGGCCGCAGCGACGGTTGCCGCGTTGAATCGCGCCTGGTCCGGTGCGAGCCGTCGCACCAGTGCAATACCCGTCTGCGATGGGGAGATCACCACTTCACGGCCCTCCGGAGCCCGTTGTCCGTCGAGCGCGAGGGTGATCTCGATCGCTCCGGCGGACTGCCGGTCGTTGCGCACGAACACGACGTCGGAATTCGCGGCAAAGACCGAAAGCGACATGTAGTCATCCCACGCAGCAGCGCGCAGGTGCAGCGGTCCTTGGGACAGATCAAAGGTGCAAATGGAGTAGGCAAGGTCCGGCGATGGGCGCACGACCGCGCGAGCGGCTTCGGTGACCCGGTCCGGCTGCTGCATGGTGTTGACCCGTACCTCGCCCCCCATCTGCAGCCGCTCCGTCGCCACGCGCATAAGCAGATAGGGCGCCGCCCAAACGGAGCCGAGGTGCGCGATCGCCGCGAAGGCCATCGTCAACAGGAGCCAGCGAGTGACGCCGCTCATGCCTCACCTGCCGCGCAGCTCACGGTGCGTATAACCGGCGGCCGCAGTGAGTGGACATCCTCGAGCAACCCCGGCTCGGGGTTATACAGTCTGAGTGTCAGGGAGAAATCGCCCGCGTTGCGCGACGAGATCCAGTTCGGCTCGCGGTCTGCCGCCGCGGCCACCCAAATCCGGAATCGACCGCCTTCCGCCCGCACCACACGCGTCTGGTCCATGGACGCAGCGCCATCGCCATTCCGCGCGAGGTAGTTGTCCGCCGCGTACAGCGTTACGGACCACCAGCGCGCGGGCGGATCGGTGCCTTCGAGCAGGTAGGAACAGCGCTCATTAAGAGCGACGCCGTCAGCATCGGCATAGCGGGTGAAATAGAGCGTTTCTTCCCGGGTCAGCGCGAGGAGCCCGGTCCGCGCTATGGCCGCGCGCGTATAGATGTCGGCCGCAGCCTGCCCCGCCAGTTCGTTGCCGTGCCATCCCGAGTAGCTGCTATCACTGAACGTTGCGAGCCGCCCGACGATCAGCACTGCGGCGCCAACCCCGAGCACGAGCCCCATCAAGACGGCGCTGCCAAGGAATCGCAGGGTCATGTCGCTTCCCTCTTGCAGGCTACCTGCCACTGCGCACAGTCTCGCAGGGCGAAGTCAGGCTGCCAAGGAGACGTCATGGAGCGAGACCGATTTCCCGTTGTCGTACACCTCATGCTGTGGCGCGAGAATCGCCTGTTCCTGCTGCGGCGTGCCCGGACCGGCTTCCTGGACGGCTTCTTCGCACTCCCCGGCGGGCATCAGCACGCGGGAGAGTCCGTGCGCGAGGCCGTGCTGCGCGAATGCCGCGAGGAAACCGGCACCGCGCTCGCGGACGCGCAGCCCGTATGCGCCCTGCCGTATCACTCCGGACCACAGCAAGGCATCAACTTTGTCTTCGAAGCGCGCCATGAGCGCGGCGGATGGTCGGGCGAGCCGCACTGTGCTGAGCCCGAGCTCTTTGACCACGGCGATTGGTTCGAACCCCGCGCGCTGCCGGACCGGGTGATCCCCTGGATCCACGACGTTCTGGTCATGCAGTCCAGCGGCCACTGGTTCCGGGAATACCGGACGCAGTAACCCGAGTATGCAATGACCCGAGCAGGCAGCGACGCGAGTACGCCCTGAGCCCGGTCGCCACGCGAAGCGCACAAGGGCTGCGGACGTGCGCCGCTGCGGAAGATTCCCTACAATCCGCGCCCGTCGCCCCCTTGGATCAACGGAGATCGCCTCATGAAAAATCCCGTACGCGTGACGGTGACCGGCGCTGCCGGACAGATTGGATACGCGCTGCTCTTCCGCATCGCCTCGGGCGACATGCTCGGCAAGGATCAGCCCGTGATCCTGCAGCTTCTCGAGATCACCCCGGCCCTCGGCGCCCTGAACGGCGTGGCCATGGAGCTTGATGACTGCGCATTCCCGCTGCTGCGCGGCATCGTTCAGACCGACGATGCGAACGTCGCTTTCCGCGATACCGATTACGCGCTGCTGGTGGGTTCCCGACCGCGCGGCCCCGGTATGGAGCGCAAGGACCTGATCGAAGCCAACGCGGCAATCTTCTCGGTCCAGGGCAAGGCGCTGAACGACCACGCCTCGCGCCAGGTCAAAGTGCTGGTGGTCGGCAATCCGGCCAATACCAATTCGCTGATCGCCCAGCGCAACGCGCCCGATCTCAATCCGCGCCAGTTCACCGCCATGACCCGTCTCGACCACAACCGGGGCGTGGCCCAGCTCGCGCAGAAGGTCGGCGCAACGGTCAACGACGTCGCCGGGCTGTGCATCTGGGGCAACCATTCGGCGACCCAGTATCCGGACATCTCTGCCGCGACGGTTCACGGCAAGGCCGCCACCGGGCTCGTCGACGAAAGCTGGTACCGCGGCACCTTCATCCCTGAAGTGCAGCAGCGCGGCGCGGCCATCATCAAGGCTCGCGGCGCGTCGAGCGCGGCATCGGCTGCCAATGCGGCTATCGATCACATGCGCGACTGGGCCCTCGGCAGCAAGGGCGTCGTCAGCATGGGCGTCTATTCCGACGGCAGCTACGGCATCCAGAAGGGGCTGATTTACTCCTTCCCCGTCACCTGTCAGGGCGGCGACTGGAGCATCGTTCAGGGGCGCGACATCAGCGCTTTCAGCCGCGAGAAGATGACCGCCACCGAGACCGAGCTCTGCGAAGAGCGCGACGCGGTCGCTCACCTCCTGCCGAGCTGAAGCATGCCAACAGCCGCGGGCCGCTCAAGCGACCCGCGGCACCTGGCTCAGCGTTCGAGCCACGCGTTGAAACGCGGGGCACGCTTCTCGCGGAATGCCGCAACTCCCTCACGGGTATCCGGGTGATGGTCCGTGATCGCCGTGCGCGCGGCGATGTCCTCGAGTGCCGCGGCCCAGGTCTGATCAGCCGCGCTGTACACCGAGCGCTTCAGCATACGCATGGCCACCTGCGGCCCGGTCGCAAACTCGAGGGCGAGCGCGTCTGCCGCGCTCTCGAGATCGTGCGGCGCGACCACCTCATGCACGAGCCCCAGCGCCAGCGCCTCTTCGGCAGTGACGATGCGCTTGCGCATGAGAAAATCCAGGGCGCGCGCGAGCCCCAGGTGCTGGACGAGAAGATATTGTCCGCCTTCGTCGGGCAGCAGGCCGAAGCGCAGGGTGGCACTACCAAGACGCACGCCGGCTGCTGCGATGCGGAAGTCGCAGGCGAGGGCCAGGGAAAATCCAGTCTGGATGGCCACGCCGTTGATGGCCGCGATGGTGAGCTTGTCCAGGCTGCGCACCGCGGTATTGAGCTGCTGCGAGATGACCCGGAGCCCGTTGTAGGTGCCGAGCGCATTGTCGTGGCCCGGCGGAATGGGAGGCACGAGCGCCGTTCCGCCCAGCTGCGCATCCTTGTAGGCGGTCAGGTCATCCCCCGCCGAGAATGCCCGCCCGCTGCCGGTAAAGACGATGACGCGCACCGCGTTATCCATTTGCGCCTGAGCGAGCGCCTCGATCAGGTCGCGTTTCATCGCGACGGCCATGCCGTTGAGTCGTTCCGGCGTGTTGAAGCGAATCCACGCGACCCCCGCGTCGCTCAAGCTGACCGAGAACCCGCTGAAAGTGCCGCTATCCATTGTCAGTCCCCCATGAACATGCGCCAGGTTGCGAGATCGTTGATGCGCAGGTAGGCGTTGTGCCGCTTGGTCTCTGCGAAGGTGGCATTCGGCACATGGCCGTAGTTGTGTCCCGGCAGCAGCAGAGTGTCCTCCGGCAGGTCGCGCAACTTGCGCAGGCTTTCAAACATCTGCTCGGAGTTCGACCCGGGCAGATCCACCCGGCCACAACCGTTGATGAACAGGGTATCGCCTGAAACCAACGTGTTATGGACGCGGAAACACTGGGAACCCGGTGTGTGCCCGGGCGTGTGCAGGCATTCCACACAGACCTCGCCGACTTCTACCCGATGACCGGAGCTGACCCGCACCAGATCGGACTCGGACAACCCCGTGACCTTGCGCACGCCGTCGGCCTCGTGCTCGTTGACATACACCGGGCATGGCAATCGACCGATGAGCGCGGCCACCCCTTCCACCACGTGTCCGCCGAAACTGCCGCCACAGTGGTCCGGGTGGTAGTGCGTGATCAGTGCGCCCGTCAGGCGATAGTCGCGCTCAGCGAGGTGGTTGACGATGCCATCGATATCCCAGGCCGGGTCGACGACGACGACCTCACGGGTCTCCCGCGAACCGATGACATAGGTGAAATTCTGCATCGGCCCGATTTCGATCTGTTCGATGATGAGGGCGTCGGACAGCGGCGTGGACATGGCGGCGGGCTCCTGCAGATGGGGTTCGGACGATGCCAGACTTCGCGATGGCGTGAGCGCGGGCATCAAGCCGACATGACAACAGACCACCCCACGTCAGACAAGGGTAATGCGGGTGATCTCGCACCGCGACCCAAGGCGCAGAACGGGCCCCCAGGTGCCGGTTCCGGGCGATACGTGAAGAGTCAGCGGCCCCAGACGATAAACTCCGCAGATGCGCGGGAAGACGCGGCGGACCAGCAGCTGGAACGGCACGATCTGGCCATTGTGCGTGTGGCCACACAGCATGAGATGAACCCCCCAGTCCGCCGCATCCTGCGCGCCATCAGGCCGGTGATACATGAGCACGCGATAGCGTTGCGGATCCGGCATCAGATACGGCAGAACACGTCCGACCTGGGTGCGCGGATCTGCGTCATCAATGCCGATGATCTGCAGCGCGCCGTACTCGACGGCGGCGTTACGCAGCACGCGCACGCCAAGATTCGTGAGACGCGTGCAGATCGCCTCGAGATCCACATAGCGTTCGTGATTGCCGATCGCGAAGAACACCGGCGCGCGCAGCCGGGCCAGGCTCGCAAGCTCTTCCTGCGCCACGTTCGCGAAATCCACCAGATCGCCGGTGATGAGCACCACATCGGCCGGGAGCGCATTGACGCGATGAACGATACGGTCGAGAAAACGCCCGCTGCGGGACCCCACGTGAACGTCGCTGACCTGCACGAGCCTGGTACCACCGACCTGCGCGGAGAGCTCGACAGGCACCGCCACCTCGATCTCACGCACGACGAGCCGCTGCGCGTTCACAAGCCCAACCACGGTAAGCAGCAGCACGATGGCGAGCAGGACCCATCCGCTCAGCGGACGCGGCAGGGGTACCGCCACGACGCTCGCCACCGTATCGATGAGATCAAAACCTGCCACCGGCAAGAAGGCGACGAAGGCAATGCCAAACCAGGTCATCACGGCCGCAGCCAGCGTCCGACCTGCCGCTCCGGGCAGCCACTCGGCGGCAAGACGCAGCAGGATCGGCAGTACCAAAACCGTGAGCAGGATAAGCGTGCCGGGCTGCCAATCGGCGCCCTGTGCGCCCGACTGAACAAGCGCAAGCAGGCGTAGCGGCGGATAACCGATGAACAGAAAATAGACCACGCTGACCACCAGGGCAGGCAGGAGGAGGCGCCCGGTGCGGCGCCAGCGCGACGGCGGAATGATCGTTGCAGGACCAGGAACGGGATTGATGTCAGACATGGGTTACTCGAATGAAGTCTCGAGACTCACGGGAGCGACGGCGCGGGCACGAGCGCTGAACTGCTTGAACGACCAACGATGAAGGTTCATGGTGAGGCGTGCGCTTGGAGGTCACGGTGTATTACACCCACTTTGACAGCCCCGTTGGTCGTTTGCTCCTGGCCGGCGACCTCGAGGGCGTTCGCCGCATCGATTTTTCCACCGGCCCCATGGCACGGGGAGCGGACACTGCCTGGCGACGCTCGGACGGCCCCTTCATGACCGCGCTGCGGCAGCTCGGCGCCTATTTCGACGGAACGCGACGAACCCTCGATTTTCCGGTAGCACCCGCGGTATCTGCGTTTCAGGCACGCGTGCTGGAAGCACTCCGCACCATACCGTTCGGGGAAACCCGAAGCTACGCAGAGATCGCCGCGCAAATCGGTCAGCCGAAGGCTGTTCGCGCCGTTGGTGGGGCGAATGCAACGAACCCGCTGCCGCTCATCTTCCCTTGTCATCGCGTGATCGGCAGCAATGGCAGCCTGACCGGCTTTGGCGGCGGGCTGCCGCTGAAGCGCTGGCTCCTCGATTTCGAGCGCAGCCAGAGTGGACTGTTCGCCAACGCGCCGCCTCAGGCGGGAACGCGCAGCGCCATGAACCGCTCGAAATAGTCGGGGAACGTCTTCGCGACACAACCGGGATCGCGCAGCGTCACCGGTGTTCCCGACAGCGCCACCAGCGAGAAACACATCGCCATCCGATGATCGCCATAGGTTTCGATCACCGCATGCTTGAGTGCTTGCGGGGGCGTTACGCTCAGATAGTCGGGACCTTCCTCGACCGTCGCGCCGACGCGACGCAGCTCGGTTGCCATCGCCTGCAGGCGATCCGTTTCTTTGACGCGCCAGTTGCCGACGTTGCGGATGCGCGTCGTGCCCCGGGCAAAGAGCGCAAGGACCGCGAGCGTCATGGCCGCATCGGGAATGTGATTGAGATCGACATCGAGCGCCTGCAGCACACCATTCGCCGGCGGCGCCACCGTGATCTGATCTTCGCCCCAGATCACGCGTGCACCCATCGCTTCAAGAGTGCTGGCAAACGCCACGTCACCCTGCACGCTCGCACGCCCAACGCCGCGAACCACCACACCGTTACCGCGTATCGCCCCGGCAGCCAGAAAATAGCTCGCGGACGACGCGTCGCCTTCCACGTGATAGACGCCGGGCGAGACATAACCCGTGGGAGTAATCCGGTAGCGCCGGTGACCTTCGTGTTCAAGCGTTGCGCCGAACGCGCGCATCATGTGCACCGTGATGTCGAGGTACGGTGTGGAAACCTGTTCGCCCTCAACCTCCACCGTGATCGGGCCGCGCGCAAGCGGGGCAGAGAGCAGGAGCGACGTCAGGAACTGGCTGGAGACATCCCCGCGCATCCGCACCAACCCGCCGTCGAGCCCAGTACCAATCACTTCCACCGGCGGAAAGCCTGGTGCACCCAGATAGCGAATGCGCGCACCAAGCTGCACGAGTCCATCAACAAGATCACCGACGGGTCGCTCACGCATGCGCGCAGACCCGTCGAGAACAAACTCGCCCGCGCCCAGGGTCAACGCCGCCGTCAGCGGCCGATAGGCAGTGCCCGCGAGGCCGAGCGAAAGCACCCAACGCCCCGGACGGGTCACGAGCGGCCCCGCGCACCCGGTCACTTCGACCTCGGTACCGCGCTCGCGAACGGAGACACCAAGCGCAACGAGCGCGTCGATCATGTACCGGGTATCGTCGCTTGCCAGCACGTTGTGCAGCACCGTGGTTCCGCGCGCGAGCGCAGCCAGCAGCAGCGCCCGGTTGGTGATGCTCTTCGACCCTGGCAGATCCATCACACCCTCGAGGGCGCGAATTGGATCAAGCCGCATTTGCTCGGGATAACTGTTCACAGACGGCTCAAGGGGTACCCGGTTCCTGCCAGCCGCCGCCCAGCGCGCGATACAGCGCTACCAGGGAGCGCAGCTCATCGCCCCGCGTGGACGCCAGACGTAACCGCTGATCCAGGAGCTGCTGGTCGGTATTCAAAATTTCGAGATAGCTTGAGAGACCTTCCTGATAGCGCGCACGCGCCAGTGTTGACGCATCTTCGAGCGCATCCACGCCGGTCTGCAGTTCCGTGCGCACGACGCCGAGCTTGTCCACCGCCACCACCGCATCAGCGACTTCGCGATACGCATTGAGCGCCGTCGCTCGGTAACGCAGCACCGCTTGTTCGAGACGCGACTCGGCTACCGCTTGGTTCGCGCGCAGCCGCCCGCCCTGAAAGATCGGTGCCAGCACGCTCGTGCGCAGCTGACTGGTTTCCGTTCCCTCGTCGAAGAGATCGCCCGCATCACCGCTCGCCGCTCCCAGGACGCCGCTCACCGAGAGCGAAGGAAAGAACAGGGCGCGCGCGGCGCCTACGTCGGCGTTAGCGGCAACCAGCTGCTGTTCCGCGGCGAGCACGTCCGGCCGTCGCTCAAGCAGGGCCGCGGGCAAACCGGGCGGAACCGCGGGCTGACGGCGGAAGGTTTCGATCGCGGCGCCGCGATCGATATCGCCCGGTACTCGCCCAAGAAGAAAGCTGAGCGCGTTTTCGGTGCTCGCAATCTGCTGTTCGAACTGCGGCACGAGGATCGCGGTACGCGCCTTGTTGGCAATGGCCGTGTCCACCTCGAGCCGGTTGGACAGCCCGCCCGCCAGCCGCTTGCGGTAGTAGTCCACCATTTCCTCGTTCGCCTTCACGGTTTCGCGCGCGATCTCGAGCTGCAGATCGAGCGCGCGCAGAGTGACGTACGCCGAGGCCACGTCTCCGACCAGCGTGACCAGCGTCGCCCGCTGCCCATGTTCGGTGGCGAGGTAACTCGCAAACGCCGACTCCGAGCGGCGGCGGTTGCCACCGAAAAGGTCGATTTCCCAGGAGACCGCGACGCTCGCATCGTAGTTATTGCTGGCCCGATCGAAGCCCGGGCGCGCGGGGTCGGTGAGAACGGAGTTGCGCTGCGAGGTCTGGCCACCGCTCGCGCCTACCTCGGGAATCAGGTCAGCGCGCACGATGCGATAACGGGCGCGCGCTTCGGCAATGCGCTCGGTCGCAACCGCCAGATCGAGGTTGTTGGCGATCGCTTCACGAACCAGCGCATCGAGGACAGGGTCCTCGATCAGCGTCCACCAGCCGGCGTCGGCAACGGACGCCGCCTCCGCCGCCGTACCCCGGAACTCAGTCGGGACCGGGATATCCGGGCGCTCGTAATCCGGCCCCACGGCGCACCCCGACACGGCAAGGCAGAACAGCCCGGCAAAGAGCCACCTGTTCATGAACGGTCTCCGCCTTCAGCATCCCCGGACGCCACGTGCGTTGCAGATGCCGCGGTAGCCGCGGGCGCGCGCCCACCAAAGAAGCGCTCCACGAGAACAAAGAGGACCGGGATCAGGCAGACGCCAAGCACAGTGGCAAAGAGCATGCCGGAGAACACCGTCATGCCCAGCACGCGCCGCGAGAAGGCTCCCGCGCCGCTCGCGGTGAGCAGCGGCACGACGCCAAGAATGAACGCAAACGCCGTCATCAGAATCGGCCGAAAGCGCAGTCGCGCCGCCTCGAGCACCGCCGAGACGGCATCGCGCCCCTGCTGCTGCAGCATGCGCGCGAACTCGACGATGAGAATGGCATTCTTCGCTGCAAGGCCGATCAGCATGACGATGCCGATCTGCGCGAAGATGTTATTGACGTAAATCGGCGGGATCACGAGACCGGCAAGCCAGAGCCCGAAGAACGCCCCAAAAATGGCGAAGGGAGTCCCGAGCAGCACGCTGAACGGCAGACTCCAGCTTTCGTACTGAGCCGCTAGCACGAGAAACACGAGCAGGATCGCCACAGCGAAGACCGGCGCCGGATTGGGCGCTATGCGCTCCTGGTAGGACACGTCGGACCACGCCTGGGTGACACCCTCGGGCAGCACCTCCGCCGCCACCTCCTCGAGCGCGCGCATGGCATCCGCGCTGCTGAAGCCGGGCGCGGGCGCGCCGCTGATCTCCGCCGACCGATACAGGTTGAAGCGGTTCGTAAACTCGGGCCCGCTCACCGGCTCCGTCGATACCAGGGCATCGAGCGGCACCATCTGCCCGGTCTGACTACGCACAAAAAAGAGCCCGATCTGACTCGGATCCTGGCGGAACTCCGGCTCCGCCTGCACGTACACCCGGTAGACCCGACCGAAGCGGTTGAAATCGTTGACGTAGGTGCTGCCCAGGAGCGTGCCGAGCGTCGTGTTCACATCGGACAGCGGGACGCCGCTCTTCAGCACCTTGCTGCGATCCACGTCGGCATAGATCTGCGGCACGCTCGCACGGTACGCCGTCTGAATGCGTCCGATTTCAGGCCGCTCGCTCGCGGCTGCAACGAATCGCGATGCCTGCTCGGCCAGAAACTCAGGCGAGCGGCCACCGCGATCCTGTAGCTGCATGGTGAACCCGGACCCCACCCCAAGACCGGGAATGGGCGGGGGCGGAAACGCGACGACCACGGCTTCCGGAACCTCGGTCGCGAGGCGCTGGTTGAGCGCGCGCGCAATGAGCAGCGCGTGGTTCGGCAAACCTTCGCGCTCCTCCCAGTCTTTGAGCTGCACGAAGACGAAGCCCATGTTCGACGAATACGCGCCCACCAGCAGGCTGAATCCGGTGACGGTATTGAAACCCTCGATCCGCTCGTCGTCTGCGAGCACCTTCTCCACCTTGCGCATCACCGCGTCGGTGCGCTCGAGGGACGCGGCGTCCGGAAGCATGAGGTTGACCAGCAGGAAGCCCTGGTCTTCGTCGGGCACGAAGCCGGTGGGAACCCGTGATGCCAGCAGCCCGACCAGGACAACGATGCCACCAATGAGCAGCACGCTGCGCCCGAGCTTGCGCACCAGAATACCGGTGAAGCCGACATAGGCATCGGTACCCCGACCGAAGATCGCGTTGAACCGGTTGTAGAACGGGGTCAGCCGACTCGGCTTTCCGTCATGCGGGCGCAGCAGCTTCGCGGCCAGCGCCGGCGACAGGGTCAGGGCGTTGAAGGCAGAGAGCAGCACCGATATCGCAATGGTGATGGCGAACTGCTGGTAGAACCTCCCGGTAATGCCCGGGATGAACGCAACGGGAATAAAGACCGCCGCCAGGATGAGGGCGATAGCCACCACGGGGCCGGATACTTCCTGCAGCGCCTTGAGCGTCGCCTCGCGCGGTGTCAACCCGCGCTCAATGTGGTGCATGACGGCTTCCACCACAACGATCGCGTCGTCCACCACGATGCCGATGGCAAGCACGAGCCCGAGTAACGACAGCACGTTGATGGAGAAACCCAGCAGCGGGAAAAAGATGAAGGCGCCGATGAGCGATACCGGCACGGTCAGGAGCGGAATGAGCGTGGCGCGCCAGTTCTGCAAGAACAGGAACACGACGATGATCACGAGCACGATCGCCTCGAACAGCGTGTGCACGATCTCGTTAATGCCCTCGCTGACTGGCAGGGTGGTATCGAGCGATACCGTGTAGTCGAGATCATTTGGAAAGCTGGGCGCCAGCGACTCCATGGCCGCGCGCACCTGACCTGCCACCTCGAGCGCGTTGGTGCCGGGGATCTGGTAGATCGCCATGATGGCGCCCGGCTTGCCGTCGTAGCGTCCAATGGCGTTGTAGAGCTGGGAACCGAGCTCGATGCGCGCGACATCGCGCAGCAGCACCTGCGAGCCATCGCTGTTGGAACGCACGATCACATTGCCGAACTCGGTCTCATCCAGCATGCGTCCACGGGTCTTCACCGTGTACGTGTATTCCGTGCCAGGCACCGCCGGAGCGCCGCCGATCTGCCCTGCCGGGCTCAACGTGTTCTGCTGCGAGATCGCGTTGATGACGTCGGGAACCGTGAGTCCGAGATTGGCGATGCGGTCCGGCCGCAGCCAGACACGCATGGCGTAATCGCTGCCGCCAAACAGGGTCACCTGACCCACCCCCGGAATGCGCGCCAGGCTGTCGGTGATGTTGAGGCTCGCGTAGTTCGACAGGAATCCGGTGTCGTAGCTGCCGTTGGGTGACTTGAGCGAGATGACCAGAAGCGGGAACGCCAGTGACTTCTTCACCGACACGCCGACGTTCTTGACCTGCTGCGGCAGCGACGGCATCGCCTCCGACACGCGGTTCTGCGCGAGGACGTTGGCCATGTCGAGATCGGTCCCCACCTCGAAGCTCACCTTCAGCGTGAAGGTGCCGTCGTTCGAGTTGGTCGACTTCATGTAGATCATGTCCTCGACGCCGTTCATCTTCTGCTCGAGCGGCGCCGCGACCGCGGCCTCGACGTCAGTGGCGCTGGCACCGGTGAAATTGGTGCTGACCTGCACCATCGGCGGCACGATCTCGGGGTACTGGGAAATGGGCAGGCTCGACATCGCCACGATGCCAAGCAGAACCGTCACGATGGATATGACCATCGCGACAATGGGGCGATCGACGAAAAAGGAGCCCATGACAACCTCAGCCTGCGCCGGCGGACAGCACGTCCGACTCGTCCTTGGTCGCGGTCTGGACAGACACCGTCATACCGTCCCGCAGGCGCTGCAACCCTTCCATGACGACGCGCTCACCGGGTTCGATCCCGGACTCGATCACCCACAAATTTTCGAACCGCGGACCGACTTTCACGGTACGAATGTCGACGGTGTTGTCACTGCCCACCACCACGACGGTGTGCAGCGACTGCAGTTCCTGCACCGCCCGCTGCGGCACCAGCAGGGCGCCGCTGCGCACTTCGGCCTGAACCCGGACGCGCCCGAACTGACCGGGGCGCACCAGTCGATCCGGGTTGGGGAACGCGAACTGCACGGCCAACGTGCCCGTTGCGGCATCTACCGCACGCTCGATTCCGTCAATCCGACCGGCATGCGTGTGCACCGTCCCGTCGGCGAGCAAGAGATCGACCGCCGTTTCTCCTTCCGGTCGCGCGCCCTTCGCCGCAAATTGACGGGCAAGACGCAGGTA
Source organism: Gammaproteobacteria bacterium (assembly GCA_003476445.1). Taxonomy (GTDB): domain Bacteria; phylum Pseudomonadota; class Gammaproteobacteria; order Pseudomonadales; family Azotimanducaceae; genus UBA7803. The sequence continues at coordinate 3,726 of DMUF01000254.1, read as the reverse complement.
CTCGGCTTCGCTCAGACCAGCACGGAAGAGGATGGGATCGACCTGGGACACGGTGGTGAGCAGCGTACTCTCGCCGCGCCCGACCAGATTGCCTGGCTTGACCAGGGTGGTACCAACGACCCCGTCCAGGGGTGAAGTGATCTTGGTATAGGACAGATCCAGGAGCGCCTTGTCGACCGCCGCCTGGGCGGCATCCCGCTGGGCGCGAGCGGCACTTTCGTTCGACAGCGCGTTGTCCAGCTCCTGCAGGCTCACCGCCTCCTGGGCTGCGAGCGGCTTCAGCCGGTTTGCGGCGATGCTGGCCTGTTCGAGTTTTGCAGCCTGCGTGGCCAGGTTGGCACGAGCCTGGGCGAGCACCGTTTCCAGCGGGCGCGGGTCGATGCGGTAGAGCGGCGTGCCAAGTGTCACGAACGCTCCCTCGGTGAACGATGCGCTTTCGAGGAAACCTTCCACGCGCGCGCGAATCTGTACGTCCTGGGAACCTTTCGCCTGACCAACCAGCTCGAGGAAAATCGGCACGTCTTTGACCAGCACCGGTGCGACATAGACCTCCGGTGTCGGCGCTGCGGGTGGCGCCGGGCGCGAACAGCCCGTAATCGCCCCCAATCCAAGGAGCACCATCGCGCAGAGGGTGAGTCTTGCTAGCATCGTGTGTGTCCTGACAGCGTTGCCGCTGTGGTCGGCCCGGAGGGCTGCGACGGCAGAGACAACAGGATTTCCCGCTCATCGCCAAGTATCAGGCATTCCCCTTAGGGATGCACCCTCACTCGCCAACTGCCGCTGCCGCGCGCCGCGGTGACCAGGCGTTTCACCCGCCTCGCGGTTCAAGCGCGTGCAGAAACTCGGCGAGCGACGCTGCGAGCGTGCGCAGCGGGCCCTCGCCGGCCCGCTCCAGCAGGACTCGGCCAGACTCGTTTTCAACCGAAATGAAGGTGCCGTCGTCCGGCTCAACGGTCGCCACGAACACGGTGAACGGGCGTCGCTGACGCCGCTGCCAGAGCGCATGGCCGAGCAGGTTTTCCACCAGACGCGCCGCGTCATCCTCGTTCCAGAGCAGGATGAGCCGAATGCGACCAAACGGCGCACGGGCGTCGAGACCGGCCGACCACCAGCGCGCGTAATACGCCTCGATATCCGGATGCAGGTTGAGGTCGAGCGCGCGACTGAGCCCCACGAGCGCTTCGAGCCGCTCCGACGGGCGCAAAGAGGGAGACCAGTTCACGCGCTGCTCGCCCGCCTCGTCGTTCCACGGCGCGCCCTGTTCGCACGGCGAGCGCCAGTCCGGATCGAACGGTTCCGCTGGCAGCGGCGCGGCTGCGATCACGCGGGAGACGAGATGATCGAGCGCCGCGACGACCGCCGACGTCATGGCGCAGCACCGGGCGGCGGAGGCAGTCCGGGGAACACTGGTTCCGGCGGAGGCGGCGATCCGATCGAGGGGCGTCCGTGCGCCGCCATGTCCGTCGCAAGACGTCGGCGTTCCTCCGGCTCGAGTCGTTCCGCCACCTGAACGAGCGTTGCATGACGCACGACCTGACCGTCGTTCAGAGC
>DMUF01000254.1:488-1817 GCA_003476445.1 Gammaproteobacteria bacterium | reverse complement strand
CTGCACCGCACGCTGCGCTTGGCGAATCACACGGACCTGATCTCTGCTCGCGCGCAGGGATTGGCGAAGAGCCGGACGCAGCGCCTCGCGCTCCGCAGCAGGCAGCCCCTTGACCGCCGGCCAAAGCAGCAGCGCGGGGTCGTGTCCCGCCGGCGGTCCAGCGGTTTGCAGCCAGCGGCCCGCCAGAAATCCGACCAGCATCAGGTTGATCGCAAGGGAGACCGCGAGCGCTGTCACCAACCACTTACCGTAGCGTGTCATGGTCCTGCTCCCGCGCCGCATCGGCAAAGCTCCATCGGTCGAGCGACTGCGCAAGCGCAGTCGTATCGTCATCCTGGGGGATGAACCAGCCCGCTACGACTCCTAACAGCAGCGGCAGAGCAGCAAGGGCCAACGGGCGCCACACCTGTTCCCGCAACCAGGCAATAGCGCGCTCGAGCGGATCGGACGAAGCGCGGGCGGTGTCGAGTGCCGCTACGCGCCGCTGAATCGCTGCCGCAAGACCAGGCGGCGCCTGATGCGCGCGCGCGGTCTGCAGCCAGTCGTCCAGCGCGCGGTCCGGGTTCGACGCCCGCCCCCCGAATTCGTCCTTCGGCTCACTCATGGCGCTTCCAGAACACTGCGCAGCGCCCGGCGTGCTCGCGCCAGACGTGACTCCGCCGCTTCCAACGTGCCCCCAAGCACCACCGCAACATCGCGCAGCGACAGACCGCGCACTTCGACCAACAATAGCGCCGCCTTCTGATCAAGCGGGAGTCGGGCAAGCGCCTCATCGAGCCGCGCGGCAAGCCGCGACCGCTCCAGCTCCCCCGCCGGACCCGGCGCCGGGTCCGGGACATGATCAGTGTCCTCGTGCGGCTCAGCGGCCGGCTTGCGCCAGCGATCAACGCACAGGTGATGCGCGATCGTGTGCAGCCAGGTCGTCACCTGCACGCGCCCCGGCTGGTAAGACCCGGCGCGCTGCCAGACCCGCAGAAAGGTCTCCTGCGTGAGCTCATCCGCATCATCGCGGGAGCCGGTAAGACGCAGCGTGTAGCCATGAATCGAGTCAACGTGCCGCAAGAGGAACTGCTCGAAAGCGCGTTCGCTGCCGGCAGCAATGCCAGCCAACAGCGTCTCGTCATCGATCTCGACCACACGCGCGTCGATCCGCTCAGGAGCGATTGGCGCGGCGATAGGCGCGCGCCTCTGCGCGCGTCACCGTGCCATCCTGGTCGGTGTCCAGCGTACGCAGACGCTCAGCGGGCGCAGCCATCTCGTCACGGGTCAGCGCGCCATCGACGTTCTTGTCGAGGCGGCTGAACATGGCTCTTTGCCGTTCCTTGCGCA
>DMUF01000254.1:0-138 GCA_003476445.1 Gammaproteobacteria bacterium | reverse complement strand
TTCCTGTTCGGCGATCTCTTCCGGCTTGAGTTTGCCCCAGGGCCTCCCGTGGCCGGGCTCGGACGGCGGGTCCGACTCATTCGCCCCATCGCGGTGCCGATCGGGCGGCAGTGCCGCCGCGAACTCATCCTGGCTCAC
>DMUF01000052.1:27656-37978 GCA_003476445.1 Gammaproteobacteria bacterium | reverse complement strand
ACGAATGTGGACCGGGCGCGCTCGCAGGCGATCTTCGCCCGGAGCGGCCCAGAAGCAGGATGAGCCCCAGGGCGGTGCCGACCACGGCGAGCGCTGCCATGATCGTCTCGCGCTGGCGCGTCAAAGAATTGATGCCGATCTGACGCCGCATATCGTAGCCCGCAGGCAACGGGACAACCCCAACGCGGTTGGCCCACGCCGAGTAATCCGCTTCGAGCGCGGCAGCCTCTGCCGGTAACGCCTGCATCACATTCCGGGTCTCGCCGGGATCTTCGCGATATCGGTAGAGCTCCCATTGCCCGGTGCCCCAGGGCGGGGCATTGCGGACGAGCTTGTAAGGCCCTCGATAAAGCGCAGCGTTGCCAGAGACCTCGAAGGCTACGGCATCATCAGGACCGCGTACCGTCGCGGCGGTGCCTGTCAGCAGAGGGGTGAGCGAACGACCGTCGAAGCGGTCCCGATCCGTTTCCACCCCCGCGAGCTCGAGCAGTGTGGGCGCCAGATCCTGCATCGTCGTCAGGGCGTCGCTGCGCGCTGCGCGCACGCTCGGCCCGGCAATGATCAGTGGAACCCGCGTTCCGCCCTCGGTGGTCTGGAACTTGAATAGATTCCCGGGAGCGGCAGCAGCCCAGGCCCACTCGGCGCCGATGAAGACGTAGCTATTGCGCTCACCGAGGCTTTCCAGATCGCGCGAGTAGCCCTGTAACCGGGTCCAGGTCTCCATGCCAGGTGACGCAAACGGATCGCTCGGTTCCGGGCCGTTATCGGAGGTGATGACGAACAGGGTGTTCGAGAGCTCGCCGGCGCTCTCCAGATGCGCGATCAGTCGACCGAGGTGATGGTCCATTTCATCGAGCATGGCGGCGTTAACCGCCATGCTGGCGCTGGCAAGCGCGCGCGCCTCATCATCCAGTGTGGACCACGACCGCAAACCGTGAGGGCGTGCGGCTGCCACGGCGTCTGCTGGCGCAAGCCCAAGCGCGCGCGCGCGTTCTTCGCGTCGGGCTCGAATGTCGTCCCAGCCAGCGGCATAGACCTCGCGATAGCGATCGCGTCTGCTTGCGGAAGCTTGTAGCGGTATGTGTATCGCCTGAAAGGCGAGGTAAGCGAGGAAGGGTTGTCGCTCGTTACCCGAATCGATCCATTCGATCGTGCGGTCGACGAGAAACCGCGAGGAGTAGAAGTCCGCTGGCAACGTCGTCCGGGTGCGATCTTCGAACCAGTCGGCGCGCGTGTAGAAGGGAATGTAGCTCTGGCCGCGATAGTTGTCCGCGCCCGAGGCATCCAGGATAAACGAGCGCTCGAAGCCGTGATCGGCGGGAAGCTCGCCGGGGCCGTGTCCGAGATGCCACTTGCCGGTCATGTAGGTTCGATAGCCCGCGCGTTGCAGGCGTGTTGCCAGAGTTGTTACGCCCGGGCCGAGCGCGTGGCCGTAGCCGCTGGCATCACGCTGGGCTGCGGGCATGACTTCGGGAATGGTCGCGACACCAGCCCGATGCGCATCAAGGCCGGTCAGCAGCATGGCGCGGGAGGGCGCGCACAGCGGAGCCGTGCGATGCTGTGTGAATTGCACACCCGCCTGGGCAATGGCATCGATGTGGGGCGTTTGCGCTTCGCCGCCGTAGCTGCCGAAGTCCATGAGCGCGGCATCGTCAACCAGCACAATCACGATATTGGGCCGTTCATCCGCTGCTTTATTGGATGCAATGACCGTGCTGCTCAGCAGGCCGAGGCCAAGCATCAGAGCGGCGCGTCGGATGCGCTGTCGCCGGCATTGTTCGGGGTGTTGCAACTGTCTCTGCCGACGGTCAGGCGCTGCAGCTACCGCCACCGAGAACGCAGAAGCGCGCGCAGTGCGGATGATTCAATGCGATGGACCGTGCTGCCTCGGTCAGATTCCGGCCGAGTTCGAACGCCGCATGGTCGGTGATCAGGGTACACGCCAGAACCACCGGTCGATCGGCGCCGCGACGCTTTACCACCATGCGCGAACTCGCGCACATCATGGCATCGGGATCGACGCCGAGAATACCCCAGCAGGCGGTGGTGATCTCCGGCACGTCTGCGCTGGCATCCATGTCGGGAAAGAGCACGAGTGACGCCGGGTCGAGCGCATCGACCCCGAGGTCAAGCTTCGCGAAGAGTGCTGCATAACCTCTCCGGAGATCAGCCTCTGATTGGTCCCAGCACGTGCGACCAGCGACGTGAACCCGGACCCCGGTTTCGACAAGCCAGCGCAAGCCGCGCAGCATCGGTTCGAAACTGCGTCGCCCCCGCTCTCGCTCATGCAGCTCGGCAGTGTAGTGATCCATCGAGACGCGCACGGTCACGCGACCCGGATAGCGGGCATGCAGCGCGGCGAACGCGTCAGCACATTTCATCATCGGGCGCATGGCATTGGTCAGGACCAGGGTCTCGAAACCGCGTTCGAGTGCGGCCGCGAGCATGGCCACAAACTCGGGGTTCATGAACGGTTCGCCGCCGGTGAAACCGATCGTTGTTGGTGTAACCGGCAATGTCAGCGCTTCGTCCAGGAAGGTCTCGACCTCTGCGGCAGCCAGCCAGCTCAGACGATCGTTGCTTGGGCTCGACTCGATATAGCAGGTTTTGCAGGTCAGGTTGCAGAGCGTCCCCGTGTTGAACCAGAGTGTGCGCAGTTCCCGCAGATCGACCCAGGCGCGCGGCTCGCCGTCGCGGGTGGTGGCAGGATCCACAAATTTTCCGGCGGGCTGTCGCAGGATCAGTTCCGACACGGCGGATACCCGTGGCTGAGTGCAGGAGAAAGTCTAACGTGCTTACGCTCTATTACACACCGGGCGCGTGCTCGCGCGCTTCCCACCTTGCGCTGCGCGAAGCCGAGGCTCGTTTCGAGCTCTATAACCTCAACTTTGCGGCGGACGAACAGCGCAGTCCCGAGTACCTGCGAATTAATCCGAAGGGGCGGGTACCCGCTCTTGCCACCCCGCGCGGAGTCATCACCGAGAATCCGGCGATCCTGGCCTACATCGCGCAATCCCATCCTGCGGCGCGGCTTGCTCCCCTCAATGATGCGTTCGAGTTTGCCCGTATGCAGGCATTCAACAGCTATCTCTGTGCCACGGTGCACGTGGCCCACGCGCATCTGCGACGTGCCGAACGCTGGGCTGATGATGCGGCGGCGCGCGCGGAGCTGCGACGCAAGGCGCCATCCGTCGTTGACGCATGTTTTGCACTGATGAACAGCGAGATGGTAGGGGCGCCGTGGGTGCTCGGTGACGCGTTTTCCGTGGCGGATTGCTATCTCTTTACGCTGACCGAATGGCTGCCGGCGCACGGTCTCGACGTCGGACGTTACCCGGTCATAGCGGCCCATCATGCGCGCATGCGCGAGCGCACAGCCGTGCAGGAAACGCTGGCCGCGGAGCGCTAGTCGCGCGCCCCGCGGCTATCGAGCAGCGCGTCGGCTACGGTGTCGGCGCGCTTGCTGCGAGGGCGCGAACCGCATCGAGGTGGAATCGGGCGAACCGATAGAGTTCGGACTCAAGGATCCGCTCCTGGTCGCTGTGCGCGCCAAAACCCTTGGCGCCGTCTTCCACATCGATCGCCGGGCCGATGCCGTAACATTGAATCCCACGCGCACGCAAATAGGCCATGTCGGTCGCGCCGGTGCTCATGGTGGGGAGCGTGGGCGCGCCGTAATGGCGCTCGAATTCCGCTTCCAGAAGCGCAAACGCCTCTGTGGCAATGCTGCTCGATCCACGGGGACGCAGATCTCTCGGCGCCCAGTTCACCTCGATGCTGGGATCGTTCACGACGCCGCGTACCTGTTCCAGAAATGCTTCCGGGTCCTCTGAAGGCTCGAGCCGGGTATCGAGTGTCGCTTTTGCCTCTGACGGGATGACATTCACCCGGTAACCGCCGTTGATCATGGTGGGTGAAATCGATGTGCGGATTACCGACGCGTGGCGCGGTTCCCGCGTGCGGAACCAGGCGTCTGCCCGCGCCTGTACGGCGGGATCAGGGTGCAGGATATCGCGATAGTTTTGCGCTTGTTCCGGCGGTGCGATGGCAGCCAACCGCTCGAAGTAGGTGCGCGTGGTCTCGTTCAGCCGGATCGGCGTGCGCCACGCCGCGACTCGCGCCACGGCCGCTGACAGGTGCACGACCGCGTTGTCCTCGAGCGGTACCGAGCCGTGACCCGCGGGACCGCGGGCGATAAGTTCGATCGCGCGCGGGCTTTTCTCCATCGTCTGAATCGAGGCCGAGGTGACCCGACCGTTCTCCCGGGTCACGCCGCCGCCCTCGGCCAGACAGTACTCCGCATCGATCTTGTCGAAGTGGTTTTCCACGACGTACTGGATACCGACGCGCGTGGTGCCTTCTTCGCCGGACTCTGCGAGGAAGATCACGTCGCGATCGAGCGGGGTGCCTGCACGCTTCAGGGTAAGCATGGTCATGAGCGCTGCAACCACGTTGTCCTTGTCGTCGACGGTGCCGCGTCCGTAGATGTAGCCGCCGTCTCGCGCAGCGCTGAACGGTGGAAATGACCACTTCGCCGGATCAATGTTGACGGTATCGGTATGCGCCATCAGCAGCAGGGGTTTGCGGCTGTCGTTGCCTGGAATACGTGCGATCACGTTGGGCCGGTGAGGTTCGAGCGCCACTATCTCGGTGTTGATGCCCGCTTCTCGCAGCACCTTGGCGAGGTACTCCGCCGCCTCTACTTCGCGTCCGGGCGGATCGGTGGTGTCCATGCGCACAAGCGCCTGGAAGTGCTCCAGAGTTTCGGCGTCGAAGGCGGGATCTGCATTCGGCTCTGCAGCGGAGGTGCTCGCGTGCAGGCCGTTGCCGCTGAGGAAAGCCACGCAGGCGACAAGACCTGCGCGCCTTATTTTGTTGCACGCGCTCCGCGCCCTATTGCACGTGCCTCGCTTCACTAGCAGCACTGCGGAGGGTGTTGCAAGGTCAGGCAGGCTGGATTCAGCTCGGGTCATGGGTGCGGTGCTCCGACGGCAATGCCAGTCAGCTGATTCTGCCCTGTTTTGAGGTTGGTCGCAGGCGGATCGGTCGAGCGTGGTCAGCGATGCCTTAGCCAGCGGCCGAAGCGATCGAGGCCATCTGCGAGTCGTTCGGGTCGAGATGCAAAACACCAGCGCAGCCATCCTTCTCCCGCGGCGCCGAATGCACTGCCCGGCGCAAGCCCGAGACCCGCTTCATCGATCAGCCGCAGCGCTGTTGCGACAGAGTCCTGCTCCCCTCTGATGCGTAAAAACACATACATCCCGCCTGTCGGGGGCGGCACGAGCAGGCCGGGGAAGTGCTTTAGCCCTGCGAGTAGTTCTCCGGCGCGCGCTTGCAGCGCCGCGCGACGCTCCTTGAACTGATACGGATCCTCAGCTAAGGCCTGCAGCGCGCCCGCCTGCACAAATGCCGGCGCGCAGGAGGTGTTGAATTCGATCAGTTTTCCCAGGTCTGCGGCGATGGTGCGGGGCGCTACGATCCAGCCGAGCCGCCAGCCGGTCATCAGCCAGGCCTTCGAGAAACTGTTCACGCTGATGACCCGATCCTCTGCCGAGATCAGCGGTAGAAAAGACGGAGTGCAATCCGTGGAACTATCTATCGGTAATCTCTCATATACGTCATCACAGATTATCCAGGTGCCGGTTTCCCGACAGCGCTCGAGGATCGGCGCTCGATGGGCCGGGTCAAGCACCCAGCCCGTCGGGTTATTCGGCGAGTTGAGCACGAGCAGTCGAACGTCGGCGCTGAGCGCAGTGAGCAGCGCTTCGAGATTGAGCGTCCAGCCATTCGGCCCCGGCTCAAGCGGAACTGTCTCCACTTGTGCCCCGAGAATGGTCGGGATTTCGCTCAATCCTGGCCACGTCGGTGCAGGTATCAGTACTCGCTGGCCGGGATCAAGCAGAGCCTGCATGGTGACCATGAGAGCGGAAATGCCGGAACTGGTGACGATGATCGAGTCGCGCTCAAACGGCCGAGCGTGCAGCGTGCTTAGGTAATCGGCGAGTGCATCGCGCAACGCAGGCTCACCCAGGTTATGGGTGTAAAAGGTTCGCCCAGCCGACAGCGCTTCGATTGCTGCCGCCCGCACGGGCTCGGGGGTGACCTGATCGCTTTCGCCGAACCAGAACGGCAGTACGTCAGAGCGGCCGAGAGCCGCATTGGCGATGAGACGGATGCGAGATGCCGGCAGCGCGCGAATGGTGGCGCGGGCGCCCGAGTTCTCTGGAGTGATCATCACAGCACGTCAAAGATCCAGCTGACCTTCAGCGCAATCTCGCGGCGTTTGTCGATGGGCCCGACGACGTTCTCGTCATCGACCTCGTTGTAGACGAGATAGATTCCTGCGTTCGCGCTCTGCAGCCACGAAAAGCGCAGATTGGTGCCGACGAGATCGGTTCGGTCGTCGTACTGAATCAGGGCTTGTAGCAGCATGCGCGGGGTAAATGAGTAGGAAAGGCGCAGCCTGCCGACGTTGATCTCGACATCTTCCGCCACATCGCGGATGTCGATCCGATTGTGGACCCAGGCGAGTTCCGATGTGAATGCGTCTCCCGCACGCATCCGAAGGATGGGCCCCGTGCTCACGCGTTCGCCGCCAAAGAAGCCACCGACCTTGGTCTCCATTTCGAGTGACAGGGGCTCACCCTGATTAGTGATCAGCACGATTTGGGCTTCGCGGTCGTTGTATTCGCCTGCGGGAACCATGGCATCGGAGGTAAGGGCAAAAGGCTGACGCACCCACTCGTGGATGAAGTTGATGCCGGTGTGTACCTCGAACCCGGTGCGCCATTCCCAGTGGTTGTCGATATGCAGAAAGCCGCTTTCGTACAGATTGTCTTCGTTGCCCCAGAAGCCGCGATAGGCGATGTGGGGCCTGAGCTCGAGCAGCCCCCAGAGCGATTCCGGCCGGTAGCGTCGCAGCAGGTAGCCTTCTGCCTTGCGGTAGTTGGATCGGCGCAGAAATCCCACCTCGGGGTTGAAATTGCGACCCACCTCGCTGTAACCGAGGTTGCCGCTCCAGACCTGGCTGTTGTAACCACCGATCAGCGAATACGCGTAATCCTGTCCCTCTCGCCCCTCCGTGTCGGTCTTGGCGACGTAGCCGTTGAGAAGTCCGTCACGACCGATGCCGAAACGTCCGTCGACTGCGTACGTTCGATTATCAATGGCGCTCCCTGTTCCGGCGGCGCCATCGCGCGCAACGACCAGCGCGCCCAGAGCAGAACGGTTCGGCAGTTCCTGCTGAACGCGTGCGACAGTGAAGTCATTTTCGGCCGCATTGCCGGACTGCTCTGTGCTCATGCGGAGCAGACCCACGTTGGTGTTGTCGCCGACACGTCCGGATACCCGGGCACCACCCGCAATCGGCTGGGCGGTGCCATCGGCCGCAATGCCTATACGTCGACTGAAGAAGAGTTCCACCTCGCGCGGCGTACCCACCGAGAAGACGCCGGCATTTTCCAGGAAGAAGGGACGTTTCTCCGGGAAGAACAGATTGAAGCGATCAAGATTGACCTGCAGATCGTCGACCTCGACCTGGGCGAAATCGGTGTTATAGGTGGCATCGAGCGTGAGACTTGGGGTGAGCGAATACTTGATGTCGACTCCGACTTCCTGGCTGAGGGTGGTGCCGTCCTCCGTGCCTCCTCGCTGTGCGAGCCCAAGCGCATAGGGAATCACCTTGAAGTTGCGCAGGGTCGGTAGTGCCAAACCTTCGAGTGCACCCGCCTGGGATACCCGGTACAGGTTGTATTGTCGCGGCAGCGGCGACCAGTAAGCGATCTCGTTGTTGCGGCGAATGTTGCGTTGGAAGTTGAGCCCCCACACGGGCTTCTCGCCGGGCGCGAAACGCAGTGAGCGAAAGGGAATACGAAACTCCGCGCTCCAGCCGTAGCTGCCGATGACCGAGCGCACCGACCAGGTGGTATCCCAGTTGAGGTTGAACCCTCCGCCCGAGCCCGACTGCATATTGCTCATGCCGCCGCCGGGGCCAGTGGAGCCCGCTCCCTCGCGCGTAACCTGGCCGTCGTACTCGAGACCGGCGGGATTAGTGCCAAAGATGAAACCGTTCTGCCCGTCGCGAAAGGTATCGATGAGAACCTGGAAGCTGTCGCCTTCCTCGAGATTGGAATCGCGGCGGCTGTCAGAAACGATGATTCCCGCGGGATCATTGTCGTAGCACACGACACCGATGTGCAGGGCATCAGCGCTGTAGGCGATATAAACCTCGGTGGACTGGGTAGCGGCTGCCCCTTCTTCCGGCTGCACCTGCCAGAAGCCGCGCGTCGGCGTCGCGCCGCGCCAGGCAGGATCATCGAGCACGTTGCCGTCGAGCACGGGTTCTTCGGTCAGAGCATGAGCCACGGCGACCGGCGGCTCGGCTGGCGCGGTAGCTGCAGCCGCTGCGGCAACTGTCAGGACCGAGCCGAGGAACAGCGCAGTCATGCTGTAACGCAAGACGCCCGGAAGCCCACGATTCATTTGCGGTCGACTCTCGATCGAGAAACGGCGCAGTCTAACGAAAGACGTCAGGTTCCGCCCCGCCCGGTACTGGGGACACTGCGCAGACGTTGCGTAGGCATCTGCCGCTTGACGCGATTCTCGAGCGATCGTTCCATGAGCCCTCGGCATGTTGACCGATTTGATGAGGCACACCATGGACGATGATCGGCGCGAAGAATTGCGCGAGACCTTTGATTCCTTCGATCGCAATGGGGACGGGACGATCGGTATCGAGGAGTTCGGCCGTCTGCTAAAGCTCCTCGGTGCGGGCATGAAGCCAGCGGAGCTGCGCATTGGGTTTCGGGAACTCGACCGCGATGGCAGTGGCGCGATCGGTTTTGAGGAATTCTATGCGTGGTGGACTGATCAGGAGTAAGCAACCACGGTCGGAAGCGAAGTAACGGAACACAGGGTCTATCCTGGCTATCGCGCCAACCGCGTCAGTCCATGCGACCGATCCACGTTTGCCGCGCATAGGCGCAAAGCGCGCCGCTCTGATCGAAAAGCGCTGTTCCAGCGAAGTGTTTGCGACCCTCGATATGTTCGCGCCAGCCGATGACCACAAGTTCGCGTTCCGCGTAGACAGGACGAATTACCCGCGCGGTCATGCGGCCGAGCAGTCCAGTGCGTATCCCGTCCACGTAGTAGGCAAATTGTCCCGGACAGTCGAGCGCCGTCCACACAATGGAAAGTGGAAGCTCTTCGTCTGTCCCTCTCTCTGCCCCTGATCCCAGCGCGCGATGGGGTCGCCATGCCGCCGCGACGCCCGCGAATCCAGGAACTGCGGCGGCGTGTACGCGAAGTCCCTCGCCCTCGACCGTGTCGAAACCGCAGCAGGCGCACACCGGATGAAAACCGGTGCCGTTCGGTAGGTAGGGATTAACGTTGCGCAGAAACGAAGGAGAGGTTGGTTCGGCTGCCCGTGCTGCCGCAAAGCTCGGCGGTTTGGGGATATCGATTGCGAGCTCGGTGGCCGCGGCTTCGGCGATCAGCGTCTCCCCCTGATGCACGGCAATCGCGCGCGTAGCCGCACGAGTCAGTGTCATCGGCGTGTCGAGCGGAATCGGCGCGCGCAGCGTGACCTCAATGGCTGCAGTCGCGCGCGTCGCGGCGTCGAAGCGTTCGGCGATCGCCCCCGCAACATACCCGCCGTTACCAGAGTTGGGTGGACCCCGGAACCGGAACGGTATCGAAATCTGTTCGGACATGCGCGACTCCGGAATACCGAAACCCCGATTGTAGCGCTGCCATCGGTTACGCCTATACTTCGCCCCCGACCGGTTCTTCGAGCGCTATGGGGCGTTTCAGTATCGAGCGGGTTACGGTGAATTCCAGGCAAGCACCGAGTCAGAGTAAGGAGACGGGATCCATGAACAAGGTCATCTCACGTACGGGTCGTTCAGCGCTCGCGGTTGGTCTGCTGTCTGCGGCGTCCGTAGCGTTCGCGGGGCCGCAATGCACCACCGCTGATCGAGCGGAATGGCAGGACGAGGCAGCCTTTCAGGAAAAGCTCAAGGCTGAAGGTTACGAGATCAAGGTGTTCAAGGTGACGGACGGTAACTGCTACGAGATCTATGGTTGGGACAAGGACCGGCGCAAGGTCGAAATCTATTTTGATCCGGTGTCGGGCAACGCCGTCAAAACCGAGATTGATTGACCTTGATGCAGGGCCAGGCGCCGGCGTTGCAAAAGCTGTGGGATCCCGTGGTGCGCGTGCTGCACGGGGTCCTTGTTACCGCGTTCGTGGCGAACTACTTCCTCCTCGAAGAAGGGGATGACCCGCATCAGATTCTAGGGTACCTCGCTGTCGCGGCGGTGGT
>DMUF01000052.1:15719-27319 GCA_003476445.1 Gammaproteobacteria bacterium | reverse complement strand
CGACGCCTGCTGCGTCATGTGCAGGCGCTTGTGAGATGGGAGCATCAGCCCATACCCGGCCATTCGCCCATCGGTGCCCTGGTGATGATCGTCATGCTGCTCTGCATGACGTCGCTGGCGGTCACCGGGTTTCTGATGGAAGAAGTGGATTACTTCTGGGGTAATGAAACGATCGAGGGCGTGCATGAACGTATTGCGGATGGCCTTGCCGCTCTCGTTGCCCTGCATCTGTTCGCGGCGATCGCCGAAAGCGTGCTGCTTCGTGAAAATCTACCCTGGTCGATGGTGACGGGTCGTCGCCGTATCGATTCAACAGCCCCGCAATCCTGGGACCAATAGCCGTCATGTTTCGATCGTTCCGGTTCTATCGGCTCGAGGACGAGTGGCCGAGTGATGAGGCAGAGCTCGCGGCGCGGCTCGAGACGGTCGCCTTCGCGCCCTGCGGACCTTTCAGCGAGCAGTCCGCCGGGTTCGAAGCGCCATCGGGTGTCGAGGGCGATCCGCTCTTTCGGCGCGTTGCGGGTGCGGTGCTGCTGCGATTGCGACGCCAGGTGCGATTGCTCCCCGCAGCGGCGATTAATGAAGCCTTGCCTGAACGTATTGCCGAGTACGAAGCACGTATGGGTCGTGAGGCATCTCGCAAAGAGCGCAGACAGCTGCGTGACGAGGTGTATGGAGAACTTCTGCCGCGCTCCCTGCTGCGTTCCGATCGACTGCATGCGCTGGTGCTCGAGCGCGAGCGCTTGCTCGTGATTGATGCTTCCGTGCCCGCACGGGCCGAACAGGTACTGGATCGCCTCCGTGATGCATTGGGAACGCTCAAGGTGCAGCCGCTGACGTTTCGTGACCCGATCGGTGCTCTGCTCGCGCGGATTCTGCTGGGCGACGGTCCGCGCGAACTCCGTCTTGGGCGCGAATGCCGTCTGAATGATCCCGCCTCGGCCCGCTCCATCGTGCAATGGACAGATATGGACCTTTCGGATGATGAGCCACGCACCCTGCTGCAAAATGGTTTGCGCCTGCTGCGGCTTGGCGTTGAGTTTGAGGAACTCTTCTCCGGGGTGGTGGACCAGGAGGGCGTCTGGCGCAAACTGAAATGGCCGGATGTCGGCGCCGCCGATGTGGGCGATGAGGACCCGCTTGCGCGGCTTGATACGGAAACCACGCTGCTTGCGGGCGCCGTGCGCCGGCTAGTCAGCCTGCTCGAGCGTGTGCTGGGGACGGCGGCGAGCTGATCGCGTTCTCGTTCGCGGCGCGCTGCCAGGTTTGCCAAAGCGACTGCTGTGCACTCAGCGCGCGGGCGCGCAGAAGCACAGCGGCGTCTGTGTTCGCAACGCCGAGCATGGTCAGGGCAAAGCCATACTGAACCCGTATCTCCAGCTCTTGCATGGGCAGCTTGCCGTAGACCCATTCGAGTAGACAACCGAAGAAGAGGTGTTCGAGCATCACCGCGAACGCGTTGGGTTCGACTTCCTGCCCCAGGTGCCCCGCGGCGACCGCGCGGGCTACCAGTTCGCGCCAGATGGCGTGGCTTGATCCGCTGAAAATCGAGCGGAATTCCGTGCCGCCATCGTTGTAGACCGAGAACAGAAGCGCACGATAGAAGCCTGGATCCGCGTTGTAGCGCGCGGTGGCGATGGTCACCGCGTGGAACAGCGCGGTGATTGGGTCGGTGCGTAGCTCCTCGAGCTGGCTACGGTAGGCCTGCATTTCGACTTCGAGGATGCTGATCATGATCGCCTGTTTGGATCCAAACAGGTTGTAGGGTGTAGCGATGCTCACCCCCGCATGTTGCGCAAGCGCGCGCATCGAAAAACCTGCTGAGCCTGACGCCTGCATGAGCGTTCTGGCCGCGTCCATGATGGCGTTACGGCGCTGGTTTTTGGCGTGTTCGCGAGACGTCATGAACGCGAGTGGTCCCCTTTCCCGGGGGCTAGTCTCGCTCAAATCGAATGGCACAGAAAGACTGTTTCCATGGCTGAGAAAACCGCTGTTGTTCCCGAGCCTGTTAAGCTCGGTGCTGTGAGTGGGTCCGGGGCAGCGTCAAAGGGGAAGCTCGTGGATAACAAGACAATATCCGCTGTGGTCAGTTCAACGCTCGAGCGCGCAGCGCTTGTGGTCGAAGACCTGTCCGAGCCGGTCTATCGACGCTACTTCGCGGCGGATCCTGACGCGGCCGCGCTCATGGCCCATATGGATGACCTCACCCGTGGACGCATGTTGAACGAGGTCCTGCGGCTCTTGATGGAGTGGGACCCGGTCAGCGACTCCGCTTATCTCAACTTCGAGGTGCGCAACCACCAGTATGCCTACCGGGTCGAGAGCCGCATGTACCGGGAGCTGCTGGTAGCCTTGCGTGATGTGGTAGCCCAGCTGCTGGGCGATGCCTTTGAGCCGGACAGGGTCGCCTGGGAATCGCGGATCGCGGGGCTGCTCGCGGAGATCGAAGCGCGCGCCGGGTAGTCTGGCGCAGGACTGGGCGTGGCTGGGCGCCCGGTCATCGACCGGCCGCCTCGCTCACTCATTCAGCGCGGCTGGATCTGAACCGGAAGGTCCGCGATACCGCGGATGAAGTTGTTCGGTACGCGCAGCACCGGTCCCACCACATTGATCCTGCGAAAACGCTTGTAAATCTCTTCCCACAGGATGCGCAGCTGCATTTCCGCGAGGCGGTTACCCATGCAGCGGTGAATACCAAAGCCGAAGGAAACATGGCTACGCGCGTTGGGACGGTCGATGATCAGACGGTCGGCCTCAGGAAACACGCTCTCATCGCGGTTGGCTGAAAGGTACCACATGACCACCTTGTCGCCCGCGCGAAGAGTCTTGCCGCCCAATTCGGTGTCTTGAAACGGCGTGCGACGCATGTGAATCACCGGTGTCTGCCAGCGAATCATTTCTGACAC
Source organism: Gammaproteobacteria bacterium (assembly GCA_003476445.1). Lineage (GTDB taxonomy): Bacteria > Pseudomonadota > Gammaproteobacteria > Pseudomonadales > Azotimanducaceae > UBA7803. Next base: position 24,413 of record DMUF01000052.1, on the reverse strand, counting down.
CATGTTCGGGATCAGCTTGGGCGATTCCTCCAGTTTGCGATATTCATCGGGGAACTGGTTCAGTGCGAGCAGACCGCCGCTGATCGAATTGCGCGTGGTGTCATTGCCGCCCACGATGAGCAGCATGATGTTGCCGATGAATTCCTGGGGTCGCGACAGCATGTCGCGGGTCGACTCACCATGAGCCAGCATCGAGATCAGGTCGTTTCGCGGCGCGCTGCTGGCGCGCTCTTGCCACAAGGCGGCGAACGTATTCGCGCAATCCGCAAACTCGCGCGCTCGTGTTTCTACCGACAGACCGGCTTCGCCCATGATCTGCGGTGAGGAGGTCGTTACATCGGACCAGTGAATCAGCTTGCGCCGATCTGCGTACGGGAAATCGAACAGCGTGGCCAGCATGCGCGCCGTGAGCTCAATCGATACGTGGTCGACCCAGTTGAAGGTCTCGCCGATCGGCAGATGCTCGAGGATATCGACCACCCGTTCGCGGATCAGGGGTTCCATGAGCGCAAGATTGGTTGGCGCCACGGAGGGTGCCACTGTCTTGCGCTGGGCATCGTGACGCGGCTGATCCATGGAGATGAAGTTGTCGAGACGGACCTCGGGGTCGGCTTCGATATCAGCGATGGTGATTCCGCCGATCTGCGACGAGAACAGCTCGTGATGGCTGTCGACGTATTTGACGTCCTCATAGCGGGTTACCGACCAGTACGCGCCCGCGTCACCGTTTTCACAGTAGTGCACCGGATCCTCGGCGCGCAGGCGCGCGAAGAGGGGCAGCACGGTATCGGACCCGTAATACGCGGCCTTGCTCACGTCGATCTCTGCAAGCGGAAGGCTGTAAGGGTCCGGCGCTGCGGCGGCAGCGCCGCGGCTGCGCTCGGCCCGATCGGTTATGGCGTTCATCGTGTTCCCCCTTGTGCCACGCTCGGATCATACCCGCGCACGCGCGGCACTGTCGCGGTGTCGTCTGATGCAGATCCTGCGTATGGGGGTACCCGCACCAGAGCGTGGTGAAGGGGTGTTTCAGCTGCGGTCCGTGCGCTGCGACGTGGTACTCTTTTCCGCTTGATTCGGGTTTGGGGGTTCGGTTGTTGCGTGCGGGCGGGTTGCGGGCGGCGTTCAGGGTTCAGCATAGCGTCATCATCGAGAGGCGAAAGCCTGCTGTGACGCGTGCGCGTTTCCAGGCTGGCCGCGCACGCTCTGCGGCCCCTGCGTCGCCATGACCCGATCTGGGCTCGCGGTGAATCCAGGGCTTGCGTGGTATATCGGCAGTACCGCGTTCTTCCTCGTACCCGGCGGCATCCAGATGGTGCTGCAGCCTTGGCTTGTCGCAGTCTACTTGGAAGGGTCGGCGTCCGAGCTTGGTCTGCTGCAGACGGCCGGGCAGTTGCCCATGGTGCTGCTCATCCTCTGGGGCGGGCTGCTCGGGGATCGGGTCGATCAGCGACGACTTTTGATCGGGCTGCAGACGGCGATGGCGGTGCCGCCGTTATTGATGGCCGTGCTCGTGCAGGCTGATCTGCTTGTGTACGGGCTGCTGGTGGTATGGGCCCTGATTGGCGGCTGCTTCGCGGCTTTCGCGCAGCCCGCGCGCGACGCGCTCCTGAATCGTGTTGCCGGACGCGATATCCAGCGTGTTGTGACGCTCACCATTGGCGTGCAGTTCGGTGTGCAGATCATTGGTTTCGGCATTGGCTCCCTCGCCGAAACCACAGGCCCGGCGCCGCTCATGCTGGCGCAGTCCCTGCTCATGCTACTTGCGGTAGCAGCGACCACCCGTATTCCGGTGCAAACGTCCGTTGCGGCTCATCCGCGCGGCTCAGCGCTCAAGGATATTGCGGAAGGAATTGGGCTCGTCTGGCGCTCACCCGCGATTCGCCCGGCGATACTCATCACCTTTGCGATTGGCGTCTTCTTTGCTGGCGCGTACATGGTGATCCTGCCCTTCATGGTGCGTGATCTGTACGGTGGCAGCGCGGGCGGTATCGCACTCGTGTTCGCGTCCAACATGCTCGGCACCTGTACCACCATCTTCGTGCTCATGCGGCGCGGGGGTCTCATGCGACCGGGTCGCGCCATGGTCATTGGCAGCAGTATCAGTCTGACCGTCCTGTCACTGCTCTGCCTCGAGCTGCCGGTGTGGGCGTTCTATGCGGTGGTCTATATCTGGGGGCTCTGTGGCGGCGTCAGCATGACCATGTCGCGCTCCATCGTGCAGGAAGCATCGCCCGATTCTCACCGCGCCCGTGTGCTGTCGGTGTACTCCCTCGGCATGATGGGCGGTATGCCGATTGGCGCGCTGCTCCAGGGTGCCTGCGTGGATGCATTCGGTGTGCGGGCGGCCGTTCTGGTGCCGGTAGTCGGCATGGCGATCGTGATGCTGCTCATCGTAAGCCGAACCCAGTTGTGGCACGTGCGACGCGGGGGTGTGCTGCCGTCCCGCGCGGACCCTGCCGCACGCTGAGCGTTGATTGCTGGCGGCAACGACGGACGCGCACAATAGAGGCGTTCAGCAACCTGTGGGCGCCGTGCGCAAGCGGCTCGACTGCGATCGTCCGCGTGCTGCGCAGCAGACCATCCTGAACTGGTAATCGAGAAGCACCTTACTTCCGGAGCAACAGCGATGTCGGCGTACATTCGTTTCAGCGTCAGCGACGGTATTGGCACGGTCACGATCGACCGCCCGGAAAAGCGCAATGCGATGAGCTTTGCGATGCTCGGCGATTTCATTGAGACGCTGAAGCGGGCCGGCGAAGATCCCGATGTGCGTGTGATTGTTTTGACCGGCGTTCCCGGTGCGTTCTGTGCCGGTACTGACCTCTCCGATCTGGCTAGCATTCCCGGTGGTCAGCGCGGATTGCGCGGTACGGCCAGCGAACGTGGACGCTGGTGGCCGATCATCGAATGTCCACGTCCTGTCATCTGCGCCATCGACGGCCCGGCCTATGGCATGGGCGCTGAATTCACGTCGCAGTGCGATATTCGCATCGCGACGCGCAACGCGCGATTTGCCTGGAATTTCGCTCACCGGGGACTGGTGCCGGACACGGGAGCGGGCAGCTGGCTGCTGCCGCGCCTGATCGGTCCCGCGCGTGCGCTGCGATTGCTCTATACCGGCGCTCCTCTCTCGGCAGAGGCAGCGCTCGCTATCGGCTACGTGGATGAACTTGTGGAGCCCGAGACTCTGCTCGAGAGCGCGTATGCGCTCGCGCGAGAAATTCAGAAGGGCTCGCCATTCTCGCACGCGCGAATCAAGACGCTGGTCTATGAAGGCCTTGCGGCCGAGGTAGATGCACACATGCAGCGGCACACGCGTGCGCTCGCTGAGTGCTTTGCCAGTGCCGATCATCAGGAGGGTGTGGCCGCGTTCCTCGAACGACGGGCGGCCCGATTCACGGGTCATTGAATAGTTCCCTCTGCTACTCGTGACGAGTCGCCGGGCGTGTGACGCGCCGCTCGGCGCTCGCTAACGAAGCCTGCGCCCCCGTAGAACCTCGGTCAGGGGCGTTCCCCGATTAGCTGTGCGTCCACCTACCTGATCCTGGATGTGTCCGGATGGTGAGATTGCCGGGTCGACCTCATGCTGCCCTCATTCCGAACGGACGAGGGAAGCAGAGATGGCGCACTGTAGGATTCGTCCCTCATCCGTGTCAGACCGCGGTCGGCTGGCCGCATCAGAGCATGGGGTGTCTAGCGTCCGCAGTCTTGTGTCGCTTCTGGTGCTGGTTCTTGGCGCCTGTGCGGTGACGCCGCAGGTCGATGTGGTGCGAGATCCCGGCGCGGCTTTCAGTCGGTTCGCCACCTTCATGTTTCATACACCGCTGCACACAGATCGCTCGTCCGGAGAGGGCACGGTGCTGAGTCAGCGGCTGCGTGCGCTGGCGGAACGCGAGCTCACCGCCCGCGGCTGCAAGCCGGTGGCGGCGGACGCTGATCTCGAGATCAACTTCTTCGTGGAGACCCGGGAGCGCATCGAATCGGTAGCCGATGACGAATGGGGCTTTCATTACGGGTACTGGGGTCAGCCGTTCGGCTACTGGTCGGGCTATCGCGATCCGCGGGTGCGGCAGTACACGCTCGGAACCCTGCATCTCGATGTGGTCGATACCGCGCGGCGACAGCTGGTCTGGGAAGCCGTTGCCTCGGATCGCGTAACGACGGGACTTGGTTTCGACGAGGAAGATCTCGAGCGAGCGGTGGTCCGCATGCTCGAGGATTTTCCCCGTTGCGGAGCAGCCACGACGCCGGCTTCTGCCGCGCGATAAATCGTCGCGCTGCTTGGGTGCGCCTGTTGGATGAAGCGTTCCGGGCGCCGCCTGCTGGATAGCGCCTCAGTCGTTGCGCCGTGACTCTGCGGCGGCGCTCGTACCCGCGATACGTCCGAAGACGATCGCGTTCGCGATCGAGTTACCGCCGCCAACGTAGCGTTCGCCCAGCACTCCACCGGCGGTTTCACCACCCGCAAAGAGCCCGCGTATCGGGTGGTCTCGCGGATCGAGCACCTGAGCGTCGCGGTCGATACGCAGCCCTGTGGAGGTGAGGCAGATGATCGCTGCACGGACCTCGACCGCGTAAAACGGTGGCGTAAGGACAGGCTTCAGATCCTCGGCCGCCTTGAAAAACATGGAGTCCTGGCCGGCTTCACAGTCTGCGTTGTAGCGCGCAACCGTTGCTTCCAGCGCGCCCGGACGAATACCGCAGCGGACTGCCAATGCATCAAGTGTGTCGGCGCGGATCACCTTGCCGGTGCGTTCCTGCGCCTCGAGCTCAGAGGTGACCCAGTTGAGCGGTAACACGCCTGCGGCAAATGCGTCGGCGTACTTTGCCATCGGGCGGGCAGCGTGCTTTGCAGCATCATCGAACAGCGCGAAACAGGAACCGCCCGTTTGCGCCTGCACCACGCCGGACATAACCGCGTACTCTGCGGTCTCCTTCACGAAGCGACGACCCTCGCGATTCACATACACGAGCCACCCGGGCACGAAGACCTCGAGCTGCCGATGGAAATTGGGTGTGGTGAGCAGAAGCCCGCGGTTATGTCCCACGATATCGGCGCCAACCGCTGCGCCGAGCGAAAGCCCGTCCCCCTGGCAGTGACTGCTGCCGATGTACCAGGCCCAGTCGCCGGTAGCCGCGGCGTCCGGGTAATGCTGATGCAGCAGGTAGGGATTGGCGCCAAAGCCGCCGGTGGTGACCACCACCGCACCAGCCGTTACCGTGGTCTCGCCGCTGCGGATGCCGCAAACCCGACCATCGGCTGCGGTGACAAGTCCAGACACACGCGTGTTGAGCGCCACGTCAATGGCGCGCCGGCTCACCTCGCGCTCGAGCGCTGCCGCAATGGCCGCGCCATTACCAAGCGCAGCATGGCCGCGGGGGACGCTCTCGACCCCGGAGGCATATAGATCCTCAGGACGGAATTCCACGCCCAGGTCGGTAAGCCAGGCGAGACCGTCAGCGGCGCCATCACAGAGTCGGCGCGCAAGCGAGGCCTCGACCCGGTATTGATTGAGCGTCATGTAGTACTCGAAGAGCGCGTCAGCCGAGTCGTTCAGATACCCGCGAGCCCTTTGCTGCGCGGTGCCGGCGGCATAGTAGACGCCGCCGGAAAGTGCGGTGGAGCCACCCAGCTTTTTGTCGGCATCCACCAGGAGCACGCGCGCGTGTGCGTCAGCCGCCGTGATTGCGGCGGACATGCCGGCGCCGCCGCCGCCCACGATGATCACATCGTAATCTCTTTCCATGGCTCCGCTCCCCCCCTGGTTCAGCGTGTTTTCAGATACCGCGCATACGCATTCTCAAGCACGGCGGAGGGTCGCCCAAGGAGTTTGGTGACGCGTTCCTCCAGCGCCGCTTTCGAAAGTGGCGGCCCATCCAGCAGCGGTGTGGCGACCGCATCCAACCCGTGCGGCACCTTGGCCCGGCGCAGCTCCCGATCGAGGTCGTGGAAGACCGTAACAGCCCGCGCGGTGTGCGCGCCGCTCGAAGGCGATCGGAGTTCGCCCTTGCCACGGCGCGCGCGTGCTTCGAAGCTGGCGAAGGTCCGACGCGCCCGCCATGCACCGACGGTGCCGGATCGTCGCAAGAGTTCGATGCTGTAGAACTCGGCGAGCCCTTCCACGATCCAGTCGTTCCCCGGATTGGCCTCGCTCGATGTGCCGACGTGCACGAGCTCATGCACCGGCGTGCTGGAACCGTCGGCGCTGATCAGTGGACGCGCGGAATGCAGATAGAGTGAACCGGGGCCCGAAAGCCCACCGCGCCACATAGGGTCGCCGGCATTGACGATGAGCAGACGGTCTGGGAAATGCGGCAGAAGCGTTACCAGTTCAGGCAGCGTCCAGCGCAGAAGGGCAAGGATATCCTGGCTGCGCAGGCGTTCCCCGCGTGGCCCGGCGACGACCACCTTGCGCCCTGCAATGGTGTCACGCCGCACGCCCAGCTTGCCGGCCATCATCCATCCGGTGGGTCGAACGAAACGTCGCTCGCTGCCTGGCAGTGCGACCGCTTCTTCGATGCGGCCATACCGGGTTTCGAACGCCCACCCCGCGGGCCCCTGAAGTTCGAGCGTAGAACGGGAGCGTTCGCGTTCCCGTGTCGAAACATGGGCAGCAGGGAAGAGATGATCGATCCGCAGCAGCGCCCAATCGGTCGTCATACGCGCGTCATAGCGATCCCCGCGCAATCGATCGACGCGCACGCGCCAGCGCAGCTGTCCGCCGTCAGGCGGAACATCCCAGCGCACGCGATTGCCATCGCGGCGCACCCGGCCATCGCCCGTGAACTCGAAGGTTCGGCCTTCGGGCGCATTCATGTCGAGCCATTCAAGCTCCCCTTCCGCCTGGGAAACCGTCATCGAGGCATCCACCAGCCCTAGAGTGGGGCGAAAGGTCGCGCTGAATTTGACGCCGTAGGTATCGGCGGCTGAGACCGAGGCGGAGGTCGCCGCGGCGACGATGACCAAGGGCACGAGCAGCAGTGTTCGCAGCATGTTCAGGCTTTCCTTGCGCTTGGCATCATGCGCGCCAGTACTGGGGTGAGAACAGCACCAGCACGGTCAGAAGTTCCAGTCGGCCAAGCAGCATGGCAAAGGACAGAATCCATTTTGCGCCGTCCGGCAGTGTGGAGAAGTTTCCCGCGGGACCGATCAGCGGACCGACCCCGGGACCCACGTTCATCAGAGCGGTGGCGGCTGCTGAAAGCGCGGTGTCGAGATCCAGCCCCATTGCGGCGAGAGCCATCGTCACGCCGATCACGGTAAGGCCGGCGGCAAACGCGAAGGCGACGAAGGCCGCCAGGATGTCATCTTCGACCCGCCGACCGCCGAGCTTGACGACAAAAACGCCGCGGGGGTGAACGAGTCGCCGAATCTGGGCGCTCAGGTAGCGAAAGGCGATCTGGATGCGAAAGATCTTCACCCCGCCCGCGGTCGAACCTGAGCAGCCGCCCATGAAGGTGAGGAAGAAGAACAGGCTGACAAAGAACGGCCCCCACAGCAGGTAGTCCGCGTTGGCGAAGCCGGTTGTGGTGACGACGGAAACGATATTGAAGGTGACTTGAGTAAACGCGAGTCCAGGACTCACATCGCCTTGTTGCATTCGAACGATCAGGGCGATCGCGATAACCGCCACAAGGATCCAGAGGAACGCACGGACCTGTTCATCGCGGTACAGCGATTTCGGCCCGTGGCGCAGCATCATGTAATACGCCATGAAGGGCAGCGCACCAGAGAGCATGAATACGATGGCCACCCAGTCCACCGCGGGCGATGCAAACTTGGCGATGGACGCGTCCGAGGTGGAAAAGCCGCCGGTGGAGATGGTGGTCATGGCGTGGTTGATCGCATCGAACGTAGACATGCCGGCCATACGGTAGGCAATCGCGCAGAGCAGTGACAGCGCGAGGTAGATGATGCCGATCGTCTTCGCAACGTCGCGCGTGTGGGGCAGCGCCTTGTCCGTCCAGTCCGATGACTCGGACCGAAACAGACGCATGCCACCAACCCCGACCAGTGGCAGCACGGCAATGGCCATGAGCGTAAACCCCAGCCCGCCGATCCACTGCAGGATGGAACGCCAGAGCAGGAAAGCCGGTGTCTTGTGTTCCAGCCCGGTGAATACTGTCGCACCCGTGGTGGTCAGACCCGACATGGACTCGAAGAACGCGTCGGTCAGCGATACGTCTTCGTGCAACACGATCGGCAGGGTGCACGCCGCCGTTCCACAGAACCACACGATGACGGTGATCAGGAATGCTTGCCGTGGCTGGATTTGCAGTGATGCGCCGCGACAGCTCAGCAGCAGCGCGATCGCTATGAGCGCGGTCAGCACCGCGGCGGCGGCGAACGGCTGCCAGTCGTGGGTCGGGCTCGCCAGACCGACTGCGGCGGGTATCAGCATCAGGGCAGCCATTGCCAAGAGCACTGCCCCCACCACCAGACCGAGAAGGCCGCGTTTCACGCCCGGATTCCTGAGGACTCAAAGTCGCCAGTTTACACCCTTCGCGGGATGCGTGAGGACCGGGCATGGGCGCGTAGAAGGATAGTGAGGTCGCATCGCATGCTGCTTACCTACCCCGGATATGCGATTCTTGGCGCCCTTTCTTCCACACCCATCCGATACGCAGGAGGTTGCGAACGTCATGACCGATCATCTCAAGTTTTACATTGACCGCCAGTGGGTTGACCCGATC
>DMUF01000052.1:15325-15488 GCA_003476445.1 Gammaproteobacteria bacterium | reverse complement strand
CTCATCTCAAGTTTTACATTGACGGCCAGTGGGTTGACCCGATCGGAACCGCCACCCTGGACGTCATCAATCCCGCCACGGAAGAGTCCATCGGCCGTATTGCCATGGGCAACGCCGAGGATGTTAACCGCGCCGTGGCGGCTGCCCGTCGCGCGTTCGAAAC
>DMUF01000052.1:14724-14951 GCA_003476445.1 Gammaproteobacteria bacterium | reverse complement strand
GAGGTCTACAAGAAGCGTCTGCCGGATCTCGCGGCTGCGATCTCCGACGAGATGGGGGCTCCGCTCAAGCTGGCGGGTGCGGCGCAGGCTCCCTCGGGTCTTGGTCATTTCATGAGCACGCTCGATGTGCTCCGCAACTACGAATTCGAGGAAGACATCGGTACGAGCCATGTCATCCGCGAGCCGGTCGGCGTGTGCGGACTCATTACGCCGTGGAACTGGCCGAT
>DMUF01000052.1:2930-14436 GCA_003476445.1 Gammaproteobacteria bacterium | reverse complement strand
CCGATCAACCAGATCGCCTGCAAAGTCGCGCCCGCGCTTGCGGTGGGCTGCACGATGGTGCTGAAGCCCTCGGAAGTGGCGCCGGTGAATGCGATCATCTTTGCGGAAATCCTGCATGAAGCCGGTGTGCCGGCTGGCGTGTTCAACCTTGTCAACGGTGACGGTCCCTCGGTGGGTGCCGTGCTGTCGAGCCATCCGGATGTCGACATGATGTCCTTCACCGGCTCGACCCGCGCGGGTATCGAGGTCGCACGCAACGCGGCGGGCACGGTCAAGCGTGTGGCCCAGGAGCTGGGCGGCAAGTCGGCCAACATCATTCTGGATGACGCGGAGTTCCCGAAAGCCGTTGCGCGGGACGTATTCGGCATGTGCATGAACTCGGGTCAGTCGTGCAATGCGCCGACCCGCATGCTGGTGCCGAACGCGCGCATGGACGAGGCGGCGGCGATCGCCCGCGCGGCGGCCGCGCAGATCAAGGTTGGCGATCCCCGCGCAGCGGATACAGTGATCGGCCCGGTAGTATCCAAGGTCCAGTTCGACAAGATCCAGAAGCTGCTCGAGCAGGGCGTGGCCGAGGGTGCGCGTCTTGAGATCGGTGGTCCCGGTCGACCGGAAGGTCTGAATCGCGGCTACTACATTCGTCCTACCGTGTTCTCCCATGTTCGCAACGACATGACCATTGCGCGCGAGGAGATTTTTGGGCCGGTGCTGTCACTCATAGGCTACGAAGACGACGAGGACGCAATTCGCATTGCGAACGACACCGTCTACGGTCTGTCTGGCTATGTCTCTTCGGGAGACCCGGAGCGGGCGAAGCGGGTTGCTCGGCGGCTGCGCACCGGCAACGTGCATCTGAACGGTGCGCCGGTGGATAACAAGGCTCCGTTCGGTGGTTACAAGCAGTCGGGCAACGGCCGTGAGTGGGGCATTTACGGTCTCGAGGAGTTCCTCGAGGTCAAGGCCATCATGGGTTACAACGCGGCCTGATCTGCGCTGACACGTCCGCAAACGAGGAGGTGGCGGTCGCTCACGACCGTCACCGCCCAGTGGCTGAACCCCACTTCCGCAAGCTGCGCACGGACCTCGTCCGGTGTGAAAGCGGCGCGCAGCGAATTGTAGAAATCCTGTTTGAGCACCTCGGGTTCATCGGCGGCGTAGCGCGCGACGATTGCCTCTGCCGCGCTCGTTGAATCGGGACGCAGCAGGTCCATGACAATCACTGTCGCGCCCGGCGACGCTACCTTCGTCACGGTCTGCCAGAGCACCTGCGGGTCATGCAGGTGATGGAGCAGGCTGTTGCTTGTGACCGCGTCATACGCCTGACGCTCGAGTGTTGGGTCGGGCAGTTGGCGCTCGAGCAGGCGAATGCGCGTTGACAGATCCCTGGGCTCAGCTCCCAGCGCGCGACGCGCGCAGTCGAGCATGGGACGAGAACCGTCCAGTGCGTCGACGGTCAGCCGCGGTAACGCGCGTGCAAGACGAATGCAGATGTCCGCCGGACCGCAGCCAAGATCGAGTAGCCGCTGTGTGCTGCGGGGCATCGCCGCAAGCACCTGTTCCACGAAGGCGCCGTTAGGGGAGCTGAAGTCAGCCGCCGCGTACGCCTCAGCCTGCTCGACGGCATCCATGAGCTCAGGCTCAGGCACGCGTTGCATCATGGGCCCATGCGCTCTGGTAACGGATGCACGTCCACGGCGACCGCCACCTGGTGGTGACCGCCGCCGAAGATAAAACCGTTGACCGGGCTCACGTCGCCATAGTCACGCCCCCAGCCAACGGTGATGTGCTCGAGGCTCGGCATCAGATTGTTGGTGGGATCGAAATCGACCCAACCAAGTTCCGGACACCACACCGAAAACCAGGCGTGCGACTCATCGGCACCCTGTAGCTTGGGTTTGCCGGGTGGCGGATGCGTCACCAGGTAGCCGCTGACATAGCGCGCCGGCAGCCCAAGGCTGCGCAGCGCAGCGATCGCCAGGTGAGCAAAGTCCTGGCACACGCCGCGCCGATCCCGCAGCACCTCGCTCGCCGGCGTATAGATATCGGTAACGCCGCCCTGATAGCTGAAGTTGCGGTGGATATGTGCCGTGAGTGCACGGGCACCGTCGAGGACCGGGCGACCAGGAGTAAAGATCTCGCGCGCGAAGGCCTGAATTGTCGGATCGAAGCGTATGAAGGGTGACTCGAAGCGGAAGCCGTTGGCCCCAAGCCATTCGCCCTGCAGGTGGGTGCCCAGCTGGGCGACCACGTCCTCCCACGGAGGGCTCATCTCGAGCATCACCGCGGAGGCTGCAATCACTTCGACCTGGGAGGTACTGGTGACCACAAGCTCACTGTGGCTGCCCTGAACCGTGACAAATTCAACCACGTTGCCGAAGTAGTCGAGCCAGTCGCGCTGAAAGCCGGGCTGCGGTGACAGCGTCACCGCGGTCTCGAGCACATTCTGCCGTGTGCAACGTCGCGGCCGCAGCTTCAGCAGCTGGTGCGAGATGGCAACGGGCCACTCGTATTGAAAGCGGGTTTCGTGCCTGACCTCATAGAGCATCGTCTTGGCTCCGGATCACGTTGCCTGTGACCCGATGTCCGATCGAGTGGCTGAAGTAGGTTTGCGTGATGAGATCGGTCAGTTTGCCGATGCTCTCCTCGGCGCGGTCGAGCAGGCGGCGCAGCTGACCAAGGTTGCCGCCGCGGCTTGCGCTGCTCGCCAACTCGTCGACGTCCGCGAGGAGCAATTCGGTATGCATGCCGACCAGATTGCGCTGGGCGCGGGAAAGATGCCCGTCGTGGGTTTCGAGCGGCATCACGGCCATGTGATCTCGCATTGCAGCGAACTGGAAAATGAGCGAACGCGGGTTGCTGTCGTCCGCGAGAATGAGGTCGAGCGCGGCCGCGAGCTCGGGCTCGGTCTTGTAGCGGGAGCGATAGGTGATCAGGCTGTCCGCCAGCTCCAGCTGCATGCCCAGAACACCCGCAGCGCCGCGTTCCCGGCCTACCAGCAGAGTCTTCATCACGGTGATGCCATAGCGCGCGCGTTCGATGCGTCGCCCCATGTCGAGAAAGCGCCAGCCATAGCCGCGCGTCATGTTTTCATGAATGAGACCGCTCAGAGCCGACTGCAGATCATTGAGCTCGTTCAGAAGCGCGACGGTCTCGCTGATGCCATGGGCGCGAAATCGCAGGCGCTGTACGTTGGTGAGGCGCTCGATGAGCCGCAGCGCGTCGGCAGAGAGCCGTTCCCGCACCTGGTCCGCGGTACGCGCAACATTGCCGAGGATGCCGGCGAGACTGTCGGCGTTGCCGGGCTCGAAGAGCAGGTTGCTGATCTCGTTTTCCACGCCCCGAAACCCGGCGGCGCGCATGCGCGCGGTCTCATGCTCGGAGAGGTGTCCAAAGGAGTTCATAAGACCGGTGAGAATCGGCAGGGCCACTGGCACGTTGCCGAAAGAGGCTTCCCCGGAGAGATGCAGGAACAAGCTGCGCAGTAGCCGCGTGCTCGCGTCCGCGCGCTCGAGATAGCGCCCGAGCCAGAACAGATCGTCCGCCGTCTTGCTTGCCAAATCGCGATCACTGCGCTTGAGCGTTGCCGCGCGCAGTGGTTTCAGCAGCGTCTCCGGCGCTACCCGGACATCGGACAGGACCCAGACATCCTTGCTGGTGCGCTCGCCGCCGGAGATGTCTGTGCCCGAGACTTTGACGAGACCCCCGTGCATCACCTGGTAACCGTCGCTCGTTGCTGCCACATAGACTCGCATCACCATCGGCGCCGGCCGCAGCGTCCCGTTCGCGGTCAGGCAGGGCACCGTGGAAAGCTGCAGAGGCTCGACACCGACATAATTCTGCGGATGCAGTGCGAGCGCGCGCCGCAGGGCCTCGGGGTCGGCAATGTCCGTGTCGGAGGCCATGAACTCTGCCGCCCCCGCGGTCATCAGATGGCGCGGACGAAACGCGTGCAGCATGGTCAGCCGGTCGGAATGCGCGAGCACGTGTGCGCGCGCGTCAGCATCGCCGCACCACCACGTGGTCAATCCAGGCAAGCTCAGGTGCTCACCGAGCAGTGCCTGCGCCAGGTGCGGCAATCTGGTTTCGAGCGCGGCGCTTTCGACCACCCCGCTGCCGATGGCATTGGCCATCACGACGTTCCCGCTGCGCGCCGCGTGCAGCAGCCCGGCAATGCCCATGCCCTGCGGGGCACGCAGTTCAAGCGGGTCTGCGTGCTCGGAAGGAATGCGCCGGATCACCAGGTCCACGCGCTCAAGCCCTTCGAGCGTCTTCATGAATACCCGGCTCTCGCGCACCGTGAGGTCGGCGCTTTCGACCACGGGGTAACCAAGGTAACGCCCCATCAGGGCGTGTTCGAAATAGTCTGGCTGGTCGGCGCCACCCGTGAGAACGACCGAGCGATGCTGGTCCCCGATCTCGGCGAAGTGATCGGCAAAGCGGCGGAAAAAACTGGCCAGTCGATGCAGGTTGTGGGCGGTAAAGGGCTCGGGAATGCTGCGTGACGTGACCAGGCGATTCTCGAGGGCGTAGCCAACCCCAGCGGGTGATTCCGTTCGCTGACTGAGCACGAACCACTTTCCATCCGGCCCACGACCAAGGTCGAAGGCGAGAAATTGCAGGAATTCGCCGTCGCGCGCACGGTAACCCGCGCAGTTCGGCATGAACTCCGGACTCGCGAATACCATGGGAGCGGGAATCAGCCCGCGTGCGAGCGTCTGTTGCGGACCATAAAGGTCGCCGACGATTGCGTTCAGAAGGCGCGCACGCTGGACCAGACCGCGCGCAAGCTGCGTCCAGTCCTCGGGCGTGATGAGGAATGGAAAGACATCCAGTCGCCAGGGACGCGGATGGTGGGTATCAGAGCTGATGTAGGCGATGTCATTCGCCCGAAGCTGACCCGCTGCGGCTGTCGCAGCCCGATGACGCAGCTCAGGGCTCATCTCGGAAAAAGCGGACACGAGCGCTCGCCATTGCGGACGCAGTTTCCCGTCGCCACCCATGAGCTCATCATGGCGGCCGGCGAGCGGACGATAACCAGCAAGCAGCGTGGCCGCGTGGTCCTCACGGTGCAGCGGTTCGCTCATGTCCAGCGGAGATCCAGGGTGTGAGGGTGTTCCGGCGTGCTCGGCGCTGCAATTGCAGCCAAAGCCCCGACGCTGTGCCCAAAGGGTTGAAAGCGTGCCAGACGCCGGCTTTCAGCGGCGTTGGCGTTTACCGGGAACGCATCGAAATTGCGGCCTCCCGGATGTGCAACATGATACGTGCAGCCGCTCACCGCGCGTCCCTGCCAGCGGTCGTGGATATCGAAGACCAGAGGAGCGTCTACCGGAATTCGGGGATGCAGGCTTGCGGCCGGCTGCCAGGCGCGAAAGCGCACGCCGGCCACGTATTCCCCGCTGCGACCGGTGCTGGCAAGCGGTACCACATGTCCATTGCAGAGCACCTGGTAGCGCTCCGCGTTGAAGCGCTGCACGTTGACCTGAAGGCGTTCGAGCGATGAGTCCACGTAGCGCACCGTGGTGCCAACGGCGCCTTCTTCGCCGAGCACATGCCACGGTTCCAGCGCCTGACGCAGCTCCAGCTCCATGCCATCGAAGAGAACTGTCCCGTAGCTGGGAAAGCGGAACTCGAAGTGCGGGGCGAACCAGTTCGCATCAAACGCGAAGCCCGCACGATTCAGGTCCGCTATGACGTCCAGAAGGTCTGCCCAGACATAATGAGGCAGCATGAAGCGATCGTGCAGCGCCGTGCCCCAACGCACCAGCGGTCGCGTGTTCGGCGTGCGCCAGAAGTGTGCAACAAGCGCCGTCACGAGCAGCTGCTGTACCAGGCTCATGCGCGCATGAGGCGGCATTTCGAACGCGCGGAACTCAACCAGGCCGAGCCTGCCGGACGCGCTGTCGGGCGAGTACAGCTTGTCGATGCAGATCTCTGCCCGATGCGTGTTGCCGGTAACGTCGATCAACAGGTTGCGAAAGATGCGATCCACGAGCCAGGGCGCAATCGATTCGCTCGCAGCGGGATCAGGCACCTGGCGAAACGCGAGCTCGAGCTCATACAGGCTGTCCATGCGTGCCTCATCAACCCGCGGAGCCTGGCTGGTAGGACCGATGAATAAACCTGAAAAGAGATAGGAGAGCGCAGGATGCTGCTGCCAGTAACCGAGCAGACTGCGCAGCAGATCAGGCCGTCTGAGGAAGGGGCTGTCAGCGGGGGTTGCCGCACCAATCACGACGTGATTGCCACCCCCGGTGCCGGTGTGGCGACCATCAAGCATGAACTTCTGGGTGTCGAGCCGGGTCAGTCTTGCGTCTTCGTACAATCCGGTGGTGATCGCCACCATCTCTTCCCATGAGCCAGCGGGCTGAATGTTGACCTCAATCACGCCGGGATCGGGCGTGACCTTGATCATGCGCAAGCGCGGATCTTGGGGCGGTAGATAGCCCTCGAGACGTATGGCGAGGCCTTCATCCCGTGCCGCCTGCTCAACCTCCGCAAGCAGGAGCAGCCAGTCCTCCGCGGCCTGCACCGGCGGCATGAAGACGTAGAGCACGCCGTCCCGAACTTCAAATGCCATGGCTGTGCGCACGGGGCCGAGCACGGCAGCATTTCGGTCGCCGGGCGGAGGTTGTTCCGCGTAACCGGTGTCGATGCGCTGAGTGTCGGCCGGGCCCGGGCCGGTTCGAATGGGTGGCTGACGGGTGGGTAGTGGTTGCTCCACAGCGATTGCGAAGGGGTCGTTCGCAACCACGTGCGGATAGGCTTGGGGATCGAGATGCGGTAGCGCGCCGAGCCGCAGCCGAAAGCCGACGGGTGAGTCACCAGGAAGCAGCAGCAGGTGCCCCACGCGCGTGTTCCACACCTCTGTCATCCAGCGGGGCGGCGATGCGGCAGCCTGCCAGCGTTGTACTGGTAGCACCCAGCCGCGGGGTGAGCCAAGCCCGCGCTCGAACACGCGTGCAAGGCGAGCTCGAGCGAGCGGATCATCAAGCTCGTTAGTGGCGGGCGTGAGGTTTTCCGGCAGGCGCTGCTCTTCCGCAAGGAAATGCCACGGATCTTCAAACGCGGGCATGAGCGCCGCCTCGGCAAAGCCGAGGCGCGTAGCGACGGCGCGGCCGAGCCGTTCGGCGTCGGTTTCCTGGACGGTCCGGTGCGAAAGCGACGGATCGTTGGCCGGCATGAGGAAAGACCGATCGTCAACCACGGGTTTGCTGTCGGCACGCCACAGAAGTGTCAACGCCCAGCGCGGTAGTTGCTCGCCGGGGTACCACTTGCCTTGGCCAACGTGCAATACGCCCCCGGGTGCGAAGCGTGCTGCCAGACGTTCGATAAGTTCGTGGGCCAGTCGCAGCTTGTGCGGTCCCAGGGCTGCCGTGTTCCACTCGGGGCCGTCGGGGTAGTCGATGGCGACAAAAGTGGGTTCTCCACCCACGGTCAACCGGACATCCTGCTCTTTAAGCGTCTGATCGACCTGATGGCCGAGCGCGTTGATCGCCTGCCATGCGGCTTCGCTGTACGGGAGGGTCACCCGCGGCGACTCCTCGATGCGAGTGACCGACATGTCGAAATCGAACGTGCAGTCCGCGGGTTCCACCAGTCCGGAGATGGGAGCCGCGGTGCTGGGATGTGGCGTTGCAGCCAGGGGGATGTGCCCCTCTCCTGCGAACAGCCCGGAGGTAGGATCAAGTCCCACCCAGCCGGCGCCCGGCAGATAGACCTCGGTCCACGCATGCAGGTCGGTGAAGTCCTGCTCTGTCCCGGAGGGACCATCCAGAGCTTTCTGGTCAGCCCGCAGTTGAATCAGGTAGCCCGACACGAATCGGGCGGCAAGTCCGAAGTGCCGCAGCAGCTGTACCAGCAGCCAGGCGGAATCCCGACAGGAACCGGAACGCTCGGCAAGGGTTTCCTCGGGTGTCTGAACGCCGGGTTCCATCCGGATGATGTAACGAATGTCCGCGGCGAGCTGTTGGTTAAGGGCAACGAGAAAATCCACCACGTTCTGGCGCGGTGGTTCACCGTAGTTCGCGAGCCACGCCAGCAGCTGCGGACCCTGGGGCTCCAAGGTCAGGTAAGGCTCGAGATCGGTTCGGGTCGCGCTGTCGTAGGTGAGCGGGTAGTGCTCGGAGCCTTCTTCCAGGAAGAAATCGAACGGGTTGTACACCGCCATATCGGCGACCAGGTCCACGCGCACGGTGAACTCGTCAACCTTGTCCGGAAAGACGGCTCGTGCCTGGAAATTGCCGAATGGGTCTTGCTGCCAGTTGAGGAAGAGCCCGCGCGGTTGAATGTCGAGTGCGTAACTCACTACCGGCGTCCGGCTGTGAGGCGCTGGCCGCAGGCGTATGACCTGGGGTCCCAGTGTCACGCGGCGGTCGTATCGGTAGCGCGTTTCGTGGGTTAGGGCGACGCGGATCGTCATGGCTGCTCTCGCTCGATCGAAGACTGTAGGTGCCTCTCCGCTGCATTGCAACATGAGGGAACAGGAGCGGCGGAAAGTTCCACGAGTCGGTCGCGCCGGCTCAGTCGGCCGTGAAAAAACGCACCAAGCTGTCTGTAGAAATAGATATTTTTTCTAATCGATATAGGCAAAAGTACATATTTTTGGGTGCGTACCGACCCCTCTCGGGGGTCGATAAGCGAAGTCGCGGGTCGGGAATCAGCCCATCGTGTAGACAGCGAACTTGTTGCCGTCGAGATCACGGAAGTAGGCGAAGAACCCCGCGCCGCCGCGCGGCCCCGGCGCGCCCTCGTCGGTGGCTCCCAGCGCGAGCGCACGCGCGTGAACACGGCTGACCAGATCGCTAGATCCGGCGCTGAGGGCAATCATGGTGCCGTTGCCGGTGCTGGCTGGTTGTCCGTCGTAGGGGGTGCAAATGCCGAGCATCGGGGCACCCGGCTGACCGCCCCAGATGATCATGCGCTCGTTGGCCATGATCTGTCTGGCACCCAACTCCGCGAGCAGAGCATCGAAGAAAGCTCGCGCCCGTTCGAGATCGTTGGTGCCAAGTGTGATGTATCCAATCATGAGGCGGCTCTCCTTTAAGTGGTCAGGCTGTGATTACGCGCGGGGATCCACGAGGATCTTGATGTCATTGGGTGATTGAGAGAGGCGCGCGAACGCCCCGTCCATGCCGGCAAGGGGTACCGTGTCCGAGTGCAGGGGTTCCAGCTGGAGTCTGCCGTCCGCAACGAGATGCTGCGCAATGTCGAATTCTTCCCGCAGATAGGCGAGTGAACTCGAAAGGCGTACTTCCTTGATCATCCACTCGGCGGCCTGGATCTCGGCCGGTCGATTGGGCATACCAACGAGTGACACCACACCTCCGCGGCGGACCAGGCTTACCGACTGGTTGATTGTGGGCGGAATGCCTGCGCACTCGAAGACGACGTCGATGACGGGTCGTCCGCTCGCCTCTGCGATAGCTGCGGCAAGATCGGGGCGTGCAATCGGATCGATAACCGCGTCCGCGCCGACTTGGGAGGCTAAAGCCCGGCGACCGGGTTCGGGCTCGACGACCACGATGGCGCCAGCGCCGGCAGCGCGCGCGGCCTGGGCTACAAGCAGCCCGATAGGACCGGCTCCGAGCACGACGGCGACATCGCCTAATCGCATATCGGTGCGTCGAACCGCGTGCACGGCGACGGTGGCCGGCTCCAGCATCGCGGCCTCGATGTCGCTGAGGGCGGCCATCACGGGATAGATGCGCGCGGCGTCGATAGCGATCGCTGATGCGAAGCCGCCGTGGGGCGCGACCATCGGACCCACACCGATCGCGCCCATGAACGCGGTCTCGCAGTGAGCGGCGTCTCCGCGCCGACAGGTGGCGCATTGTCCGCAGGCGGTTGCGATGCCGATGGCGACGCGATCACCTTCTCGCACCCCGGTCACGCCGCTGCCCACGGCTGACACCTCGCCCGACCACTCGTGGCCGCAGATGGCGGGATTGTACGGCTCGCCGGATTGGTAGGCGTGCAGGTCGGTTCCGCAGATGCCGCAGTAGCGGATCTGGACGACCGCGCGCCCTGGCGTGGGCTTGGGATCTGGAAATTCTCTGAGCTCGATTCGACCCCTGCCGGTAACAAGTCCGACCTGCATGATCCCCTCCGCGAGCGATTGAAAACCGCCAGTTTACTCCCTGCGCGCGTGGCAGCGTATCTTTCCAGTTGCCGCGAAAGCTTCACCATTCGCTAAACTGGTGGGCCCGCGCGCGTCCGGCAGGTGCGCAAACAGCTTGAGTCGGCGGCGCCTGCGAACGGATCTGTGCTGGATCAGGGCCCCGTGAGTGCGCTCGTCAATCTGCGTGCCGGGTCAGACAGGCTCGATCGTAAGCAGAACGGGCTCACCGCCCGGATTTGCGGGAAGCCCGGGAAGGGTCACGGAGCGGGTTGAATCAGAAGGATGGGGAAACATGCAGGACTTCAGCGGCAAACTGGCAGTGGTCACCGGCGCGGGCAGTGGCATGGGGCGCGAGTTGGCGCGTCAGCTGGCGGCAGCCGGTTGTCATCTCGGTCTTTGCGATATATCAGCATCGGCGCTCGAGGAAACTCAGGCCCAGTGCCTTGCGACGGGTCCTCAGGGCCTCGTTGTCAGCACGCATGCCTGCGATGTATCTGACGAAAGTCAGGTCATCGCCTTCCGCGACGGGGTCGCAGCCGCGCATCAGACCAATTGTGTGCATCTGCTGTTCAACAATGCGGGTATTGGTGGCGGTGGCAGCTTCTTCATTGATGATCGGTATGAATGGGAGCGCACCTTTGGCGTTTGCTGGTATGGGGTCTACTACTGCTCCCGAGCCTTTCTACCGCTGATTCAGGCGGCGCCGGAGGCGCATATCATCAACACCTCCAGCGTGAACGGTTTCTGGGCAAGCCTGGGTCCAGGGACAGCGCATACGGCCTACAGCGCCGCGAAGTTCGCGGTAAAAGGTTTTACCGAGGCGCTGATCAACGATTGCCGTCTGCACGCGCCGCACGTCAAGGTTTCGCTGGTGATGCCGGGACATATTGGAACGTCCATCGCGCTCAACACGAACAAGGTTCTGCGCGGCCGAGGCGCTCTGGAAATGTCTGTCGATGAGGTCGCGGCTACCCGCGCGCGCATGGCTGCGCGCGGGCTTCCCGTGGATAACCTCCCGGATGAGCACATTCGTGCAGCCATGCATCAGATGGGTGTTGATTTTCGCGACAAGGCGCCGCTGACGGCAGCGCAGGCAGCGACAATCATCCTGGATGGGGTGCGCGCGGGCCGCTGGCGCATTCTGGTTGGCGACGATGCGAACCGTCTCGACCAGATGGTGCGCGCAGAGCCGGAGCAGGCCTACGAGCCGGATTTCACCGAACGGATGCGAGCACAGGGCGTGCTCGCGAATCTTACGCAGAGCGCTGCCGGGGATCAGTGATCACCGGCGATCGGAGATCCATGATTATGACAAGCTATCGTGACGATAACGTGTTCGCCCGTATCCTGCGCGGGGAGCTGCCCGCGCACAAGGTGTTTGAGGACGAA
>DMUF01000052.1:1332-2582 GCA_003476445.1 Gammaproteobacteria bacterium | reverse complement strand
CCCAAGTATCCCGCGCAGGATCTGTTTGATCTGCCCGCGGAATTGCTGGGGCACACCCTGCGCACGACGCAGCGTGTCGGCAGCGCCGTCAGGCAGGCGTTCGCTGCGCCCGGCATCATGGTCGCGCAGCTCTCCGGGGCTGCGGCAGGCCAGACGGTCTTTCACGTGCATTTTCACATTCTGCCGCGCCATGCCGGCGCCGAATTTCGCATGCATGCGCGGGATTTTGCGCCGGGCGCTCTGCTCGCGGAGCACGCGAGTCGGGTACGCGCGATGCTCGAACAACTCGACGCTGATCAAGGCTGAAGCGCGGAGATCTTCACTTCCACTCGCCGTCTGAGAGAAGCCGCGCGCGCTCCTCGCGGTGGAAACCGTCGAATACCTGTTGGTTGCGTGGCGGCGCGGGGTCGAAGAGAAAGCTGCGCGCACCGATATGTGCGCCGCCGTCGACGCGAAGCTCGATTCCTGTCACGTACGCCGCCATGTCGGAAAGCAGAAAGACGGTGGCTGCAGATACTTCAGCCGCGGTCCCATGGCGCTGCAGCGGCACATCGTTGCTCACGCTGCGCAGCGCGTCCCGCGCCGATTCGGGATACCGGTCGAGACCGGTGGTCGCGATGAAACCTGGAATGATGCAGTTCACCCGTACCCCCGCCGGCGCCCACTCGGCTGCGCTGGTCATGGTCAGGTTCGCCAGGCCCGCGCGGGCGGCGCCGTTGTGCCCCATGCCGGCCATGCCTCGGTGGTAGTCCGCGCCGATGTGCACAATGTTGCCGCCGAGCTCCGCCATGCATTGGCGATAGATTTCCCGCGCGGTCAGGAAGTAGCTTGTGAGGTTGTTGCTCAGAACCGCGTTCCATGCCCGCAGGCTCAGGTCTTCAAGCTGCGCGGGGAACTGACCACCGGCGGCGTTGACGAGCGCGTCCACGGGACCGTGACGATCGATCACGAGGGTTACGAGCTCGGTGACCTCATTTTCGTCGCGGAGCTCGAGGCTGTAGCAGCCAAGCACCTCGCCACCGTCCTCCTCGATCTCGTCTGCTGTGCGGTCGAGCTTTTCCATGGTACGTCCAACCAGAATCATCCGTGCACCGAGTGCGGCAAGCTCGTGCGCGATGCAGCGGCCGAGCCCGCCACCACCTCCGGTGATCAGAATGGTCTGTCCGTCGAATAGTCCAGGTCGAAAGCCGGAGCGATAGGACATGAGCAATCTCAGCACACCTGCGGTGTATCCATGCTGGCGAAACCTG
>DMUF01000052.1:637-975 GCA_003476445.1 Gammaproteobacteria bacterium | reverse complement strand
ACCGGTAGGAATGCGACAATCGGGCGTCCGATAGGGGCAGGTCGCGGGCGGGAGAGGAACATCGTGAGCAGAATCCGGTTTGGCGCGTTTCTCGCGCCGCATCATCCCATCGGGGAGCACCCCACGCTTCAGTTCCGGCGTGACCTGGACCTGGCAGCCCATCTCGATCAGCTGGGGTTCGATGAGTTCTGGTGCGGTGAGCATCATTCCTCTGGGTGGGAGACGATCGCGTCTCCAGAGCTCTTCCTCGCGGCAGCAGGGGAGCGCACGCACACCATACGGCTTGGCACCGGTGTCGTGTCGCTTCCGTACCATCACCCGTTCAACGTGGCGCAGCG
>DMUF01000052.1:0-320 GCA_003476445.1 Gammaproteobacteria bacterium | reverse complement strand
ATCGTGCAGCTCGATCACATGACCCGCGGACGTGCCATCCTCGGGACGGGTCCAGGGGCTCTGCCCTCCGACGCTCACATGCTCGGCATCGACCCGATGGTGCAGCGTGACCGCCAGGATGAAGCCCTTGGCGTGATTCTCCGACTCCTGCGAGGTGAGCCACGTTTTACCTACGAGAGCGACTGGTTCACCCTGCGTGATGCGGCGCTGCAGCTGTTGCCCTTGCAGGAGGATTTCCCGGTTGTCGTGGCCTCGTCCGTCAGCCCGTCGGGCATGACCCTGGCAGGCAAGTACGGCGTTGGGGTGATCTCGATAGGATC
>DMUF01000098.1 GCA_003476445.1 Gammaproteobacteria bacterium | reverse complement strand
CGCGACTTGCTGCATTTCGCTGTGCCTGACCCACAGGGGATGCTGGTGTTGCTGGGTACCGTTGGGGTGGCATCGTTCCTGCTGCGGGTATCAGGAATGCGTCGGGCGGGCTCGCACCGCACAGTCTGACGCGCCACGGGCAGACATCGCCAAAGCCGACGATTAAGATTGCCCACATTACCTCTCGAGTCACCTTCATGCCTGAACGGAAGCGGATGAGCGATGCCCTCTGACCTGCCCGTCGTCGTCATCTCGGGGGTGGGGCCGGGCACAGGCGCCGCGGTCACGCGTCGCTTTGCCGCAGGCGGCTATGCCGTTGCCATGCTTGCGCGCAACGTGGAGCGCCTCGACCAACTCGCCGCGGAAATCCCGAACGCGCATGCTTACCCGTGCGATGTGACAGACGAGGCTGCGATCGATGCCGCGCTGACTGACATCCGATCCGACCTTGGTCTGCCAACGGTGCTGATCCACAACGCGGTCGGCGGGGCGATCGGAAACTTCCTCACCATCGATCCCGCGGTGCTCAACCGGAATTTTCAGATCAACACCATGGGCCTGCTCTATCTGGCGCGACGTGTGGCCCCCGATATGATCGACGCCGGTCGCGGCGCGATCGTGGTCACCGGCAATACGTCTTCGATTCGCGGACGGGCCAATTTTGCGGGTCTTGCCCCCACCAAGGCGGCCCAGCGCATTCTGGCGGAATCCATGGCGCGGGAACTCGGTCCTCGCGGCGTGCATGTGGCGCACGTGTTGATCGACGCGGTGATTGATCTCGAATGGACGCGCCGGCGCTGGGCCGACGCACCGGACGATTTCTTCATGAAGCCCTCGGCAATTGCCGATGAAATCTGGCATGTCACGCATCAGGACCGCAGTGCGTGGTCATTCAATGTTGAACTGCGGCCCTTTGGAGAAACCTGGTGAATACTGCCCGTCGTAGCGTGCTGGATCTGTTTCGTCTGGATAACAAGGTGGCGGTGGTAACCGGTGCCGGCAAAGGCATTGGGCGCGGTATCGCGCTGGCACTCGCTGACGCCGGCGCCGACGTTGTCGTGAGCTCGCGCAGCCAGGGCGACCTCGACAGCCTGGTCACAGAGATTGAAGCGACCGGCAGACGCGGGCTCGCAGTCGCCGCCGACGTCACGCAGCGCGACCAGCTTGCAAGACTGGCGGAAACCGCCGTCGCGCACTTCGGTCGCATCGACATCTGGGTGAACAACGCGGGCGGGTTACCCGACGGCACGCCGCGCTACCTCACACGCACATCAGACGATGAATTCGAAGCGCAGATCACGCTCAACCTGACGGCCGTCTGGGCGGGCTGCGTTGAAGCCGCCAACTGCATGCAAAACGACGGGGGTGTCATCGTCAATATCTCGTCGCGGGCAGCAAAAGACATGGGTCCCAACGTCAAGAACGGACCCTACGGCGCGGCCAAAGCGGCGGTTAACAGCCTGACCGCCACCCTGTCGCGCGAGCTTGCGCCCAAGATCCGTGTAAACGCCATCGCGCCGGGGCCGATCCCAACCGAAAACTTCATCGACAGCATGAAGATGCACACGCCCGAGCGCGAAGAAGAGCTCAGGCGGGTGATGGCGCTACCTCTGCAGCGCTGGGGAACGGCAGAGGACATCGGGGCAGCCGTGGTCTACCTGGCTGCGCCTGCTTCCTCATGGATCACCGGTCAGGTGTTGTACGTCACCGGCGGCGCGTAATTCCACGCGTCTCATCTCGCCCCGTGGGAGAGCCGCTGCTCACGCAGATCGGCGGCACTCATCAATCGCGCGAATGAGCTCGGCCGGCAGCGGCCCCGCTGCTTCAGCCGCCAGGCACTCAGCGAGCTCCTGGCGATTCTTCACCCCCAGGATCACGGCATCGACACCGTCCATCGACAACGCGTAGCGGTGAGCGAGGTCAGCCATCGTCATGCCGGCCTGCGCGGCGAGCGCGCGCAAGGATTTCGCACGGTGGTAATCGAGCACTTCAGGGTGATCAGCCGGTAGCGGTCGGTCGATGGCGTCGGTGAGCGCTCCCGCCTGAACCGCCCTGATACCCAGCACGCCGACACCGTGCGCACGCGCAGTCGCGATGATGTCGCGCGGCTGCGCCGGCTCATCAAATCGCTGGATCGATCCCGCTGAATCGAGACAGTTGGCGATGCACTGCACGACAGAAGGACGTGGCGCTTCACCCAGCACCGTCATGACGGTCTCTGGCACCCCAATCCCGGTGATTCCCCAATCGCCGATCAGGCCCTCTTCACGAAGCTTCTCGAACGCAGGGCGAACGTGATCGCGAAACAGCGACAACGGCGTCGCAAAGTGATCCTGCGTTTCACTGTCGCGCGGAAAGCGGTACCCATCGGGAATGATGTTCGAATGCAGGAAGAGCAGATCGACGCGTGAAAGGCGCAGGGTTTCAAGACTGCGTTCAAGCCTGCGCCGGATGGTCGACGCTACCGCTTCCGCCGGCACGTTACCCAGCTGGCATTTGGTGGTGAACCGCAACTCCGGAGCCGGACGACCCGCGAACGCCTCGCCAATGACAGCCTCCGCTTCTCCGCGCCCATACAACGGAGCGAGGTCAAAGAGCGTAATCCCGCCCGCGACCGCTGCGTGCACGGTAGCCACCGCTTCTTCACGGCTGGTTGTCCCCCACAGCTGGCCGAGCCCACCGCCACCTAAAACAAGCCGGCTCACCGGCCAGAGCGAACCCAACATGACGTTCTGCATCATCGAAGCCTCGGAATTTCAGCGCGCTATCATAGCGGCGGAGCGACCTCCGCGCCTGGTCAAGTCAGCCGCCCACCCGTCCTAGAAGATGGAAAGCGATTCCCGCGCAGCCTGCCAACGCCAAAGTCTCCACGACTCCGCGTCCGTAGCGAAACAACGCGATCAGTGCGGCAAGGGCGATGACGAGCGAGGGTACGTCGGGATTCGCGCTGAACCCGGACGGCCATAGCACACGCGTCGCAAACACCAGTGCGAGACTCAGGATGACGCCAACCACCGCGGCGCTGATCGCAGTGAGCGGCGCTGCCAGACGCCAATTGGCACGGGTTGTCTCCACCCACGGCGCGCCCGCCAGAATGAATACGAATGACGGCAGAAACGTAAACCACGTCACCAGCAGCGCCGCGATGACAGAGCCGGCTACGACATGCTCGGGCCCCAGAGGTGGCGCTGCCCAAGCGCCGAGAAAACCAACAAACGCGACTACCATGATCAGCGGCCCCGGCGTGCTCTCGCCAAGCGCCAATCCGTCCATCATCTGTTCCGGCGTGATCCAGCCGAAATGCTGTACCGCGCCGTCATGCACATACGGCAGAACAGCATAGGCACCACCAAACGTGAGCAACGCCGCCTTGGTGAAGAACCAGCTCATCTCGGAATAAACATGCTGCCATCCAACGCCGAGCACGAGAAGCGCCATGGGCACACACCAGGCGATGATACCGACGGCGACAACAACGAGCGATCGAACGGGTTGGAACCTGGCATGCGCAGGAAGCGGCGAATCATCATCGATAAACGCGGCTTCGTAGCGTGCTGCTGGGGCATGGGGGCTTGGCTCCAGCGAGTCATTCGACAACCAGCGCGAGGCAATCATTCCGCAAAGCGCCGCCGCAAGAATGATCGCGGGAAAAGGCACGTTGACAACATGAAACGCCAGGAATGCGCCCGCGACGATGAGGAGAAGAAACCTTGTTCGCAACGTGCGCTTGCCAAGACGCCAGGCGGCATGGAGTACGAGCGCTGTCACTGCGGGTTTAATTCCGAAAAAAATGCCCGTCACTACCGAGGTATCGGCAAACATCGCATAGGCCCATGACAGCCCGATAAGAAGTACGAGCGAAGGCAGCACAAACAAGGCGCCCGCCGCAATACCGCCCGCCACGCCGTGCAGCAGCCATCCCATATACGTCGCGAGCTGTTGCGCCTCCGGGCCCGGCAGCATCATGCAGTAGTTGAGCGCGTGCAAAAAACGCCGCTCGCCAATCCAGCGCCGACGCACAACAAGTTCGTCGTGCATGAGCGCTATCTGTCCGGCAGGACCGCCAAAGCTGATGCAGCCGAGACGCAGCCAGAAAGTCAGCGCCTCACGCAACGACGGCGCGGCAGGTGACGCGTCTGCTGCCGATGCGTTCACCATGCCCTAGTGCCCCTGTCCCAGGGCAGTCAGCGCGTCCTGCTGCCAGCGCGACATCGCATTACCTCGCTGTTGCAGCTCCTCTGGCGCAAGCCCCCAAGAGTCCATGTACATCAACTGCGCTGAGGCCATGAAGAGGTCCCACCAAGCCAGTCGGCCCTCGTCGATACCACGTCCTCCCGCATAGGCACGGGTGAATTCGTCCACCGTCTGTCTGTTGGTAAGGCGATAGAGCTCTGCGCGCATGGCGGCAACGTCGATGAGGCAGTCCCCCATGCTCGCGTCCTCCCAATCGATGAGCGCCGCGACAGCGCCGTGATGCCAGAGCACGTTGCCGGGCCAGAAGTCGCCGTGAACCAGCGTGAGATGGGCATTGCTCAAAGCGGGAAGCGTCTGCGGGATTGTCATCGAGGGCAGCCATTCCCTCAGCATCGGCAGGGGATCAACAAACGGCACATCGGCGACCGTCACACCCGATTCATGCACCCCCGCGATCAGCGCCGCGAGCGGCTCTGCGGGGGCAGCCGGCATCGCCGAGGAGCCCTCGACCCATTCGAGCAGAAGCGTGAATGGCGGGTCATAGGCGCAGGGTCGGGGTATCGGCTGATCGGTCGCGGCAAGCCGAGCAAGCAGCCGGTACTCGCGCTCGGCGCGGAGTGCCGGATCGCTCTTTCCGGAAAATTCCCGATGGCTGCGCACGACAAGCTCGCGCGTGCGACCGTCGCGGGTCGCGAGCGTTACACGCTGCACCTCGGCAGATACGCCGCCCGTCATTCTTTCCGTGCGCAGGATCGAAGCCTGCGGATCGACGCGACGACACAGCGCGATGAGATGTTCCTGCACGATCATGCTCGACAGCATAATGCACCCATCCATCGGGGAGAGAGCGTCATGAGCTGCGTTCCACGCCAGGCACCGATTTCGGGGCAAAAGAAGATGAGCAATCGGGGGCGCGCCCGAGACGCGAGCATGCAACACACGTGCGGCGCGAGAGCGCGAAACGCGCGGGGAATCCTCGCCGCCGTGTTCGCGTTTCTGTTCGCGTATGCACACGCCGCGGTCGCCGAAACACTGGTTCTGCTGCGCCCCGACGCCGTGTTCACAGCCGAAGATGAAACGCGCCATGTCGGCTGGCACGTGCTCGTACGGGATGATCGCATTGCTGCAGTGGGTCCAGGCCTGACCGTTCCCGAGAATGCGGAGGTCATCGATCTTCCGGGAACGACGCTGCTGCCCGGGCTCATTGACGTGCATTCGCACCTGTTCCTTCATCCCTATAATGAGGCGCTCTGGGATCATCAGGTGCTTCGCGAGTCATCAGCCGAGCGAACGCTGCGCGCTGGTGTTCAGGCCCGCAGCACTCTGTACGCGGGTTTTACCTCGCTGCGTGACCTGGGCACGGAAGGCGTCGGTACCGCCGATACAGCCCTGAAACAGGCTATCGAACAGTCTTTGATCGAGGGGCCGCGGCTGCAGGTAGCCACCCGCGCCATCGTCGCGCTGGGGGCCTACGGTCCGCGCCGCCGCGATTACGCGATTTCTTCCCTGCCACAGGGCGCGGAAGAGGCATCGGG
>DMUF01000076.1:11194-12212 GCA_003476445.1 Gammaproteobacteria bacterium | reverse complement strand
TTGGCGCGCGAGACCAGGATCCCGATGTGCTGTATCTCCGCGAGGCTGAGCTCGCCGGTCTCCCACAGCACGCGCGTGGATCCGAGCTTCGCCTTGAAGTACTCGGGGAAGTTCAGCTCGACCTTGAAGTGATTGGGGACCGCACCCTCTTTCTCGGTTACCCAGGCGCAGATCGCGCTGATCTCGGGGTCCGACATATCCTGCGGTTCGATCAGCTTCACTCGGGTCATGATCGCGATTCCTGATAGCGTGCCGACGCGGGATGCGTCAGCCCTTCTGCCCTTCCATCAGCAGCGGCGTT
This sequence comes from Gammaproteobacteria bacterium, assembly GCA_003476445.1. Classification (GTDB taxonomy): domain Bacteria; phylum Pseudomonadota; class Gammaproteobacteria; order Pseudomonadales; family Azotimanducaceae; genus UBA7803. The sequence continues at coordinate 11,911 of DMUF01000076.1, read as the reverse complement.
TGCGGAGGGTCTGGCAGGTATGGTGTGCCAAGGATGTCCCTCATCGCGGTGCTGATCATACATAGGCTCGCCACAGAAGGAGCCTGATTGGTTTGAGTCGCGATCAACATGAGGGAGAATGATTCATTCCGCACGCCGTATCCGCCTCGACAACGAAGGCGTATCGGCAGAACAAGCGGGCGCATGCGCGGGTATCAGGGTCGATTGTCTGCAACCAGCGCCATACAGAACCACAGGATAGCTGCGACATGCTGCTCATGATCGACAACTACGACTCGTTCACCTACAACGTCGTTCAGTACCTGAACGAGCTCGGTGCCGACGTCGTCGTGTATCGAAACGACGAGATCACGCTCGCCGAAATCGAGCGCCTGGCACCCGAGCGCATCGTTATCTCGCCTGGACCCTGCACGCCGAACGAAGCCGGGGTCTCCATGGACGTCATTCGCACGTTCGGGCCGCATATTCCGCTGCTCGGTATTTGCCTTGGGCATCAGTCACTCGGCCAGGTTTTCGGCGGCGAGGTGGTGCGGGCGCGCCAGGTCATGCACGGCAAGCTCTCAGCGATCCACCACACTGGCAGCGGTGTTTTTCGCGGTTTGCCGAGTCCCTATCAGGCTACCCGCTATCACTCCCTCGTCGTGCGGCGGGACACACTGCCGGACTGCCTCGAGGTGACCGCGTGGACCGTGCTCGATGACGCCGCGGGTCCAGACC
>DMUF01000076.1:3383-10850 GCA_003476445.1 Gammaproteobacteria bacterium | reverse complement strand
GGGGTTCAGTTCCACCCCGAATCCATCCTGACGCAGCACGGTCACGCGCTGCTTCGCAATTTCCTCGAAGAGGCGCCTCATGGACATTCGCAGCGCACTGGCACGACTGGCTGAGGGCGGCCATCTTTCCCGCGACGATACGCGCGCGGTCTTCGCCGAGGTCATGTCCGGCGCCGCCACTCCGGCACAGATCGGCGGCCTGCTCATGGCGCTGCGCGTCAAAGGCGAAACGGCTGAAGAGATCGCAGGCGCGGCAGAGACCATGCGCGCGCTTGCCACGCGGGTAGACGTCGACGTGCCGTATCTGGTGGATACCTGCGGCACCGGCGGCAGCGGCAGCGCCAAACTGTTCAATGTCTCCACCGCCGCCGCCTTCGTGGCAGCCGCGGCGGGTGCGCGGGTGGCCAAACACGGCAACCGCAAGATGAGCAGCGCCAGCGGCAGCGCGGACGTGCTGGAAGCTGCAGGCGTCAACCTGCGCCTGACACCGGAGCAGGTGGCGCGCTGCATCCGCGAAATCGGTGTCGGCTTTCTGTTCGCGCAGGCGCATCACAGCGCGATGCGCCACGCAGCCCCCGTGCGTCAGGAGCTCGGCGTCCGCACCATGATGAACGTGCTCGGTCCGCTCACGAACCCGGCCGGGGCGCGCCGCCAGGTGATCGGCGTGTTCAGCCCGCTGTGGCAGTCCCGCCTGGCGGAAGTGCTCGCGCTGCTTGGGGCGGAGCACGTGCTCGTCGTGCACGCCAACGGGCTCGACGAGATTGCGCTGGATGGGAGCACCTGGATCACCGAAATGCGCGGCGGCCAGATCGACAGCCGCGAGATCTGCCCGGAGGATTTCGGCATCCGGCGCCGATCGACGGCGCACCTGCGCGTGAACTCGCCGACCGAGAGCCTGACGCTTCTGCGCCAGGCGCTCACCGACCCGGACTCAGACGCCGCAGATCTCGTCAGCCTGAACGCCGGAGCAGCGATCTACGTCGCCGGCGTCGCCATCTCGCTCGAAAACGGCGTGACCATGGCGCAAGACGCCATCGCCGCCGGGCTTGCGAATGAGCGCTTCGAAGAACTGGTGCGCGTCACCAGCCTGATGGGTGAGTCATGAGCGGGACCATTCTCGACCGCATCGTCGAACGCAAGCGCGAGGAGGTGGCAGCGCGGCGCGCGGTCCGCTCGCTTGCCGATGTCACCGCCGCCGCGGCAGACGCCGCGCCGACGCGCGGGTTTCGCAGAGCACTCGCCGAGCGGATCGCCGGGGGAAAGCCCGCCGTGATTGCCGAGATCAAGAAGGCTTCGCCCAGTAAGGGCGTCATACGCCCTGATTTTGCGCCGGTGGAGATCGCCCGCAGCTACGCAGCGCACGGTGCCGCCTGTCTCTCGGTGCTGACCGACGTCGATTTTTTCGCGGGATCGGATGACTACCTGGTCGCGGCCCGCGCCGCCGTAACCCTGCCCGTGCTGCGCAAGGATTTCGTGGTGGACCCGTGGCAGGTCTATGAGACGCGCGCGCTGGGCGCCGACTGCATGCTGCTGATCGTCTCCGCGCTCGACATCATGCAGCTGACCGAGCTGTACTGGCTCGGTCGGTCGCTCGGGCTCGACATTCTGATCGAGGTGCATGACGGTAACGAACTCGCGGCCGCCCTCAGCCTGGCGCCTGATCTGGTCGGCATCAACAATCGGGATCTGAAGAGCTTTACCACACGCCTGGAAACGACCTGGGATCTGTTGCCCCGCGTTCCGCGCGACGTCCTGCTCGTCACCGAAAGCGGCATCAACAGCGCCGACGATGTCGCCGGCATGCGAGCCCGCGCGGTCAACGCCTTCCTGGTCGGCGAAGCGTTCATGCGCGCCCCGGATCCGGGCCGGGCGCTCGCTGAGCTGTTTCCCGATGCCGGCAGCGCGGACTGAACGCAGGCGGGACGCTCAGCGCGTCCCGTAGACCACCATCGTCTTGCCCTTGACCGACAGCAGCCCCTGATCCACCAGGCTTTTCAGCACGCGGCCGACCATTTCCCGCGAGCAGCCCACAATGCGACCGATCTCCTGACGCGTGATGCGAATCTGCATGCCGTCGGGGTGGGTCATGGCATCGGGCTGGCGTGTCAGATCCAGCAGCGTGCGCGCGACCCTGCCCGTCACATCGAGAAAAGCCAGATCGCTCACCTTCTGCGTGGTGCGGTTCAAGCGATCTGCCATTTGCCGACCCAGCATGTACAGCAGCTGGGTGTGGGTTTCGGCCAGTTCCTTGAAGCGCGCATAGGACAGTTCCGCCACCTCACACTCGGTCTTCGCTTTGACCCAGGCAGACCGCGGCCGCTCTTCAGCAAAGAGCGCCATCTCGCCAAAGAAATCGCCCTTGTTGAGATAGGCGACGATGATCTCGCGCCCCGCATCGTCCTCGACGAGCACTGTGACCGTGCCCTTCAGGATGAGAAACATGGAGTCCGACTTCTCGCCGGCGTAAATCACCGTGCTGCGCGCCGGATAACGCCGGCGATGCGCGGCGGCAAGGAATGCATCAAGGTACGCCTGGGCTTCAGCCGTGGGCGGCTGGAATCCACGCGCAACGAGACTGCGGCCGGCGGCTGCCTTTGGCGCAGGTGCTGCGCCCGTGCTGGGGGTCGATTTGGTCAAGGCTTGCGGACCTCCGCTCCAAGGTGATGCCGATCAGGGATAAGATGCGCACTGACCATTCGATGTGCAAGTGACTCATGCGAGCAAGCGTCAACTGGATCGATAACGTGCACTTCCGCGCGGTGGCAGACTCCGGCGTGGAAGTACCGATGGATGGCCCTACCGATGCCGGGGGGCAGGGTCGCGGCGCGCGGCCCATGGAGCTGCTGCTGATGGGGTTGGGTGGGTGCACGTCCTATGACGTCGTCACGATCCTGCGCAAATCGCGGCAAGACGTGCGCGGTTGCACGGCAGAACTCGATGCCGAACGCGCCGACACCGAACCGAAGGTGTTCACCCGCATTCACGTGCACTTCAAAGTTCGCGGCCACAACCTCGACCCTGCTCGCGTTGCACGCGCGGTGTCGCTTTCCGCGGACAAGTACTGCTCTGCTTCCATCATGCTGGGGCGGGGCGGAGTCGACGTGACCCACGATTTCGAGATTATCGAGGGCGACTGAACACGCCGTCTGCCGGAGCTTTCCCATGACAGTCATCCCGACACGCCCGCCTGCGCACACCGGTCTGCGTCACGTAGCGCTTTACTCCACGGACCTTACGGCGAGCCTCGGTTTCTACCGCGACCTGCTGGGAATGGCCGTGGAGTGGAATCCGGACCCCGAGAACTGGTACCTGACCTCGGGCAACGACAACCTGGCGCTGCATCAGGGCGAGCCCGCCACCGGCACCCAGCGCCTGGACCACGTGGGTTTCATCCTCGATCGAATCGAACACGTGGATGACTGGCACGAGTTTCTATCGGCGTACGGCGTGCCGATCCTGCAGGCGCCCAAGACGCACCGCGACGGCGCGCGCAGCTTTTATTGCCGCGCGCCGGAAGGTACGACCGTGCAGTTCATCTTTCACCCACCGCTCGCCGGAACCGGTCAGACGCGATAGGTGCTCTCGGTCATCACGCGGGATGCAAGACGCATGAGCGCCCGCACCGGTGTTGGGAAGGCAACCCCGCCGCGCGCCAGCGCCTCGGCGCCGTGGCGCGCTTCGTCACCACGCATGTGCTTCAGTATTTCGCGACTGCGCTCGTCATCGGTTGGCAGCGCATCGAGATGCTCATCGATGTGGCGACAGACCTGATCCTCTGTGGCTTCCACGAACCCCAGGCTGACTCGATCACCCAGGAGCGCAGTGACGGCGCCAAGGGCAAAAGACGCCGCATAAAACGCGGGGTTGAGAAGACTTGGCTGACTGCCCAGTTCCTCGAGGCGCGTCTCGCACCAGGCTAAATGATCAGCTTCCTCACGCGCCGCGGCACGAAGGGATGATCGGGTTGCGGCATTCCGCGCCAGTAGCGCCTGTCCTTCATACAGCGCCTGCGCGCAGATCTCGCCGGTGTGGTTCACACGCATCAGCCCGGCCGCGTGCCGCGCGGCCGACGCGTCGAGCGGCGCCTCATCCACGTCATCCGCCGGATTGGCACGCACCGGACCGTGTACGCCCGCCAGCGTTCTCAGCGCGCGGTCGACCTGCCCGACAAGCGTGTCCACCACTGTCATCGACTGCACCCCATCAGTTCTTGATGCGCAGCTGCGCGAGGTAATCGCGCTTACCGAGGGGGACGCCCTGCTGCCGCAGCAGGTCGTACGCCGTGGTCGCGTGAAAGTGCAGGTTAGGCAAAGAGAACGACAGGATGAAATGCTCGGCGACAAACGGGATTCGGCTCTTACCCAGCCGGAACTCGACGTCCCGACCTTCGAGTCCGTTCACTGCCTCGGGTGTGGCGGCGACAAGCCCTGCCTGCGCCTCGGCGATCAACGCCTGCAAGCCGGCATAATCGAGCTCGGGCACCGTGGGCGGACCGAACACGCCAGCCTCAATGCCCCGCAGCGCGCCAAGAGAATGATGGGCTACCGCGGCGATCTGAAACCGGAACGGGAACATGTCCGGTGCGAGCCGCGACGTCACCACCGTGTCGAGATCGATTCCTGCCTCAATACAGTGGTTACGACCCTTCTCGAGAAAACCAGCCACGCCTGCCAATACCTGACGAAAGGGCAGGACGCTGATGTCGTACATCGTGATCGCCATCAGATGTCACTCCTTCGCCTGTTCTTGTTTGGGAGCTGCGGCAACGCTGCCCAGCGTGATTCCCTGAGCGGCAAGCTGATCGCGAATTCGCACGGCGTTGGCGTTACCCGCCTCAGCCAGCGCCGCTACATCAACGGCGATGCCCTCGAGCTGGGAACGCAGTTTCTCCGCACTCTCCTTCTGGCTCTCCTGCTGCTCGAACTGCTGCTCGATCTGTGCGCTTTCCTTGCGCAGCTGAGTCTGCGTAAAGGTGAGCTGGGCGACATAGGTGCCGCCCAGGAGCAGGATGACGACAAACGTGCCCCAGGACATTCCGGCGCTCGAAGAACTGCTCATGGCTTGCTCTCCTCGGCGGTCGCTTCAGATGCCGCGGGGGGTTGTACCTCGAACGTGACGCCGTGCTTGGCTAGTACATCGCGGATCGCCTGGTCGCCCGTATTCGCCGCCAAGGTTGCAAGCGACTGGATGAACTGCGTGCTGAACGAACTCAAGCGGATAGTGTCGTTGATGAACGCCTGCCGTTCCGTTACCTCCGCCAGACGCGCCCGGTTCGCGCCCGAGAGCGACACGTTGAGCGCGAGCAGCACCACGGCGGCAACGCCGAGCGCTAGCAGAATCCAGACTTTCACATCCTTGAACCCGCCTGCATCATTCACGATGACTGTCTCCTGTGCAGCGCTGCAGCGTTTCCGAGAGCTGCCTCATTGTCCGCGATCAGATTGCCGACGACCAGCGCTAGCTCGACCGCCCCCGAGCCACCGCGCGATGGCCGATATCACGGCGGTAGTAGCAGTTGCGCCAACGAATGTCCGCGACCCCGACATAGGCGCGGCGCTGCGCGGTCGCCGCGTCCGCACCAAGCCCGACGACACAGAGCACGCGCCCGCCGTTTGTGACCACACGGTCGCCTTCGAGACGGGTCCCCGCGTGAAAGACCCGCAGATCCTCTGCCGGCGCATGTTCCAGACCATCGATGACGTCGCCCTTCGCGTAGCTGTCCGGGTAACCGCCCGCAGCCATCACAACACCAAGGGCAACGCGGGGATCCCACTCGAGCGACAGACGATCAAGCGTACCCGCCAGCGCTGCCTGACAAGCGGCAACAAGGTCCGACCGCAAACGCATCATCACCGGCTGCGCCTCGGGATCGCCAAACCGGCAATTGAACTCGATCACCCGCGGTGAGCCATCGGGCGCGATCATGAGCCCGGCATACAGAAAACCCACGTAGGGGTGACCGTCCGCCGCCATCCCGGCGAGGGTTGGTTCGATCACCTCGCGCAGCACGCGCGCATGCACGGCGGGGGTTACCACGGGCGCGGGCGAATAGGCACCCATGCCGCCTGTGTTGGGTCCAAGATCACCATCGTCGCGCGTCTTGTGATCCTGCGAACTGGCGAACGGCACGGCGTGACGTCCGTCGCAGAGGCAAATGAAACTGGCTTCTTCCCCGACCAGAAATTCTTCGATGACCACCCGATGACCGGCAGCGCCGAAGGTGCCTTCTCCCAGCATATCGCGCACGGCCGCGAGCGCCTCTGCTTCCGACCGTGCGACCACTACGCCCTTTCCGGCCGCAAGACCATCGGCCTTGACCACGATCGGCGCGCTGCGCGCGCGGATATAGTCCTCCGCCGCGGCAAGATCGGAGAACGTGGCGTAAGCCGCCGTCGGAATGCCGTGGCGCGCAAGAAAATCCTTGGTGAAGGCCTTCGAGCCTTCGAGCTGTGCGGCTGCCTGACTCGGGCCGAAACAGGCGAGCCCCTTGCGATCGAAGAGATCCCGAATTCCGGCAACGAGCGGCACCTCGGGACCAACGATGGTGAGCGCCACTTGTTCACGAGCCGCCAGCGCCGCAAGCCCTTCGAGATCCTCGACCGCAATTTCCACATTTCGACAACCCGGCTCACGCGCGGTGCCCGCATTGCCCGGCGCGACCAGCACTTCGGTCACGCCCGCGCTCTGTGCCGCCTTCCAGGCCAGCGCGTGTTCGCGCCCGCCGCTGCCGATAACCAGAATCTTCATGCCCGCTGTACTCCGAAAGTCTGAGGTCGCCAGGTGCGCGCGCCGATTGCCGGGTCAGTGACGAAAATGACGAATGCCAGTGAACACCATGGCCAGGCCGTGTTCATCGGCAGCCGCAATCACTTCGTCGTCGCGCACGGACCCACCGGGCTGGATAACCGCGGCGATTCCCGCCGCCGCAGCGGCATCGATTCCGTCCCGGAACGGGAAGAACGCGTCTGAAGCCATCGCGGCACCCGCCACCGGCAGCCCTGCTTCCTCGGCCTTGAGACCCGCAATGCGTGCACTCACCACACGGCTCATCTGCCCGGCCCCGACCCCGATCGTGCGCCCATCCCGGGCGTAGACGATGGCGTTGGATTTTACGAACCACGCCACATTCCAAGCGAACAGAAGATCCCGCATCTCGGCGTCGGTAGGCGCGCGACGCGAGACCACGCGCAGCGCCGCGGCATCAAGGCAGAGCTCATCCGCGCTCTGTACCAGAAGCCCGCCCCCCACGCGCTTGTACTCAAGACCACGCGGTGCTCCCGCCAGTGGCCCGACACTGAGCAGCCGGACGTTCTTCTTGCGCCGCGCCACCTCGATCGCGGCCCGGGAGACCGCGGGCGCGATTACCACCTCGACGAACTGCTGCTCGAGCACCGTCTCGAGCACGTCTGCATCCAGATCGCGATTGAAGGCGATGATGCCGCCGAAGGCCGATGTGGGGTCGGTAGC
>DMUF01000076.1:1622-3029 GCA_003476445.1 Gammaproteobacteria bacterium | reverse complement strand
ACGATCACGCACGCGGGCGCGTCAAACACCTTCACGCACTCGAGCGCCGCATCCGTGTCGGCGATGTTGTTGTATGAGAGCTCCTTGCCCTGATGCTGTGTATACGCCGCGATGGTGCCGGTCTGCGCGCCGCCCACCTGTACCTCGCGATAGAAGGCCGCCACCTGGTGCGGGTTCTCGCCGTAACGCATGTCCGCCAGCTTGTCGAAGGCAAGACTGAGCGACGCTGGCAGCAGATCATCCGCACCGAGGTAACGTGCAACCAGCGCATCGTAGCGAGCCGTGTGCCGGAACGCCTTGAGCGCAAACTGGCGCCGCTCCGTCAGCGTGGTACCACCATCGCGTTCCAAAGCGAGTTGCAGCGACGCGTAGTCAGAAGGATCGACAACCACGGCGACATCGCGATGATTTTTCGCTGCGGCGCGCACCATGGTGGGGCCACCGATGTCGATATTCTCGATAGCTTCGTCGAAGGTGCACCCGGGGCGCGCTACCGTCGCTTCGAACGGGTACAGGTTCACCACGACCAGGTCGATCGGCGCGATCCCCTCTGCCAGCATCACGGCGTCGTCCGTTCCGCGTCGGCCAAGAATGCCGCCATGAATGCGCGGATGGAGTGTCTTGACCCGGCCATCCATGATCTCCGGTGATCCGGTGTGGGCCGAGACTTCGGTGACGGGGATGCCCGCGTCGCGGAGCGCGCGATAGGTACCGCCGGTGGAGAGCAGCTCAACGCCGCGCCGCGCCAGGCTCGACGCGAGTTCAACGACCCCGGTCTTGTCAGAGACCGAGATCAGCGCCCGCGCCACCGCGCGAAACATCTGCCCGTCACCCTCTGCGGGGGTGCCGGTCTGGGTTGCATGAGTCGGTGCGTCGCCGGACTCCGAACGTTGTTCGCTCTCTCGCATGCGAGGATCTCCCTGACTTCAGGTGGTCGCGTTGATTCCTGACCTGACCGCACCCGCGCGGACAGATGATTTAAGCCGCTTGTCCGATCTGCGCCGCGCGCTCCCGGAGCGTCCACAACAGATCGATCTGCGCACCAGGCTCATCGAGCCGGTTGAACGCAGCCGCCGCGCCCGCGCTTTCCGCGTCGCCTGCCCACGCGAGCGCGAGCCGCTCGAGGTACCACTGCACGTGTTTGCGCGCGATCCGCACACCGGGTTCACCGTAGAAGGCGTGCATGTCAGCCACATGAGCAAGGATGAGCGCAAACCGCTCATCCAGGTCGGGCACCGGCAGCGACGGGTTGGCGATCTGGCCAAGGAGCCAGGGCGCGCCAAGCGCCGCGCGCCCGATCATCACACCGTCAGCTCCCGTGTGCGCCAGCACGCGCGCAGCTGCCGCGGGCGAATCGATGTCGCCGTTTGCAAAGACGGGGATACTGACCGCGGCCTTCACCGCGGC
>DMUF01000076.1:0-1273 GCA_003476445.1 Gammaproteobacteria bacterium | reverse complement strand
GCCGCAACGCCCGCCTGTTCCAGACGCCGCGCTACCTCGACCGCATTGCGTGCCTCCGGGGACCAGCCGGTACGCATCTTTACCGTGACCGGCGCCGCAACGGCAGCGGCGGCGGCACCCGCGATCGCGGCGACCAGCGCCGGCTCCCGCAACAGCTGCGAGCCCGCGGCACGCCGGCACACCTTTTTCGCAGGGCAGCCAAAATTGAGGTCGATGATTTGCGCGCCATGCGCGACGTGTCGCCGCGCAGCTTCAGCCACTTCTGCGGGATCGCTGCCCGCCAGCTGAACCACGCGCGGCTCGATCGCGTCCGGCCACTGTCTGCGCAGCCGGGACTTTTCCGTATCCCAGAGCTGGCTCTGGCTCGCGACCATCTCCGATGCCACATAGCCGGCACCTGATCGCCAGGCCACCCGGCGAAACGGGGCGTCCGTGATCCCCGCCATGGGCGCGAGCAATACAGCATTGCGTAGCGGGTAGGGTCCGATCGCCGGCACGTTGGGTCTGCGGCTTCCGTCGAGGGGGCGCATCATACCCGCGGTCACGGTCGGCGTCAGTGCAGCTCCAGCGCGTAGTTGACCGCAGCCGGGCCCGGGTCCGGAACATCGAGCAGCACCTGGACCGGCAGCCGCGAGGGGAGCGCCTGGAACAGCCGATCCTCGGGGGCCAGGTAGTCCGGCGGCAGGAACGTGTGATCGATGATCCGTTCCCCCGCGGCATTGGTGAAACGCAGCCGCAGCTTCGGAAAGGCCTGCTCGAATTCAGCGCCATTGACCAGCAGGAGCCGCACTTCCACCCGACCGGGGCGATCCGGCGCCGGGGCGACCGTAAGGTCATGGGCGGTGACACGATTGAGCGCCCGCGGCGGCGGCAATGAGCAGCCGATGTGCGGGCACAGCCATTCGAACGCGGGTCGCAGGACGGGCATCTGCGCCAGAGCGGTGAACTGCAGCCACACCAGTGCTGCAAGAAACCCGGCGAGCCCCAACGGGAGACCCCAGACGACGTACCGACGCCTGCTGCTCAGACGGGGTTGTTCCGGCGGGCGCGTTTCCGCCGTCGCGGCAGATGCCGTTTTCAGCGCGGTATCGCGGGCTTCCGTCACGCTCTTTGCCGGCGGCGCGACCGCGGGCTGATGGTCCGGTTCTGGCGCCGGCTGTATGTCAGCCGGTGCTTCAGTCACGACTGCCGCGACGGGTTCGGGTTCCGCAATCGCCTCAGCAGGCGGCGGAGGTACAGGCTCGGGCTCAGGCTCTGGCTCGGGCTCTGGCTC
>DMUF01000113.1 GCA_003476445.1 Gammaproteobacteria bacterium | reverse complement strand
TCTTGGGAGGGAATGTGCTCAGAGAATTCAACGGACGCACCGCTGTTATCACGGGTGGCGCAAGTGGTATCGGTCTTGCTTACGCGAGACGTTGCGCGTCGCTTGGCATGAATCTGGTGCTCGCGGATATCGAAGCGTCAGCGCTGCAGAGCGCGACGAGCTGGTTCGAAGAGCGCCAGGTCCCGGTGGTGGGGGTCATCACGGATACGATGCGCAAGAGCGCCATCGAGTCGCTGTATCAGGAAGCAACCGCCCGGTTTGGCAACATTCACCTGCTCTTCAATAACGCTGGCGTTGTGAATGGAGGAGCGCCCGCCCCGGTGTGGGAGATTCCCGATGTCGACTGGGACTGGGTGCTTGGCGTCAATTTGCACGGCGTACGCTACGGACTGCAGACGTTTGTCCCGCACATGATCGCCCATGGCGAGCCAGGACATATCGTCAATACCGCTTCGATCGCGGCTTTCATACCGGGTGGCGGCCCCTATGGAGTCAGCAAATTCGGTGTGATCCTGATGTCGGAGGCGCTTTCCCATGGGCTTCGGGCGCGCCAGTCGCGCATTGGTGCGTCGGTGCTCTGTCCTGGGTGGGTCAATACCCGCATTGCTGAAGCCGAACGCAACCGTCCAGGGGCTCTCGCGAGTGTCAGAAATCCGGATGGCACCGGTTTACCCATTGGCACCGCGTTGTCCGATGGCAAGTCGCCGGATGCAATTGCCGAGATCGTCTTTCAGGCAATCGAGAATGATCGCTTCTATGTGCTCCCGCATGCGGGATGGGACGACGTAGTGACGGGGCACGCGGCCGCTGTCGTGGCGCGGGGTGACGCGTTTGTGCTCGACACGCAGACGGTGCTGGCGCGCCGATCGAAGGGTATCGATGTCTGAGCGGTAGGATTGGAGAGAAGTAGATCTTCATCCGCACGTTGGCGGTTCTGTCAACGCGGATGCCATCGCCCAGGATTCCCGCGTTAACGCGGGAACCAATCACGACGCCGCAGCCGGCAGGAATGCAGGATCTGGGTCGGGCGCTTGCCGACCCAGCCTGAAACGGTGCTCAGTCGAGCCCGCGGCGCTTGCGCTCGGCCGCCAGACGGTCGGTATCCACGCCCAGGCGCGGACCCAGCTCGCTCTCGGGCAGCGTGCCAGCGCGGTGCCGCGCAGACTTGCCCGCGTCGAAGGTAATCCACTTCTCCGGCGTGATCTCGAGCACGGTCCGCAGCGGCGAGTCGAGGAGTTCGTAGAAATCCTGCTCCGCGACCGGGTCGGTCGGATTGCCCTTTTTCGAGAGCGCGCGGTAGAACCATTCCTTCGTGGGCTGGTCGTCGTGGAATCTGGCAATGCCCTTCATGGTTGCCTGGCCCTTCGGCGTGTCCTCAGGTGCAAGCGTGCGCCCGGTAACCGTCACGCAGACGCGTGGGTTGCGGCGAATGGCAGCCGCGCGATGCCGATGGCTGGCAAACGTGAGCCACACCTTGCCGTCGTGCCAGAGAAACGAGTGCACCACGCCAACAGGCCAGTGATCCTGGGTATCCCAGATCAGCACGCACTCGGGCGCCTTGGTCATGAGTTCGTTGATCTGCGCCTCGGATAATGGATAGATCGAGACGACTTCGTGGTCGGTTGCTCTGGACATGGAATCTCCCCCAAATCAGTGATGGCGGGCGGCTCTCCCCCCGCGCGGAGAGCATAACCCGCCGCCTACCCTCGCGAACATTGGAGGTTTAGGGAGCAGATACGGTGACCACGTCGCCCGGTAGGCGCGCCAGCAGGCTCTCGGACGTGTTACCAAGCACCAGCTTTCCCAGTCCGCTGCGTGCTGCCGTTCCGATCACGGTGACGCTGGCTCCCAGTTTTAGAGCGAGCTCCGCCATCGCAACCGCCGGGCGTCCTTCCATCACGTGGGATCCAGCGCAGGTCACACCGACTTCGTCCGCCCAGTGCGCCATGGCGCGTTCGCGGTGGGCGCGCATGTCGGCTTTGATGCCGGCGTAGTCATCAGCCGCCTGCAGCGCGCCGGTGGTCTGCCCCAGTGTTGGGTAAGCGCAACCAACGTGCAGCGGCAGCCCCAGCGCCTCTGCCAGCAGGGCAGCGGTTTCGAGCACCGCATGCGTCAGCTTCGCGTGGCGAACGTCGAGCGCATCGATGGCTGCGAGTACGCAGGCCGCGTTTGACCAGTCCGCTCCGCGGGAAATCAGGACCGCGCAAGGCGCGGTGCGCATCAGCTGCCAGTCGAGCGGTGTGCGCAGCAGATCCTTCAGATCGTGATGATCCTCGACCGGTTTGATCAGAAGATCCGCGTGAGTCCGCTCGAGGTGGTCGACGATGGCTTCGCTCGCCGACTTGTGCCAGAGCACCTGTGTGGTGAGTTCCGCCACCTTGGGCGACAGGGGCTCAGTGAGCGTTCGCAGCCCCTGACGTTCCCCCGCTTTCAGCGCCTCAATCAGCTGAATCCGATCCTGCTCAGGCAAAACGGACGACGGCTCTTCAGCAACCGGATCCCAGGTGACCGAGATCACCTCGATCGCAGCGCCCGTGTAGTGCTCAAGTCGCGCTGCTTTGGCAAGCGCGACGGGCAGTCCGTCGAGTCCGTCGTTGGCGACCACGATCCGTTTCAGGGTACGCATGGAACCTCCTCTCACTGCGACGGCGTGACGCCGTGTGTCGACTGCGGACATTCTGCCCGCTTCTGCACCCGACGCGGCAGCTCTTTGCTTAGCGCTGAATGCGCGCGAGATGATCCGCCAACGCTTCGATCCAACCGGTCACCTGGTCTTCTGCGCGGCGATCGAGCGGCGCGTCCCGAAGAAGCTCAGCGCCCCAGACGGGCATGCCTTCCGGACCGTGGGCGCTGCGGAACGCCCGACCATCGATGATCTCGATCACGAAGTCGCGCGGAAAGACACCTTCGCTGCGCCGTGCAAGATCGCGCAGGTCCTTGAGTGTCACCGCTTGCGAGGCTGCGAGCGGTCCATCCCCTGCGCCATAGGGGCCGTGGCAATTGGCACATAACTCAGCAAACATCTGTCCGCCGCGTGTACCAACTGCGTCGCCCCGTGTCGCATCGATGAGAGCGCCCACGCGATAGAGCCGAGTTGGGGTGATCAGGCGCGGGTCGTGAAGGACAGCGCGGGGCGCACGTGTGGCGGCGTCGATGATGACGATAGCAGAGGGCTCATCCTGGGGATTCCATACGAGGGACCAGACTTCATTGCCGTCAGCATCAAAGGTGGGCTGCAAGGCCCGTCGCGGTCCCGATTCGAGGCCAGACCAACGGGCTACGGGCAACGTCTCGAAGCCGGCCTCTAGCGCGTCCTTTGCAAAGACCGTCAGGCTGCCCGCCGCCAGAGGATCGCGGGCGAGCGGGGTGTCGAGCCAGAGATCCGGGCGTGCGGTATGTGTCGTCAGGAACAGTGTTCCAGGGGCTGAGCTGGGCGCGCGCGCGGCTATTTTCCAGGCCAGCTCCGGGTGCTGCGCTGGATCGGTCCCGATGGCGATAAGTTCGTTGCCACGCATACCCGCCGTGACCCATACCGGGCCCAGCGTGCGGTGCATGTAGCTCGTGCCTGCGCTGGCGCCGACCACGGGCGCCGGAATCTCGGCGATGAGCGTACCGGTCACGCTGTCGAGCACGGCGATCGCCTGACTGTCTGCAGGGACCAGGAGGTGGCGCTGATCGAGCGCCCAGTGCCCGCCGCGAAGATCCCGCACGGTATCGACCCTGCGCATCGGCGCCTCCGTGAGCCGCGCATGATCGACGAGCGCGAATTCGCCGGTTTCCCGGATACTGGCAATGAACATCGGTGCCGATTGCGAGGCGACGATGTCGCTGACCCGAGGCTCCGGATGGTAGGGGTGACCGGGCCTTGGCTTATTGCGCGTCGATAGCAGAGTGAGGGGCTCGAGAGTCGTGCCGTCCAGCAGGACGAGCTGAGGCGGCCAGTAGGCGCCTGCCAGCACCGCCGCGTCCGTCTGAACGGGGAACGCGCTTGCCGCGACCGCGCGCGCCTCGTATCCGATTCGAACCGAGGCAACCTTCTCGGGCGGTGAGGACCAGAGATCGATCTGGCTCAGGGTGCCGTCCCGGCAGATGACATAAAGATAGCGTCCGCTGGCCGATGCGCTCATCTCGTGAGGGCTTTGCCCGACCTCGACGGTGCCGATCACGGTGCGGGATTTGCCGTCGATGAACGCCACCTGGCCGATGTCGTGCAGGGCGACGACGAACAGGTTGCGAAGATAGTCATCCAACGGCGGAGTCTGTATTCGTTCCGCACGGGTCTTTTGTAGGCGCCAGCTGTCGCGGATCTGCTGCAGATCCATATCCGGTGGCTCTGGCACCGGATGCTGCAGGAAGCGCGCAAGCAGATCGATCTCGTCGCCTTCCAGAACGGCGTCGGTTCCCCACGCTGGCATGCCGGTGGACATGCCGTAGCTGATGCGCTCGCGCAGGTACTCAGTGCCGCGATTCTGCATGACCTCCGGCGTGAGTGGGTTGCCTGCGGTGCCCTCGCGCATGACACCGTGACACCCGGTGCAGTGACCGTAATAGAGTGCCTGGGCGGTTGCGAATTCCTCGGTGCTCAGTGCGGGTCCGCCGCTGGTGACCTGCCGGGTTCCCGGCATCGATGCAAGCGGCGCAGGCAGGGTAACGAGATCCTCCGGCGCGCCGTGAGCGCGGTCGGACGCAGCAAGCACCGCCAGACGCACAGAGGCCACTTCCTCCGCGGTGAACGCGGCGCCACCGGGCCCCCATGCGTCCTGCAGAAAACTCAGCGTTTCCGCGACTACCTCGTTTGCCAGGTGACCGTGGTTGGGCATGGTGTGATCGAAATGTCTGTCCGCCGACTCCAGCGGGCCCGTGCGCCCACTCAGCACGGCGCGGATCGCCCGACTGCGATCGACCCAGAGATGTGGTGCGCTATTCAGACGTGGATACAGCCCGGGGAGACCCGCTCCGTCGGGCTGGTGACAGCGGGCGCAGGTTTCGATGTAGCGCGCGTATCCTGGATGATCGGCGTCCGCGCCCTGCTCGTCTGCGAGGGTTGCCCGCGGTGCCAGCAGCGGCAGTAGCGCAAGGACCATGAGCAGACCACGCGGGAACGCCCTCGGCAAAGCATCAAGGCGTGGTCGAGCGATGAACGGAACTGTGGGCATCACAGCACCCAAGAACCTCACGATCAGCCATGTTCTCCTGCCCGGCGGGTGGGAGATACTCGGTAGTTTCCACGGCTTTCCCAATCAGCTGTTCAGGGAAAGTGCGGATATATCGGCGTTCGCTGCTCGCGTTAGCGTGCGGAAAACGACGTAAGGATCATGTCATGGGTTATCACCATGTGCTCGCTGCGGTCGATTTGTCCGAGGAAGCGGCTCAGGTGCTCGACAAGGCGCGCGATATTGCGGCAGTGGGTGGCGCCACCTTGTCTGTGGTCTCAGTTGTGCGACCGATCCTTCAGGTTTATGGAGCGCTCGACATGGCACCTATCGCCATGGGCGGCGTGTCGTTCGAGCAGCAGGCGCTTGAGCAGGCCATTGCGCAGATTCGCACGCTCGGTGCTCGCTACGGTATTCCCGAATCACGTGCGCACGTTTTTCTTGGCACGCCGGCGGCGGATGTGCGCGCGCTTGCCTCGCGCATCGGTGCAGATCTGATCGTGGTGGGAACGCACGCGCGCCATGGGCTTGGACTGCTGCTCGGATCGACCGCCAACGCCATCATTCACGGCGTCACCTGCGACGTGCTTGCAGTACGCATGGCGTTCGAAAAGACGGAGTGATACCCCGCTAGGGTGACGGGTCGGACCGTACGTTTGCATACACCGGCAGCTCCCCTTCGGTCCGTGCCAGTAGCTCAATGGCGGCACGTGGCAGTAGACGCTTGTGGCAGTAGACGTTCGTAGCAGTAGACGTTGCTGCCATGAACCCGGGTCGGCTGCTCCAGCCAGTCGCCGGATTCAAAGCGATCAGACGTGTCTGCTATCGCGCAGATCCTTGAGATGGTGCTGGGTTCCCGGTTGCTGCAGACAGAGTTGCGCAACAGCGATACCGCGTTCCACCGCGAGCGTTACCGGAAGCCGCTCGACCAGCCCGGCAATCACCCCGGCGCTTAGAGCGTCGCCGCAGCCGGTAGGATCGCGTTGCGCGGACCGCGTTACGGGTGGAACGGCCACGCTGGTGCGGGTTGCGCCGGGCGACCAGATCACGACCGATCCTGCGCCGCGGGTCACAATGACCCCAGGTTTTCGCGGTTTGCCTCGGGTTGTAAAACGTTCGATGACGCCGCGCTTTACCAGGGGGTACAGGGTCCGCCATTCGAAGCGGTTCAGAATGATGAGGTCAGCCCACGCGACGAGAGGTGCAACTTGCTCGGCGCTGAAGTGCTGCGCGTACTGGCCCGGACACCAGATGCGCAGTGGAATGTCCCGCAGCGCAGCCGCCGCGGCCACGGTTTTCTCGGGAAGGTCGGTGGCCAGTACCGCAGCGTCGAACGTCTCGCGACGACACACGTGCTCGATATCCGCGCCAAGCCGATCGAGTCCTGTCGGGCCGGGAAAAAAGGCGGTGAATTGCTCGCCATCGGGATCGGTCAGGGTAATGCCCCGCGCGCACAGTGCTCCCGTGACGTGGACCAGTCCATCGGTTCTGAGGTCTCCCGCCGTCATGTGATTGGCGTACGCGGGCGCAAAATCATCGCCCACGTACGCAAGCGTAACGGGCTCGTGCCCCAACTGCCGCAGGGTATAGGCCATGTTCATGGCGCCGCCGCCAAAGTCTTCGAGCAGCCCGTCGAGCTTCACATTGCGAACGCCGGTGTGAAGTCGGTCCGGTGTGCGACCGATGACGTCATAGGCGAGTGTTCCGCAAACGAGAACTCGTTTGGGCTCTCGGGTGACTGCATTCACTAGGGTTTCATCGCAAAAGAGCGTTCGATTGAAAATGTTTGTCTAGACTGGAAGTCAGGAGTCATGTGGCTTCAAGACGCCGCCGGCCGCGTTCATCGGCGGAGTTGGGTTTGCGGGTGCAAGTGCACGGGAGTCTCCATTTGAAAATACTCGTTCTCGCGCAGTACTTCAGAACCAGTACGGACACCTGGATCGATAACGCATGCGAGGATAGTCGATTTAAGTTCACCAAGGCTGCTTACCCGTTTCATAACCGCTCCTGGCACGCGCGGGGAGCGGTAACGCCGCTTGTGGAATGGTTGCAGTTGGTCCGCTACGCCAATCGCGCGCTCGCGCGTGAGTTTGATTGTGTTGTCACCTCATTTCCGCAGCTGGCGTTGGTAGTCAGTCTGCTGTCGCTGATAAGGCTGCGGCGAGGGACGCGAATTGTCGCGATGAACTTCAACCTCGGTTCGGTGGGCAATCGATACAAGGGGCTGTTGGCGGGCTTCGTGCTAAGGCGTGTGTCCCGGTTCGCCGTGCACTCATCGCGCGAGATCGAAGAGTACTCGCGCTGGTTGAACATCCCCAGGGAACGTTTCGTCTTCTTCCCGCTGCAAAGAGCTGAGGTCGAGACCAACGATCCTTCGGTCACCTTGCCGGATCGATTCATGGCAGCCATGGGGTCTGCGAATCGGGACTACGAAACGCTGGTCAAGGCGCACGAAGGCTTTGACGTGCCGCTGGTGATCGTTGCGAAGAGGGATATTCTCGACCGGTTGCCGGATCGTGCCAACCTGATCAAGTTGAGTAACCTGACCCTGCAGGAGTGCAACTCCATAATGGCGCGGGCGATCGTGAATATCGTGCCGCTCAAGGACACCAAAACAGCGGCAGGGCAGGTCACGTTTGTGACCACCATGCGTCTCGGTCTCGCGACAATCGTTACCCGCTGCGTGGGATCGAGCGATTACATTGAAGACGGAGTCACCGGAATCTTTGTCGATCCCGGTGATCATGAAACGCTGCGTCGCAAGATGACCGAACTGCTCGAGGACGACACTTTGCGCGACCGCATCAGCAGTGCGGCGAAGACGTTCGCTCGGGACAACCTGTCCGATGAAGCCGCCGCCCGAAATCTGGTTCGGTTGCTGAGCTAGACGCGTCGAACAAACCGTCGCACGGCGAAGGCGTGGGGGCACAGCGGTCCGGGAACGAGAACCCGCGCACAATTTCTTGATGAACCCTTCACGAATATGTCACAGAGTTACCGGACTATGGCGCCATACTCAA
>DMUF01000215.1:8173-11786 GCA_003476445.1 Gammaproteobacteria bacterium | reverse complement strand
CTTGGATGACACTCCGAAGCGAGGGTCACGACTTCTCCATGAGGGGTTCAGGGTGCTGGTTTCAGCGCGGTCGCTGATAGCAGGTACATCGGAGCGTCAGGTTGCACGGTGCGAGTAGTGGTGCGGACCTGGCGCTCACCCAAACAGTGGCAGCGCCTTTGTCACTGTGATCCACGTTCCCCAGGCCAGCGGAATGCCGACCGCGGACCACGCGATCACCACTCCGAGGGAGAGACCCTGCGTGTCAGCGCTTGCCACGGAGGCGTCCGCAACCTGTTGAACCGCGAGAGTCTGTGGCCGTTCCGCCCGCAATTCCTGCTCGGTCATGAACCACTTGTCAGCAACGGGTCGCACCAGAAGGTTGGCGATGAACCCGATGAACAGCATGCACGCGAGTACGAGGAAGATGGGGCTGTAGATCTGGTCGAACGGTATGTTCTGTTCCAGACGTATGTCATGCAGATAGTTCACGACCACCGGGCCGATGATGCCGGCCGTCGACCAGGCTGTGAGCAGGCGGCCGTGGATTGCGCCGACGAACTGCGTGCCGAACAGGTCGGCAAGATAGGCGGGAATCGTGGCGAAACCTCCGCCGTACATTGAAGCGATGACACAAAAGGCGATGACCAGAACGGCGAGAGATTTCCAGTCCGCACCGAAGTGTGCGAGCACGTACAGTGCGCCGCCCAGCACGAAAAACACATGGTAGGTCGCTTTGCGCCCGAGCTTGTCAGAGTAGGAAGCCCAGACGATTCGGCCAAAGATGTTGAAGAGCGAGATCAGGCCGACAAAGCTCGCACCGATTACGGCGGTTGAGTTTCGCAGTGCCTCGTCGATGCGGATATCAGCCCAGCCGAGATCCGGGCGCTCGATCAGCGCGCCGCCAAAGGTTTCCTGCAGCATGGGCGCCGCGGCGCCGATGATGCCGATGCCAGCCGAAACATTCATGCAAAGGACAATCCAGACCAGCCAGAACTGGGGAGTCTTATGCGCATTTCGCAGATGCACGTGACGGTGCGCGACCATCCTGTCCCGCGCGACCGGTTGGTCCAGCGTGGTCGGTGGCGTCCAACCACTCGGTCGCCAGCCCGGGGCAGGAACGCGATAGAGCAGGGCGCCGAACAACATGAAGACGGCGTAAATCGCTGCCATCACGATGAGTGTCTGCCACACGCCGCGGTCATGGGATGTTTCAAACGTGCTCATCAGCACCGTGGCGAGTGGCGAGCCAATCATTGCCCCACCGCCAAAGCCCATGATGGCCATGCCGGTGGCGAGACCGCGTCGGTCGGGGAACCATTTGATCAAGGTCGAAACGGGCGAGATGTATCCAAGCCCGAGCCCGATTCCGCCGATCAGACCCGAGCCAAGCCACAACAGCCAAAGTTGATGCACGTACACGCCGTAGGCCGAGATCAACAGACCGCCGCACCAGCAGAGCATCGCGACGACGCCCGCCTTGCGTGGACCGGACCGTTCCAGCCAGCCGCCCCAGAGCGCCGCCGCGGCGCCCAGCACCAGAAAGAAGAGCGTGTACATCCAGCCGAGATCGAACTGCGTCCAGTTGCAGTCCGTTGCGTAAAGCGCGCGCACGGTGTCCGCGAGCTTTTCGCTGAAGGTCACCGCGCCTTCAGAGCAGGACTCGAGCGGTACGCCGTCTGCCCCAACCAGCGCGTTTTGCAGCGGCTTCCAGAACACCGAAAAGCCGTACGCCATACCGATACATAAGTGAATGCCCAGCGCGGCGGGCGGCACCAGCCAGCGGTTGAAGCCGGGCCCGGCGATAGTGCGTTCTTTGGCGAGGAAGCTGGTCATCGCGTCGACAGACCTGTCAGGCCGTTGCACCTTCCGTTGGTGCATCGTCCGGCGTACCGCCGCGACGGCTGAACATCTGGGCGAATTCCTCAGTGCTGTTCGTCCTGGGATAGGGCGTTGCAGGCACCGGCACACCCAGGAATCGGCACAACGGATCCCAGCCGTCGCCTGGGCGATAGACCAGCAGCTTTTCCGCAGGGACCGAATCAATCACCTCTTGATTGTGCCGCTCGAACACCTCGATGACGTGGCGCTTGTCATCCATCCGACGCTGAAACTTGCCGTCCCAGATGAGCTCGAACACCATCCTGGATTGCTCGCTGTCGGCCATAGGCGTGCCGAGCGACATGGCGGAGAACTTCCAGATTGTGTTCATCACGCTGTCATACCACGCGTCCGAATCGCGCAGGGAAAGAATGACCTTGGCGTCGGGATACGCACGCATCTGCTCGCGCCAGAAGTTGCACGACGGCCAGTCTACGGTCGAGCGAAAGCCTTCGAACAGCGCGTTCCAATCGACCGTTTCACCTCGATTGGCTGCTCTCCAGATCGCCGGATGGCTTGGTAACCCGAAGATTTCCATCATGTGATAGCAGCGACCAAAACCCAGCTGCTCCAGTGCCTGCTTGAGTGAGAGCGTGCCGGTGCGGCCAAAGCCGGCGCCAATGACCTCAATTGCCATGGGGTGCGTCCGTTCGACTGATACTGAACGCCTATCGTCGCGCCATCCCTCGCGAATTGCACGCTCAGCCGCTCTCTGTGGTCGCTCGTGGGCGTCGGGGCTATAGTCAGCCGCGGACGCATCATCGACATAAAGGGGAAAGCCATGCGACTCAGTGAACCACGTATCCCGGCGCTCGAGCCGGATCAGTGGAATGCGGCAGCGCAGGAAATCATGGCGCCGTTCGTCAAGCAGGGGCGCACGTTCAACATCTTCAAGACGCTCTGCAATCATCCCGACCTTGCCAAGCGCTGGCTCGTGTTCGGCAATCACATTCTCGGCAAGTCCACGCTGCCCGTCCGCGAACGGGAACTCGTCATCCTGCGCATTGGCTATCTGTGTCAGTCGGGCTATGAGTGGGGGCAGCATGTGCTGATCGCGCGCGAGGGCGGAATGACCGACGCAGAAATTCGGTCCTGCAAGACAGGTCCCTCCACGCCGGGTTTATCCGATCTGGACCGGCTGCTTTTGACCGCCACCGATGAGCTGCATGCCGATGCGCATATCAGCGATGACACCTGGAACGCATTAGCCGCGCGTCTTACCCGCGAGCAGATGATGGATCTGGTCTTTACCGTCGGCCAGTACAACCTCGTCTCGATGGCGCTGAACAGTTTTGGCGTGCAGCCCGACGCCGGGTTGCCGGGGTGGGACGTGTAAACAAACGCTCCGAGTTTGCGGCGCGTCTACCCGTAGTCAGCGCGCCGTGACCGGCAGGCGACGATAGGCGGCAACCCCAGAGTAGAGCAGCCCAACGGCAATCGGACCTACAACAAGAGATACAACGCCAAGCGAGCGTGCAACCGCGAGCGGATCCGCAAACACGTAATCGGTGCAGGCAGCGACGAGGGTGGGCCCGAGCGCGAGCCCGATGACGTTGGTGGTGACGACGTAGGCACCGTTGATCACGCCGCGCATCTCGTTCGGCGTGACCAGCTGCATGGCGGAAGTGATGAGCGCGAGCGGAAGCGTGACGCTGAAGCTTGCGCCGCCAACGCAGATCAGCGCGCCGATGGCAGTGCTTTGCAACGGGATCGCCGCGAGGAAGAGCGTCGCCGATGCAGCCCCGAGCATGGC
>DMUF01000215.1:0-7837 GCA_003476445.1 Gammaproteobacteria bacterium | reverse complement strand
CCTGCGGAGCCGGTGACCAGCGCGATTACCCCGTAGGCGCGCCCGGCGTCTGCCAGATCCCACTCATACACCCGCACCATGATGGTGGGCGTCCAGCTCTGCAACCCGTAGAGCATGACCACGATGAACGGAACCCCCAGGTGCAACGCGATGTAGACGCGCTTGTTTGCGCGCACCTGAGCCCAGACCTCGCCCCAGGAGGGAACGACGAGATCTACCTCTTTGCGCCCCGTTCTGACGGGTTCGCGAATGGTTGCGATCAGCGCGGCAACGAGAATTCCGGGTAGTCCCACGGCGATGAACGTGAGTTGCCAGGGCGCCAGCGCACCCAGCAGCGGTACTTCAATCGAGGATACCTCGCGGGTGAAATCGAGTACCTCCGCTCCCGCGATCATGGCGATGCCGGCACCGATGTAAGGGCCCATCAAATAGACGCTGATGGGGCGTGACAAACGATCGGGCGGAAAGTAATCCGCGAGTACCGACCAGGCTGCCGGGCTTAGTGTCGCCTCTCCTGCGCCAACCCCGCTGCGCGCGATCAGCAGCTGCCAGTAGTTGCGTGACAGTCCGCAGGCGATGGTTGTCGCGCTCCACGCGAGTACACCCCAGATCATGATGCGCACTCGATTCAGCCGGTCGACCATGCGTCCGATCGGCACGCTGGCGAGCACATAGGTGATGGCGAACGCGAAGCCTTGCAGGAAGCTGATCTGGGTATCGGAGACGTTGAGGTCCTGGCGGATCGGTTCCACCAACAGGTTGAGGACCTGTCGGTCAACGAACGAAAACGTGAACCCGAGCAGCAGCACGAAGGTGACGTACCAGCCGTAGACGGGGGATGGATAGTTCGTCACCTCGGTGCGCCTGTTCTCGGAACCATCTGTACCTGAGGTCTGCTCACTGCGATGTCCCGGACAGATAGCCGCTGCCTTTGACGATCTGTTTGATCTGCAGGAATTCCCCGATGCCCTCGATACCGCATTCCTTGCCCCAGCCGCTCTGTTTGTAGCCCCCAAAGGGTTCAGTCAATGAAACGCCCGCCTGATTGATGGCCACGCTGCCGGCTCGAATACGACGCGCGATCGCGTGTGCGCGGCCCACGTCCTTTGCGTACACGGAACACGCGAGCCCGAAAGGCGAATCATTGGCGATCGCGACGGCCTCATCGAGCGTGTCGTAGGGGATCACGGCGGTCACCGGACCGAAGATTTCTTCCTGCGCAACGCGCATGCCGTTGTGCGCGTCGGCAAGCAGGGTGGGTTCGTAGAACCAGCCGCGATTGAGGTGTGCGGGACGCCGGCCACCGCAGACCACGCGCGCGCCTTCTTCACGGGCGATGCGTACATGCATTTCGACTCGGTCGCGTGCCCGCTCAACGGCTAGCGGACCGCGGTCGATCGCAGGGTCGAAGGGGTCGCCAATGCGCAGTGCGCGGTAGTGCGTCGCCATGGCGTCGACGACTTCGTCATAGCGTGATCGGGGCGCCAGCACGCGTGACAGATTCACGCACACTTGCCCCATGAACCCCGTGGAACCTGCGCCAAGGGTTGCCATCACCTCATCCATGTTGACGTCATCGGTGATGATGGCCGGCGATTTCCCCCCGAGCTCGAGCGCGGTACGCGCCAGCCGATCGGCGGTGCGCTTCACGACATCGACACCGATTGCGGTGCCGCCGGTCAATGCCACCATGTCGATACCGGCGTGCCCCACCAGATGTTGGGTCACGGCGGTGCCCGCTGCGAGCACACTCACCACGCCTTCCGGCAACGCGGCCTCGCGCACCGCTTCGGCAATCAGGCGCGACGTCAGCGGTGACTCCGGCGCGTGCTTCACGATCACAGTGCAACCTGCGAGCAGGGCGGGGATGATCTTCATGCCCATCAGCACGATCGGACCGTTGTAGGTCATGATGCCGAGTACGGTGCCGATCGGCTCGCGGACGATCAGAACATCACCGCGATCCTCTTCGTAGATGATACGGCTCGCGTTCGCGAGCGCGCTGCGCCAGATCGAAACACCGGCGCCGCTGTTGATCATCTCGCCGTGGGCGATGGTCGCGCCGGATTCGAAGGCCCAGGCGCGGTTCATGGCATCGAGGCGCCGTTCGAGCGCGTCACACAGGCGGGTACACGCGGCAATACGCTCGAGCGCAGACAGTGCGGGCCAGGGCCCGAGGTCAAACGCCCGACGGGCGGCTGCAACTGCCGCGTCCGCATCAGTGAAGGTGGGTTCCGCAACGCGCGCAATCACTTCTTCGGTGGTCGGGGACACCACGTCGATGAGCGCGCCGTTTCCGCGCCGCCAAGCGCCGCCGATGTACTGGGCATCAAGGCCGGGAATGTCGACGTCAAGATAATCGGGATGCGCGGCCATGGGAGGCGACTCCTGCTGCAGGTCAATCGAAGGGTTGCGGGTGGTTGCTCACGGCCCGATGTTCATCGGAAATAGAACGCGGGGGCCGGGCTGCGGTTCGGATTCACCACGACGGTTTCGTCCACTTCCCGATACCACGCGGCCGCGAAGAGCTCCTCTTCCAGCGTATCGAGCTGCTCGGCGAGCGGCGCCTGGGCCCGGGCCGCGACGTACTGCGGCGCACGATCGAACCACAGCTCAGTGATGCAGTCCCAGGCCTGATAGAAGTGCTCGCGCTCCGCGATGCCCGTGGTTGTGAATCCGTCGGACTCGGGCTCGAAGAAACGGCTCATGACATCGAGCGGCGTGCGAAAGTTCATGATCAGACCGCGCAGCCCCGAAAGCTCGGTGAGCCGTGTCGCGTACCGTCCGCTCACATAGGATTTGAACAGCTCCTCCGGAAGATCGGCTCGGCGCTTCGTGAACTGCGTGAGTTTGAAAATCTTGCGCTCTGGTCGGCGTACCGGCACGGCCACATGCTCTGTCACCATGAACTGGAACGGTGAACCGCGATAAAGCCAGGGACCGTCGCCACCCACGGAAGCAACGCGCGCATCGTCCTCCAGTCCGTTCGGGCCCGGCTTGTCACGGGCCGGTGTCTTGGCCGAGAGATAGTGCTCGAGCGAGTCGAACAGCAGCTGGCCCCAGCCGCTCCAGAGATCATCGAACGCCGCAGGTTCGTTTCGCGTGATGCGCGTCGCGAGCGGCCCCAGCGTGGATTCGATCGACGCGTTCGCGCGGACGTTCAGCACATAGCCGCGGATATTGTTCAGGCGGCGGCCGAACGAATTGTGGTAACCAACATGCGCTGCGCGGTACTCATCGTGCGTCAGCGCGTCACCACGGCGAACGAACCCGAATACTTTCAGCATGGCTCGTCCTCAGCGGTAGTAAAAGGCGGGGGCCGGGTCGCGGTTCGGCATGACGATGATGTTCTCGTCTACCTCGACGTACCAGTTGGCATCAAACAGCTCTCGCTCCAGCGCGCCGAGGGACACGTGCATTTCGGCACGACCGCGCGCGGCGACAAAGGCGTCCACGGAATCAAAGAGGAGCTCGAACGCACCATCCCACATCGAGCAGAACTGGCGCCGCATGGCGTACCCTTCGGCGGAGCTCCACCAGGCGGTGTCGGGGTAATAGCCGCGGAAAGCCGCTTCCTGGTCCGGGTCGCGGAAGTTGAGCAGACACCCGTGCAGACCGGGCAGGCGCGCAAGCGTCGGCGCATAAGCGGTGAGCACCTGTCGCTCGAAGTCGAATTCGCGCAGGTTCGCCTTGCGCTTGAAGAACAGCACGAGTTTGGTGAGCTTGCGCTCCGGTCGCTCGACCGGCAACACGATGTGCTCGTTCATGCGCAGGTGATAGGAACGGAATTCGCCGGGGCGGTCTGGCAGCCCGTCGAAGACATGACAGCCGTGGCTGTAGGTCCAGTCAGGATCGATGGAGAGGCCGCCTTCCATTGCGCGGGTCGGCTCCGCCTGCTGCG
Source organism: Gammaproteobacteria bacterium (assembly GCA_003476445.1). Taxonomy (GTDB): domain Bacteria; phylum Pseudomonadota; class Gammaproteobacteria; order Pseudomonadales; family Azotimanducaceae; genus UBA7803. The sequence continues at coordinate 3,936 of DMUF01000215.1, read as the reverse complement.
CCGTGATCCAGGCCTGGTAGCTGTCGAAGATCACGCTGGGAAAGCCGTCCCAAAGATCGAGAAATCCCGCCGGTTCGTGCCGGATGATGTCTTCCGCCAGGGCGCCGAGCCGCGGTCGAAGCGGTTCGTTGGCCCATACATTGACCGTATAACCGCGAATGCCGCGCAGCCGGCGCGACGTTCCGCAGTGATAGCCCACGTGGGCTGCGCGATACTCGTCGTGCGTCAGCCGCGCATTGCGCTTCAAAAATGCGAAGACCTTGAACATATCGTGTTGGCTCCCCCGCGTGCCACCGCACAGCGCCCGGATCGGTATCCGGCGCCGCCCTCGGATACTAACTGCCCGCTATCGACCTGTCAGCGCGCGGCGAAGTGGCGCTCGAGCGTGTCGACGTTCAGGGTGCTGCCGTCATTCTTACCAATCGTGATCGCGGGCCACCGGCCATCAGCGAAGACGAACAGGACGGTGGCCCCCTCCGGCCCTGCGACAAGCGGGCCATAACCCCGATGCGCGAGCCCGATGCGTATGTCGCCGGGGTAGTGCCACTGACTTCCAACCTTCTGCGACCCCTCTAGGATGATTTCGCTGTAGTCGCAGTCGTGGGTGTGCGCTTCGATGTGGCAGTCAGGCGGAAAGTAGACCTTGAATATCGTTGGTGCGCCGGGTTGATCGGGCAGACCGACGCGGTACATCGAGGCCAGTACACCGTTGGGCAGCTTGGCTGGCTCGATCTCATTCCAGGAAGTGGCCACGTGTCCGCGCCGCTCGAGGGTCGCTGTCAGTGTGTTCCAATCGAGTGGCGTTCGTTCGGTTTCAGATTGTTCAGCCGTCATTTCCCATCCCCCGGGTTCCAGCCAACCCCATCATGGCATGAAACGGCGACTATCGGGCGTTACCTGATTGGGCGTTCCGGACTTTTGTCGTCGACGTCCAAGTTATGGTTCCATGCACCAGAGGCTATTTTGGAGGGGGAGTAATGAACGCATCCATTGATCACAACTTTGATCCCGTGGCATTGCGCCAAAAATATCGTCTCGAGCGTGACAAGCGACTGCGCGCGGATCACAACGAGCAATACCAGGAGGCCAAAGGCGATTTCAGCCATTACCTCGATGATCCCTATGTCGCGCCGGGATTCGAACGGGAACCTCTTCGCGATGTGATGGACGTGGTGATTATCGGCGGCGGTTTTGGCGGGCTGCTGGCGGGCGCGCGCCTGCGACAGGCCGGTGTTGAGCGCATCCGCATCATCGATAAAGCCGGGGATTTCGGTGGCACCTGGTATTGGAATCGGTATCCCGGCGCGCAATGCGACGTGGAAAGCTACATCTATCTGCCCCTGCTCGAGGAAACAGGATTTATACCGCGCGAAAAGTACACGCGGGCCCCGGAGATTCTCGCGCACTGCCGGGCGATCGGCGAAAAGTTCGACCTGTATCGCGATGCTTGTCTGCAGACCGAGATCACCGCGATCACGTGGGACGACGCGTCACAGCAGTGGGTTATCGAAACACAGCGTGGTGATCACATGCGTGCTCGGTACGTGATCATGTCCAACGGCCCGCTGAATCGCCCCAAGCTGCCGGGTATTCCTGGCATCGCCCGGTTTCGTGGACACACCTTCCACACGAGCCGCTGGGACTACGGCTACACGGGCGGCAGTTCGGCCGGTGGACTTACCGGGCTTGCTGACAAGCGTGTCGGCATCATTGGTACGGGTGCCACCGCGGTGCAGTGTATTCCTTACCTCGGCCAGCACGCGCAGCAGCTGTATGTTTTCCAGCGCACGCCGTCCTCGGTGGATGTGCGCAACAATCGCGACACCGACCCGGTCTGGGCCGGCAGTCTGCCGACGGGCTGGCAGAAGCGCCGCATGGAGAATTTCAATGTGCTGGTGGAGGGTGGGTACCAGGAAGAGGATCTGGTAGCCGACGGTTGGACGGACATTATCCGCAACGTCATGCTCGGTCTTGGTGAGGATGCCTTTGCCGGCACCTCGCAGGCGGAGCTCGCCTCGGCAATCGAGCTGGCGGACTTCGCCAAGATGAACCAGGTTCGGGCGCGGGTTGACAGCATCGTCGCGGACCCGGCGACTGCTCAGGCACTCAAGCCCTGGTATCGGCAGTTCTGCAAACGTCCATGCTTCAGCGACGAGTATCTGCCCACGTTCAACCGGCCCAATGTCAGGCTCGTCGATACCAACGGGCGCGGCGTGGATGAGATCACGGAGCGTGGTGTCATCGTGGATGGCGAGGAGTACGAAGTCGACTGCCTCATCTTCGCAACCGGCTTCGAGGTAGGCACCGGCTATACGCGCCGATCCGGGTTTGATGTGGTTGGGCGGCGGGGCACTCGGCTGTCTGGCAAGTGGGCTGAGGACGTTCGGACGCTGCACGGCGTCATGAGTCATGACTTCCCGAACTGCTTCTTCATGGGGTTGACCCAAGGCACGCTCACCGTGAATTTTCCCCACATGCTGGATGAGCAGGCACAGCACATTACTCACATCGTGGGTGCGGCGCAGGCGCGTCAGGCGCGGGCGGTCGAGCCGACTGCCGCGAGCGAAGCAGCCTGGTGCGAAACTGTTCGCGCGAGCCAGAGCGGTGCCAGCAAATTCCTGGCCGACTGTACGCCCGGCTACTACAACAATGAGGGCGTACCGGAGAAGGGGCACGGGCTGTACGCAAACCAGTATGCTGCGGGCCCGGTGGCATTCTTTGATGTCCTGCGCTCCTGGCGCAGCCAGGGCGAGTTTGCGGGGCTCACGTTTCTCTAAAGTACCGATTGTGATCAGCGAGTGGACGGGAGAGAGGGTATGCAGATCGTAGGGACCGTGCGAGAAATCTGGCGTTTTCCGGTCAAGTCGATGGGCGGCGAGTCTTTAACTGCGGCACAACTGACCGCGGGCGGTCTCGTTGGGGATCGGCACTGGGCTACGCGCAACGACAGCGCGGGTGAAATTCAGGGCGCGAAGAAAATGCCGCTGCTTATGCAGTGCGTTGCGCGCTATCGCGGAACGGTGGGTGCCGATGCGCTGCCACCGGTCGACATCACGTTGCCGGATGGCTCTGCCACGGCAACGGATGATCCGGCGCTCGGTCAGAAACTGTCCGAACTCTTGGAACGTCCGATATCGCTCTGGCCCGTACAACCGGCCACCAACCTGGCTCATTACCGACGCCGGCCTATGGCGCCGCCCGATATGGGTGCGGAAATGGCAGAAATCTTCCAGCGCCTTCCGGATGAGCCGATGCCCGACTTTTCTATCTTCGCCCCCGAACTCTCCCAGTACACCTCGATGCCGGGGGACTACTTCGACGCTTTTCCGTTGCACCTGTTGACCACGGCGTCGCTGGCGGCAATGGCAGCGCGCAATCCGGGCGCGCAGTGGGACGCGCGCCGCTTCCGACCGAATCTGGTGATCGACCCGGGTCCGGGCGCGCAGGGTCTCGTTGAACTGGACTGGGTGGGGAAAACGGTAGTGCTGGGCGATGTGGAAATCGGCTGCGTTGCGCCTGCGCCGCGCTGCGGTATGACCACGCGGGCTCAGCCCGGGCTGACGAGTGACCCCTCGGTGCTGCGCACGATCGTGGCCGATGCGGCGCAGAACCTGGGAGTCTATGGCACTGTCGCGACCGGCGGCGTTGTCCGCGTCGGCGACGTCGTTGGGTTGCGGTAGTCGTTCCGCGTGGGTCAGCGATTGCGCTTGCGGAGGATTACCGCGAGGGTGACGCCCAGAGCCAGCAGACCAAGCCCCGCGAATTCGGGCTCTGGAACGCTGGGCGGAACGGCGAAAGCCAGCGCGGGCAGGGCGGATAGCGTAACGCTCAGGATTAATCGGTTCATGATCGACTCGCCTATTTAAGTGACTTCAGAGCAGTTAAAGTGCTCTATGCACGCATTAATGTCAATAACATAAAGAATATAAATGTGCA
>DMUF01000068.1:29322-34429 GCA_003476445.1 Gammaproteobacteria bacterium | reverse complement strand
CTCGAATGCGGCTCGAAGCCTGAACTGGTAGCCGCGCTGCCGCTCGTCGGAACCGATCGCCTGCTGATCTGCAATGGCGTGAAAGACGCCGCCATGCTCTCCCTCATGCTGTCGGCGCAGACGCTCGGGCAGGCCGTGCTGCCCGTGATCGAGAAGTACTCGGAGTATGAGGAACTGCAGGCGCTTGCCGACGCGCGCGGCATGCAGGCGCGACTGGGTGTCCGGATCAAGCTGTCGACGCGCGGAGCCGGGCGCTGGTTTGAGTCCGGCGGATCGCGTTCCAAGTTCGGTCTTACCGCGCCGGAGCTCTTACGCCTGGTCAGCGATCTCGAACAGCGCGACGCAAGGCCGAGTCTCGAGCTGCTGCATTTTCACCTCGGCAGCCAGATCGCAGACATCAACGCGCTCCGAAGCGCGGTGCGCGAGATGGCTCAGATCTACGCTGATCTGCGCCAGCGCGGATTGCCGATCCGCTATCTGGATGTGGGCGGCGGTCTTGGCGTCAACTATGGCGGCGACTATGGCAGCGCTGATTCCGCAATCGCCTACGGGCTCGCGGAGTACGCCAACGCGGTGGTCTACACGGTTCAGGAAATCTGTGCGGCGCGCGATGTTCCTGCCCCCGTGCTGCTTTCGGAAAGCGGTCGCGCACTGACTGCCCATCACTCGGTGCTGGTTGTCCCGGTACTCGGCGTCCACAGGCCGGACGCACCGGTTTCGGCGTTGGACGAAAGGCCGGGCCACGATCCGTCTTTGGACGAGCCGGTGGTACGCCGGCTGCAACAGGCGGTGGCTGATGCTGAAGCCGCGCGCGAGCTGGATCAGTTTCGTGAGGCTTACCACGACGCTGCCGAGGCGCGCGAGGATGCGTTGTCGCTGCTGCGGCTCGGGTATCTTTCGCTCGGCGCGCTGGCCGCGGTTGATGTCCTCTACTGGAACACCTGCCGCATCGCGCTCGAAGGCATTCGGCGCTCTGCGCTGAATCCTCCGCCGCCGGAACAGCTCGAGCTGGAGGCACGTCTGACCGACGTCTATCTTTGCGATTTCTCGGTGTTCCAGTCCGTGCTGGATCACTGGGCCATCGGTCAGCTCTTTCCGATCATGCCCTTGGACGGGCTTGTCGAAAGACCAGAGCGACGCGCTCAGGTGGTCGACCTCACCTGCGATTCGGATGGCAAGATCGGGCGCTATGTCGTGAGCGGGGGCACGGCCGACTGGCTGCCGCTCCATGCCTACGCTCCAGGCCCCGCCTACTATCTCGGTTTTTTTCTCGTCGGCGCGTATCAGGAAATTCTGGGCGATGCGCACAATCTGCTCGGGCGCGTAGCCGAGGTACATGTCTACGCAAGCGCCGACGAACCCGGTAACTTCTGGATCGAGGAAACGCTGCCGGGCATTCGTGTGGGTGACATGCTTGCCGACGTGCAGTATTTCACCAACGATCTCGATCGCCGCATGTCTGATCTGGTCAAGGCGCGCATTGAAGCGGGCGCCGTGAAGCCGCATGAGGGCATGCGTATTCTCAATCAATACACCGCGTTGTTCGCGGCGAGCACCTACTGCGATTTGCCGGCAACGCGGCAGAGCTAGTCGCCGGGTTGGGTTCCTCTGCGGTTGACGCGGGGGTTTCAGCCCTGGTCGCTGTGCTGATCGAGGAACCGGCGCACGTGACTCGCAACCGTGGCGCAGTGCTCGGGCTCCAGATGAATGTGATGCGGGCCGGCCATTTCCACCACGGTCAGATGGCGATGGCGGGCCTGTCGTGCCTCGACCTCTGACCGATACCAGCGATCACCCTCATGCGCGACGATCAGAAGCGCGGGAGCCGTTGACCGATCCATGAGCTCATCGATCTGTTCCGTGGGCAGACGCAGCGGCGTTTGGAAGCGGATGCGCGGATCGGCGCGCCAGGTGAAGCCACCGGGCACCTGCTTGTGTCCGCGCAGTACCAGTTCGCGTGCAGCCGCGGCTGACTGATCGGTCGCCTCAGTCACACGCTTGACCATGGATTCGAGATCCGCATACACCGGCGGTGTGCGGTCGGCCCGCGTGAGCATCTGCAGCACGGCCTCGCGATTCGCGTCGATTCGCTCCTTTACCGTCGCGCCGCCGGTGGCGACGAAGCCGTCGATCATGACGGCCCAGCGCACGCGCTCGGGAAACAGTCCCGCAAGCTCGCTCGCGATGCCAGCGCCCATGGAATGACCCAGCAGTCCGAACCGATCCCAGCCCAGCGCGTTGGCGACGGCGAGGATGTCCTGGATATCGAACAGACCGTGGTAGTGAGTACCGGCGGGCAGATGGTCCGAGTAGCCGTGTCCGGCAAAATCAAGCGCAACGAGATCAAGCCCGGGAAGCAGCGGCGCGAGCCGGTTGAAGGTGTTGGCGTTGTCGAGCCAGCCATGCAGCCCAAACGTGGGAATGCCACCCTCGGAGCCCCAGCGCAGACCGGTCAGCGTGCGCCCCGACGTGGCAAACGAGACCGCGCGTGGCGTTGGGTGTGGATTGGTTTGCGAGCTCATGGGGCTCGCGTCACGAAGACTGGTCATGGTCGATGTCCGACACAAAGCGGCGGAGTTTACTGACACGCTTTCGGGCTCGCCACCGATGGGGCAGCGCGCGCTGAAAGGTGATCATGCGGGTGGGGAGTCGTGCTAGGTGTGCCGTTCGCCCAGTGAATTCCAGCGTAATCCGGTGATGTCCTGCGAGGTTTGGTATTGATGATCGAGTTTGAGTGAATGGATAAGCTCGTCCGGCTCTTCTACGCCACCAATCGCGCGCACAACGGTCGCGACGCCCTCAATCCGCGGGGCTACGGTGCTGGGTTCAGCCATCAGGGCGTCGAGAATCTGCGTTTTGGCACGCTCACCCTCGCCGCAGATTCGGGTGAAATCGATCGCCTGCTCAATCTTCGCGTCGATGGGCTGCCGGGCGATGGCGAGGGGCTCGCGCGTTACTTTCAGCGTATCGCGAGCCGTCCGCGCAGTTTGAGCGCGTTCGCCGAAACGCTTGATCCCGGCCTGCCGGATTCCGTGCAACCGGGTACCCGGTTTGGCTCGCGCAGTTTTTTCGCCGCGCTTCATGCTGAAATGGCGGCAGCGGCGGATGTCGTAGTGCTGGTTCACGGCTTCAACGTCTCCTGGGTCGACGCGGTTGCTTCGGCTGCAGCGCTTGAAGTGTCGCTGAACGCGAATCCGTTGCGAAATCATTCCCGCGCGGTGCGAGTGGTCTTGTTCAGTTGGCCGTCGGATGGCGTGGCATTGCCATTCGTATCCTATCGGTCAGATCGCACCGAAGCGCACGCTTCCGGGTATGCGCTCGCGCGAGGGCTTCTGAAGCTGCGGGATTTTCTGGATGTGTTGACCGACCCGGAGGGAAACCCGCTGCCACCCTGCGGACAGCGCGTGCATCTGCTCTGTCATTCGATGGGTGTTCATGTACTCGAGGCGGCGTTGGAGCGATTGGTCGCCTTCACTCCCGGCTCCTCGTTGCCCAGGCTCTTTGAACACATCTTCCTTTGCGCGGCAGATGTCGACGATAACGCCCTGGAACGCAGCGCGCCGCTCGGCATGCTGCATGAGCTTGGTCGTTCGGTAACGGTCTATCACCACGCGGGTGACAAGGCGCTGCAGACAGCGGTGCTGACCAAGGCGCGCGTGGAACGCCTTGGTACTTTCGGCTGCGCCCGACCCGCCATCGTGCACCACAAGGTGCACCAGGTGGATTGCGCCGCTGTTGTCGGCGCCGGGTTCATGGAGCATGCCTATCATCTTTGGGGCTATGCCAACGCGGATATCCGTCAGAGCATTGACGGCGTCCCTCATGACGCGGCCGCGCGGTTTCGTTACGCGGCCCGCGAACTGCCGAATGTCTGGTGTCTCGAAGCCCGTTCGCCGTGAACTTGCGTTCGCTCCACGAAGAGGGTCAAAACCTTAAATCGACTATAACAAAAACGCGTGTGCGCCAATGGATCGCCGGGGATTGCGGATCGGTCTTTCCCTGCCGCAAATTCCGAGGCGAGAATGCGTGGATGACTCTCGGACGAACAATCAGGGAGCGCCGTCTCGCGATGTGCGCCACGCTCGAAGAGATCGCTCACCGAGCCCAACTCGACGCGAGTAACCTGTCGCGCATCGAGCGCGATATTCAGACGCCGTCTGCCGTGGCGCTGCAGCGCATTGCAGAAGCGTTGGGTGTTCCGATTACCGCTCTGCTTGAAAATGCGGCAGAAACCGACCCGAACGCCCTGCCTCGGCCGGTGCCTGTCGACCGCGACGCGGATCTTCTGCTCAAGCTTTACTTCCGGTTGTGTCAGGAAGACCGCGTGCTGGCGGTCGAACTGCTGCGCACTATCGAAAAACGTCGACGCGTCTGACTTCTGCGCTCGCCGCCGGGCTGCTCGTTTGCTCAGCGCGGCGCAGGCGTTGCGTCCGCGGGCGTCAGCAGAATTTCCTCCACGACGTGTTCAGCAACGGCAGAGTCCGAGTAGAGCATCGGAAAACTCTTCTCCTCCGCCCAGCCCTGCAAAAGATTGGCGTAGAACGGCGAGCGCGGATCACCGGACTGACCCGGAGCATTGGTCATGCGCGCGGCATCCCAGTTGCCCACATCCACGACCATTCGGAAGGAAGCGCCACTTACCACGTCGAAGGAACGCTCGTCGAAACCTGTGCTGTTGAGCGTGTCCGCGGTGCCGCCGCGCGGATAGTCCGGATAACGCAGGCGCTCTGCGAGATCGGGGGGTGCGTGATCAAGCAGCGGGTGCCGGAAGCGGATGCGATGCACCGAGCCCCAGCGCCATGTGGACGGATCTTCACCGTGCGCAGCCACCAGCGTTTCCCAGCTTGTGATGAGCGCGCGGCGCGCAGCGGGCGCAAACCTCGGTTCAGAGAGCATCTGCACGAGCGTCAGGGTATCGAGAGGCGCAAGAGCCGCCCCGGCGCCTGGAACGACCGCTTCAGCGAACGCGGCGGGCAGGTCGCGGTGAAACCACTGCGCAAACAGCAGTGCCGCGGCCGAGTCGGCGGTCATCCGAAAATCCCAGCTTGTCAGGAGTTCGAGCGCCGCGTCAGCCACTGTCACGTCAGGCTCGGCCGCGTTAGTCGCC
>DMUF01000068.1:26108-28951 GCA_003476445.1 Gammaproteobacteria bacterium | reverse complement strand
CGGATCACTTGCCAACGCCGCGACAGCTGCGCGCGCCGCGGTCGAGAGGTAATCACGCTGTAGCGCGAGCGCCTGCTCGACACCGTGCGCTGCAGGCGCCTCGAGCGCCTCCCAGAGGCGTTGATAGCGCCACGGAGCTGCCCACTCGAAACCGACACGGCGCTCATTGATGGGAAAGCCCGGCGGCAGATTCATGCTGTTTGCGGTGCCCGTAAAGCCCCGCGTCGGATTGAACTCGACAGGCAGCGCGTCCATGTCGAAATGACCTTGCCATTCATAGCGCCCGTCGCCCGGAACGGGCAGCAGGCCATCCCAGTGGGTGCGACGCGGAAAGCGCCCCGCCGGCTTGTAGCCGATATTGCCGTGTATGTCGGCGTAGACCTGATTCTCTGCTGGTGCCCCCCAGCGGTTCAGCGCGCTTTTGAACGTGCGCCAGTCTGTTGCCCGCATGTAGTCCACGCTGCCGAAGTACGGTGCCATGCCGGGCTCGAGCCAGGCGGCGGCGAGCGCGAAGGCGCGGTGACGGTCCTCTTTCAACACGGGTCCGTGCCGTGTGAAGCGCAAACGAACCTCTCGCGGCGCTGCGCCACGCACCGGAATGGATTCCACGATCTCGGTGAAGGGTTCTACCCGTCCCTGATACTGGTAGCCGTTGCGGGTCTTTTCGTAGACAAACAGGTCTTCCTGGTCGATGCCGAAGATGGTGAGCCCGAAGGCGATGGTGCCGTTGTGTCCGATCGAGATACCTGGCAGCCCGGGTTCTCCAGCGCCAATCACGTTGAGACCAGGTGCGATCAGGTGCGCGACATAGCGCAGCGAAGGTACGTCATGTGCTCGATGCGGATCGTTGGCGATGAGTGCCCGACCGGTCCCCGTACGACTGGGCGCAACGACCCAGTTGTTGCTGCCAAGGCTGCGGTCGAGGTCGCGCGCTCGCGCGTCGGCAATCAGCGCCGCGCGGTGTTCAGGGTCGCGAACCGCGCTGGCACCGGCGGCGGAGTTGACAAGCTCAGGCACGCGTAGCTCGTTGAATCGAACGGGTGCCTTTGCCAGCAGGTAGAGATCGAGCACATCGTCCGGAATCGTGCAGGGATCAAGCCCCTCGGGGATCCGTGTTTGCCAGGCGGGTTCCAGCACCTTCCACGCCGCGGCGGCGGGCAACCCGTGCTCGCAGGCGATGCGGGCGCGCTGTACTTCCGCAGTGACGTTGCGCCACAGGCCATGACTGCGAATGCGTACGACATCCTCGGGTTGCCAGCGCGCGGGTCGATAGTCGAGCAGCGTGAATTCCGGCGGCAGACGATCGGGCTCCGCGTCGATCAGATCGATGTAGGCGTTGATACCAGCCGTGAAGGCCTCAGCGATTACCTTGGCGTCAGCCCCGTAGGCGAGCCATTCCGGATACATGTCGCCGCGATAGAGCATCAGGCGTGCCGCCTGGTCCTGCTCGATATAGGCCGGACCGAACACTTCTGCGAGTCGCCCAAGGCCGCGTCGGCGCCAGGTGTCGATCTGCCACAGGCGGTCGCGCGCGGCGTTGAAGCCCTGCACGAAAAAAGCGTCGTAGTGCGTGCCGGCGTAGATGTGAGGCACGCCCCAGCGATCCACCAGAATGCGCGCTGGCGCTTCCAGCCCCGGCACCGTGAGTGCGGTTCGCGTCGGGTTCGCCGCCGCAGCCGCTGCCAGAAACAGCAGGCTGCAGAGGATCAGGCAGCGCAGCGCGGTCATGAGGTCAGGCTCTGATTGCGCCGCCGCCCGGGCACGCCATCAATCCCAGGTCAGAGCGCCGCCCGTCTGGTACTCGGTGACGCGTGTCTCGAAGAAGTTTTTCTCCTTCTTCAGATCCATGATCTCCGACATCCAGGGGAACGGATTTTTCGCGCCCGGGAACTGCTCAGCAAGACCGATCTGGGCCAACCGACGATTCGCGATGAACTGCAGATATTCCGCCATCATGTTCGCGTTCATGCCGAGCACGCCACGCGGCATGGTGTCACGCGCATACTCGATCTCGAGCTCGGTGCCTTCGAGAATCATCTGCCGCGCAAGCTGCTGGGTTGCCTCGTCCCACAGCTGCGGGTTTTCGAGCTTGATCTGATTGATCACGTCGATGCCGAAATTCACGTGCATCGACTCGTCGCGCAGGATGTATTGGAACTGCTCCGACGTGCCCGTCATCTTGTTGCGACGACCCATCGACAGAATCTGCGTGAAACCGCAATAGAAGAAGATGCCCTCGAGCACGCAGTAGTAGGCGATCAGGTTGGTGAGCAGCGCCCGATCTGTGTCCGGCGTGCCGGTGTTGAAGGTCGGGTCACTGACTGCCCGCGTATAGCGCAGCGCCCAGGATGCCTTGCGCGCAACTGCCGGGATCTCGTGGTACATGTTGAAGATCTCGCCTTCATCCATGCCGAGGGATTCGATTACGTACTGGTAGGCGTGCGTGTGAATGGCCTCTTCGAAAGCCTGACGCAGCAGGTACTGGCGGCATTCCGGGTTCGTGATGAGCCGGTAGATAGCCAGCACCAGGTTGTTTGCGACCAGCGAGTCCGCCGTTGAAAAGAAACCGAGGCTGCGCTTCACGATGACACGCTCGTCATCTGTGAGACCGCCCTCTGATTTCCACAGCGCGATGTCCGCGGTCATGTTGACCTCTTGCGGCATCCAGTGGTTCGCGCAGCCGTCGAGATACTTCTGCCACGCCCAGTCGTACTTGAACGGGACGAGCTGATTGAGATCCGCGCGGCAATTGATCATGCGCTTGCGATCAACGGTGACGCGCTGGTAAACCTCCGGCGCTTCGTTGGCCGCCGGCGCCGCGTCCGCCACGGTGTCTTCCGCGA
>DMUF01000068.1:5917-25774 GCA_003476445.1 Gammaproteobacteria bacterium | reverse complement strand
CGGCGCGACAGTAACCGGCGCGGCTGCAACCGGTTCGATCATTGCCGTGGCACGCAGCGGTTCCTCGAGCCGAATCACCGGCGTCGCCGCGAATGCCGGCGGCAGAGCCTGCGGCACGTCTTCTTCGTAATCATCCCAATTCAGCATGCTTGACTCCTCGTGGTCCTGCCGCGCACTACTGGCAGGCCTCGCAATCCGGATCATCGATAGAGCAGGCGAGCGGCACAGCCGCAGCCTCGCTGCCGACAAAGTCTTCTTGTGGTGTGCGGCTCGGAGCGGCGGCGGCTGCCGGCAGGCCCGCCGTGACCGCATTCAGCCGGCTGCCTTCCACCGTTGATTTCTCAGCGCTCGTAGCACCCAACGCCCGCAGATAGTACGTGGTCTTGAGACCGCGCAGCCATGCCATGCGGTAGGTGACATCGAGCTTCTTGCCCGAGGCACCGGCGATGTAGAGGTTGAGCGACTGCGCCTGATCGATCCACTTCTGGCGCCGGCTCGCTGCATCGACAAGCCAGCGCGGTTCCACCTCGAATGCCGTGGCATAGAGCTGCTTCAGCGCATCGGGCACGCGCTGAATCTGGCGCAGGCTGCCGTCGAAATACTTGAGGTCGTTGACCATCACCTTGTCCCACAGACCCAGGCGCTTAAGGTCGCGCACCATGAAGGGATTCACCACGGTGAATTCCCCGGACAGGTTCGATTTCACGTACAGGTTCTGGTACGTGGGCTCGATGGACTGGGACACGCCGGTGATATTGGCAATGGTCGCGGTCGGCGCGATTGCCATGACGTTGGAGTTGCGCATGCCGTTGATCTGCACGCGGCTGCGCAGCGAGTCCCAGTCGAGCGAGGTCGAGGTATCGACATCGAGATACTGCTCGCCCCGTTCCTGACGCAGCGCGCGCAGGGAGTCGATCGGCAGTATGCCCCGGCTCCAGAGCGAGCCAGAGAAGCTCGGATAGGCGCCGCGTTCTTTCGCAAGCGCGCAGGATGCGTCGATGGCGAAGTAGCTGAGTGCTTCCATGGATCGGTCGGCGAATTCCACTGCCGCGTCGCTGCCATAGGGAAGGCGCAGCTGATAGAGCGCATCCTGGAAACCCATGATGCCAAGCCCAACGGGGCGGTGCCGCATGTTGGACGTGCGCGCCTGGGGCACCGAGTAGTAGTTGATGTCGATGACGTTATCGAGCATGCGCACCGCGGTGCGCACCGTGCGCTCGAGTTTTGCCATGTCGAGCTGACCGTCTACCAGGTGCTGTGCCAGGTTGACCGAACCAAGATTGCACACGGCCACTTCGTCGCGCGACGTGTTGAGTGTGATCTCGGTACAGAGGTTCGAGGAGTGCACGACGCCGACATGCTGCTGCGGCGAGCGCAGGTTGCACGGATCCTTGAACGTGATCCACGGATGCCCGGTTTCGAACAGCATCGACAGCATCTTGCGCCAGAGGTCCTGGGCGCGGACACGCTTGAAGAGTCGCAGCGCGCCGGTGCGTGTGAGCTCTTCGTATTCCGCGTAGCGGCGCTCGAATGCCTGACCGAACAGATCATGCAGATCGGCGGCGTCGCTCGGGGAGAACAGCGTCCATTCGCCATCTTCGAAGACGCGCTTCATGAACAGGTCCGGGATCCAGTTGGCCGTGTTCATGTCATGCGTGCGGCGGCGATCGTCGCCGGTGTTCTTGCGCAGCTCGAGAAATTCTTCGATGTCGAGGTGCCAGGTTTCGAGGTAGGCGCAGACCGCGCCCTTGCGCTTGCCGCCCTGATTCACGGCCACCGCGGTGTCATTCACTACCTTGAGGAACGGGACCACGCCCTGGGATTTGCCGTTGGTACCCTTGATATAGGACCCAAGTGCGCGCACCGGCGTCCAGTCGTTGCCGAGACCACCCGCCCACTTCGAGAGCATGGCGTTATCTTTGATTGCACCATAGATGCTCTCGAGATCGTCCGGCACCGTGGTGAGGAAGCAGGAGGACAGCTGCGGTCGCTGCGTGCCGGCGTTGAACAGCGTCGGCGTGGACGCCATGTAGTCGAACGAACTCAGCAGGTCGTAAAACTCGATCGCGCGGCCGTTCGGATCGGCCTCTTCCATGGCAAGCCCCATGGAGACGCGCATGAAGAACACCTGCGGCAATTCGAATCGCACCTCGTCGCTGTGGATGAAGTAGCGATCGTAGAGTGTCTGCAGACCAAGGTAGGTGAAGTTCTGGTCGCGCTCCGGCTTCAGCGCCGCGCCGAGCTGGTCAAGATTGAAGCTCGCAAGCCGCGGCGCCAGCAGGTCGAGCTCGATACCGCGGCTCACGAATGCCTTGAACGCGGCTGCGTAGACCGACCCCATTTCGGACTGGGTAGCATGGAACCCATGGCTCGCGTTCACGCCCAGAAATCGCAGTGCTTCGGTACGCAGGTCGTCCATGAGCAGGCGCGCGGTGACGAACGTATAGTTCGGCTCTTCCTCCACCAGCGTGCGTGCGGTGATCTGCAGCGAGGTGGCGACGTCGCGCTCGGAAATGCCGTCGTACATGTTGTTCATGGCTTCCCGCAGCACGCGCTCCGGGTCGACATCTGACAGGCCGTCGCAGGCCTCGAGAACGAGCTGCCGGATACGCGCGAGGTCGAGCGGCCGTCGCTCGCCGTCGCTGCCGAGCACATTGATGTGCGTGGCGGGGACCGGGTTTGCCGGTTCTTCCGCGCGACGGGCGGCGCGAAGGCGCGCGCGCTCCTCCCGATACAGCACGTAGTCGCGTGCGACCTTGTGCTCACCCGAGCGCATGAGTGCGAGCTCGACCTGATCCTGGATATCTTCGATATGGATCGTGCCACCCGACGGGAAGCGGCGGTGGAAGGTCATGCTGACCTGATCGCTGAGCTCTCCGACCAGTTCGCGAATCCGGGCGGATGCTGCCGCGGTGCCGCCCTCGACCGCGAGAAACGCCTTGGACATGGCCACGGCGATCTTGTCGTCGGTGTATGGCACCACGGTGCCGTTGCGCTTGATGACCTTGAGTTGTCCCGGTGCCGTAGCCGCGATCGAGGGTGGTAGCGGCGCGTCGCTAGCCAGACCGTGAGGCGCTGTCGTATTGCCTTCGGTGGCTCGGGTCAGGTTTTCGCTCTGCATCTGTTGGTGAACCCCGTGGGTCGAAGTCGTTGCTGTTGATCCGACGCTTGCAGATCTTGCGGCCTACCGGTGCTGCAGGTTGCCGCGCGAATGTCCGGGTCGTTGCGGATCGTGAATCTGGGGACCGTGCGGGAACAGGCCATCTGCGCTTCCTGGTGCCCTGTGGCGGGGAGAAACGCTATATATAGGGTGTCCCGGTCTCTGGAACCCAAGATAATGCGGTCCCAGGGGGAATGCAACCGACGACCGGTGACCTTTTCGTGGACGTCCAGTGGATAACTGGGCCGGTCCTGTGGACAACGTGGCGACCTCGCCAGAAAGCGTCGCGCGCCACTATAGTGACTCGTAGAAAACCGGGTTTTGATCCTTTTCGGGAGGTTGGCATGACGGGTTCGATTCTCGCGATCGACCAGGGCACGTCGAGTTCGCGCGCGATTGTTTTCGCGCAGGACGGCACGGTGCTCGGGGTCGGGCAAGAGCCTTTTGACATGAGCTTTCCAGCGGATGGCTGGGTCGAACAGGACCCCGAGATATTGTGGGAAACCACCCTGCGCTCGATTCGCGCGGCGCTGGCGACTGCAGGGGTCGCGGCGACCAGTCTTGCCGCCGTGGGCATCACCAATCAGCGCGAGACGACCCTGGTGTGGGAGCGCGCCACCGGGCGCGCGGTGCACAACGCGATCGTCTGGCAGGACCGACGAACGGCGGGTCGCTGTCAGGCGCTGCGAGCTGACGGGCTGGCCGAACAGGTCGCGCGGGAGACCGGGCTGGTCATAGACCCCTATTTCTCGGCGACCAAACTGGCCTGGCTGCTGGACACGATTCCGGGCCTGCGCGCCCGTGCGGTAGCCGGGGAGCTCTGTTTCGGCACGGTCGACAGCTTTCTGATCTGGCGTCTGACCGGAGGCCGGGTACATGCAACCGACGCCAGCAATGCCTCACGCACGATGCTGTTCGATATCGGGAAACAACGCTGGAGTCCGGACCTGCTTGCGCTCTTTGACATTCCTGCCGCGCTCCTGCCGGAGGTACGGGACAGCGCCGGCGATTTTGGCGTGGCCGAAGCGCGCTGGCTCGGGGCTGACGTGCCTATCCTTGGCGTCGCGGGGGACCAGCAGGCCGCGCTCATCGGACAGGCCTGCGTCTACCCGGGCATGAGCAAGAGCACCTATGGGACCGGCTGTTTTGTCATGACCCATACCGGCACGACCCAGGTCCGTTCGACGCAGCAGCTGCTGACGACGGTCGCCTATCGGCTGCGGGGTGAAGTCAGCTACGCGCTGGAAGGCAGCATTTTTTCCGCGGGCGTAGCGGTGAAGTGGCTGCGCGATCGTCTTGGACTGATCGCCTCCGCGGCGGAGACGGAGACGATCGCCCGCCGCACGGGCCCGGATACTCAGGGCGTCTATCTCGTCCCGGCGTTCACCGGGTTGGGTGCTCCACACTGGCAACCCGAGGCGCGTGGGGTGCTGACCGGACTGACGCTCGATTCGAGTCGCGATCAGGTGGTTACCGCCACGCTGGCGAGCGTGGGATATCAGACCGCAGACCTGCTCGATGCGATGGCCGCGGACGGTGCGAGGGTAGCGCGATTGCGCGTGGATGGAGGCATGGTCGCGAACGACTGGCTATGCCAGTTCCTGTCCGATCTGCTCGACCTTCCGGTGGAGCGGCCTCGAACCACCGAAACCACGGCGCTGGGAGCGGCGATACTCGCCGCGCTCGGCTCGGGAGCCGCTGGCGATCTGGCGGGAGCGGCGAGGCTCTGGCAGCTTGATCGCGAATTTGTGCCGACCATGTCTGGCGCTACTCGGGAGCGTCTGCTCGCCGGTTGGCGCAGGGCGGTGGCGCGCGCGCTGTAGCGCGTCAGGCGAGCAGAAATTCGAGCAGCGCTTTCTGCGTGTGCAGGCGATTGCCCGCTTCCTGCCAGGCTACCGCGCGCGGGTCGTCGAGCAGGGTAGCGCTGATTTCCTCACCGCGATGGGCGGGCAGGCAGTGCATGAACAGAACGTCGGGCCGCGCATGGTCCAGCAGCGCCTCGTTGACCTGATAGCCCAAAAACGCGGCTTTGCGGCGGGCGGCTTCTTCCTCGTGGCCCATCGACGACCAGACGTCGGTCACGACCAGATCGGCGTTCTCCGCGGCCGCGCGTGGACTGTCTACCAGCACGGCGTCGGGCGCAGCGGCGACGAGCGCGGCTGACGGCTCGAACCCCCGCGGGCAGGCGATGCGCAGCTGAAAGCCCCACTGCCGCGACGCCTCGAGATAGGTGTTGCAGAGGTTGTATCCGTCACCGACGAACGCCACGGTGCGACCGGCAATCGGTCCGCGCAGCTCTTCGAAGGTCTGAATGTCCGCGAGCAGCTGGCACGGGTGCAGGTGCGCAGTCATCGCGTTGATTACGGGCACGGTGGCAGCTTTCGCGAAGCGCTCGAGATCGGCGTGCGGACGCATACGGATCACCACCGCGTCGACCATCTCGGAAAGCACCCGCGCGGTGTCTTCGATCGGTTCGCCGCGACCGAGCTGGGTGTCTGAGGAGTTGAGCACGATGGCGTGACCACCGAGCTGACCGATGCCGGCCTCGAAACCGACCCGGGTGCGCGTGCTGTTGAGCTGAAAGATCATGGCCAGACTGCGTCCGGCCAGCAGCGGCGGCAGCGATCGCTCCCGATGCAATCGCTTCATCTCGATGGCGCGGGCGACCAGCGCCCTGAGCTCATCCGGCGTGCAGTCGAGAAGCGATAGAAAGTCGCGCTTCACCGGATGATCCCGCTCTGTGACGGCGCTACACCGGCGTTCATCCGCGGTCACCGTTCACCAGTGCCGCGACCCGTTCGACGATGGCGTCTGCCTCTGCATCGGTCAGCGTGAGCGGTGGCAGCAGACGCACCACGTTATCGCGCGTGACATTGATCAGAATGCCGTCGGCAAGCCCCTGCGTGACCAGTTCGCCGCAGGGGTCGGCCAGCTCGATGCCGATCATGAGACCGAGCCCGCGGATATCGCGCACGCGGTTGTTGCCGGCGAGGTGGTGTCGCAAGCCCGAGAGAATGCGCGAGCCGAGCATTTCCGCGCGGGCGATCAGCCCGTCTTGTTCCAGCGCGTCGAGCACACCGAGCGCGGCTGCGCACACCAGCGGATTGCCGCCGAAGGTGGAACCGTGATTGCCCGGGCCGAACACGGTGGCGGCTGTGCCGCGTGCCAGACAGGCACCGATGGGGATGCCGTTGCCGAGCCCCTTCGCCGTGGTGACCACGTCGGGCAGGATGTCCGTGTGCTGGTAGGCAAAGTAGCGACCCGTGCGGCCGTTGCCGGTCTGCACCTCGTCAAGCATGAGGAACCAGCCGTGGTCATCGCAGATGCGGCGCAGGCGCGCCAGGTAGTCGGCATCCGGCACGTAGATACCGCCTTCACCCTGCACCGGTTCCACCAGAATGGCCACGACGTCCTGGCTGTTGCGCGCAATGTTCGCAACGGCGTCGACATCGTTGAACGGAGCGCGCAGAAAGCCGGTGAGCAGCGGCTCGAAGCCGGCCTGCACCTTGCGGCTGCCGGTTGCGGTGAGCGTAGCCATGGTGCGACCGTGGAAGCTCGTGTCCATCACGATGATGGAGGGCTTGCCCACGTTGCGCTGATTGCCATACAGGCGGGCAATCTTGATGGCAGCCTCATTGGCTTCTGCACCCGAGTTCCCGAAGAACACTCGCTCCATGCCGGACAGCGCACACAGCCGATCGGCCAGTTGCTCCTGCAGCGGGATGCGGTACAGATTCGAGGTATGCAGCAGCGTGCCCGCCTGTTCGGCAATCGCACGCGTAACGCGCGGATGTGCGTGCCCCAGACCGCACACCGCAATGCCGGTGAGTGCGTCGAGATAGCGCCGGCCCTCGGTGTCCACCAACCAGCTGCCCTCGCCGCGCGCAAACGCGACGGGAAGGCGCTTGTAGGTTTCCATCAGATGGTCCATGGGGGTTGCCGCCGAAAAAAAGGGCTGAAGCTAAACGACCCTCTAAGGGCTGTCAATTGCTGCCTGTGGAGCGCCCTTCTCCCCGGGCGGGCGCAGAACTGAGGCCTGCCTGCAGACGTGTCAGGCCGCGCTCCAAGAGCGGACGCGGGCAGGCGAAATTGAACCGGACGAAACCGGCCGCCCCGAACGCCGCGCCGTCAGATAGCCCCACGCCCGCGTCTTCGAGCCAGGCGCCCGGGTGTTCGATATCGAGGTCGCGAACGTCGATCCAGGCGAGGTAGGTAGCCTCGACCGGAGTCATGCGCCGACCAACGACTGATCGCACCCGCTCATGATTGCCGCGCAGGTAGTGCAGCAGCTGCGACAGCCAAGGCCCGCGATCATTCAGCGCGGCTTCGGTGGCGGCGTAGGCGAGGGGGCCGATGCCGGGCACCAGGCCCGCCTGCGCGCGAATGAAGTTGCGCCGCAGGGCGGCGTCCGGAATGACCGCGACGGCGCAGGACAGCCCGGGCATGTTGTAGGCCTTGGTGACCGCGTACAGGCTGATGGTCACCCGCGCGATGTCGGGGTCCAGGCTGGCGACGGGCAGATGGCGTACGGCTGGGTCCAGCAGAAGCGGGCAATGGATCTCATCAGAGCACAGCACGATGCCGCGGCGCAGACAGAAAGCGGCAAGCTCGCTGAGCTCGGCGCGCGAGTAGGCGCGACCCGTGGGGTTTTGAGGGTTGCTGAGCAGCAACAGGGCGGTGTCGGGCGAGGCGGCGCGCTCGAGAGCCTCCATGTCCATCACCCAGCGCTCGCCTTCGCGCACCAGCGGCACGTGCTGCGCGCGCTGGCCGGCGTTGCCTGGCACGTCGAGAAAGGGGTAGTAGACCGGCGTTGGAATCATTACCGCGCCGCCTGGCCGCGCGGTCGCGCGCGCGGCGAGGTTGAAGCCTCCGACCACGCCAGGAATCCAGACCAGCCAATCAGCCTCGACCCGCCATTGGTAGTGATGCTGCATCCATGCCTGAAATGCCGCGACCAGGGAGGGCGGTGTTCGGGTGTAGCCGAGAATGGGGTGCTCGAGGCGGCTACGGACGGCGTCGGCAATGAACGGCGGCATGGCGAAGTCCATGTCCGCCACCCAGAACGGCAGGATGTCGCGCCCGGCGTAGCGCTCCCACTTGGTTGCTGACGTGCCCTGGCGATCGATCAGCGTGTCGAAATCGGGCGCGGGGCCGCTCGGCTCCTGGGCGTTCTTCGCGCTGGCATCTGCGGACGTTTCGGTATTCTTCCCGGCGGACATCACGGCGGATCCTCGACGACGCTTCACGTCGGTCATTGCTACCATCGTCGCGGGAGGGCGCATACGGTTATCATGCGTCCCCCGTTCCATTCACGGTTGCCGCGGAGTTTCGCATGAGCGCAGATATTCTCGACACCATCAAGGATCAGATCGAGACCAACCCGATCCTCCTTTATATGAAGGGTTCTCCGGCGGCGCCCCAGTGCGGGTTTTCCGCGCAGGCCGTGCGCTGCCTCATTTCCTGCGGTCAGCGCTTCGCCTACGTGGACATCCTCGCGCATCCGGAAATTCGCGCCGCGCTGCCAGGGTACGCCAGCTGGCCCACCTTCCCGCAGCTGTGGGTCGAGGGCGAACTCGTCGGTGGTTCAGACATCATCACGGAAATGCTCGAGTCGGGTGAACTCAAGACCATCATCGACAGAGCGGCGGCGACCGCGGGCAACGACGACTGATCCCGGCTCAGCGCGGCCAGGCGTTGACGATGCGGCAGAAGAGCTCCGCGGTCCGCTCAGCATCGTACAGCGCGCTGTGTGCCTGAGCCGGATCGAAGGCAATGGACGCGCGCGCGCAAGCCTCGCTCAGCACCGTGTGCCCGTAGGCGACAGCCGCAAGAGATGCGGTATCGATACTGCTGAACGGATGGAACGGGTTGCGTTTGAGACCGGTCCGCGCGATCGCCTGGTTGAGAAAGCCCTGATCGAACGCCGCATTGTGAGCGACCAGAATGGCGCGTGTGCAGTCATGATCGCGCACGGCGTTGCGTACCACGCGGAACAGCTCGGTGAGCGCTGTGGTCTCGTCGACCGCGGAGCGCATCGGATCATCCGGGTCAATTCCGGTGAAGCGAAGCGCGGCGGCGTCCGAGCGCCCGCCGGGAAACGGTCGAACCGCGCGCGACCAGCGCTCGCTGATCACCAGCTCTCGATTCTCGTAGGACACCTGTACAGCGGCAATTTCGAGGATCGGATTGACGCGTGCGTCGAAGCCGCCGGTCTCGACATCGATCACCACAGGCAGAAAGCCGCGGAAGCGGTCAGCCATCATCGCGGACGTGCTCCGAGCGTCGCTGCGCCGGACATTACCACAGCGCGAGCATGGATAGGTCGGCAAGCGTCACGGGAGAAGCGGATCTGATGCAGCCGGCAAGCACTGACACGAGGCCGATCGGCGTCTTCGATTCGGGCGTCGGTGGTCTCACGGTCTTGGCGGCGCTGCGTGCTGCGCTGCCGCAGGAGCGCTTTGTCTATCTCGGTGACACCGCGCGCCTGCCGTACGGCACGAAAAGCGCCGGCACGGTGCGGCGTTACGCCGTGCAGGCGGCCCGCGTGCTCGTCGAGCGGGATGTGAAGGCGCTGGTAGTGGCGTGTAACACCGCTTCCGCGGTGGCGCTCGATGCGCTTGAGGCGGCATGGCCTGAGTTGCCCGTCTTCGGTGTGGTCGGTCCCGGCGCGATCGCAGCCGCGCACGTGGCGCGGTCGCGCGTCGTGGTGCTGGCGACCGAGAGCACGATCAGCGGAGGCGCTTATCAGCGCGCCCTGCTCGCGCTGCGTCCGACGCTGACGGTCGAGGGTCGTGCCTGCCCGCTGTTCGTGACGCTGGCGGAAGAGGGTCGTCGTGATGGGGCGGTCGTGGCAGCCGTAGTCGCAGACTACCTGCAGGCGTTCGTTGTGCCGGAGCATTCGGACGCTTCTGCCGACGCGGTGACGCTGCTGCTGGGATGCACCCATTTCCCCATTCTGCGTGCCGCGATCGAGGCGTTCTTTTCGCGTCATGCGCGCACGGTGCAGGTGGTGGATTCCGCTGCGACCACTGCACGGGCGGTGCAGGCCGCGCGCGATGCCGGACGGTTTGCGCCCGCGCCGGGCGATGCCGGCGGTCCCAGGCTGGTTCTCTGTGCCACGGACGGCGCCGATCGGTTCCGCCGCGTCGGTCGATTCTTTCTCGGCGATGCGATCGAGGACGTCGAGCTCGTCGACCTCTGATCCGGGTCAGACACCTTCAGTCTTGCGTCTTGTCGCGATACTCGCACAGGTCAGCAATCAGGCAGTTCGCACAGCGTGGGCGGCGCGCGATGCAGGTATAGCGTCCGTGCAGGATGAGCCAGTGGTGTGCATTGCGCAGAAACGGTTTCGGCGTGAGCCGGGTGAGTCGGGTCTCGACCTCAAGCACCGTGCGTCCGGGGGCGAGACCGATGCGGTTCGCGACGCGGAAGATGTGGGTATCGACCGCGATTACCGGATCGCCAAATGCCGTGTTCAGAACCACGTTCGCGGTCTTGCGACCCACCCCAGGGAGCGCCTCAAGCGCCGCACGGTCGCGCGGCACCTCTCCGCCAAACTGTTCGCAGAGGATCGCCGATGTGCGCGCCACGTTCTCGGCCTTGTTGTTGAAGAGACCGATGTGGCGAATGAACGGCTTGATGCCCTCAACGCCGAGCGCGGCCATGGCCGCGGGCGTGGATGCGGCCGCGAACAGCCCGCGCGTCGCCCGGTTCACGCTGACGTCGGTTGCCTGTGCCGAAAGGATCACGGCAATCAGAAGCTCGAAGGGTGATCGAAATTCAAGCTCCGTGGTCGGGTGCGGATTCGCCGCCTCGAACCGACTGAAGATCTCCGTGCGCAGTTCCCGATTCATGAGCGTGATTCCACGGCGTCTGGTGGGTTGTCAGTGCGGCGACCGCGTGCGCTGCGCCGTGCGGCGATACCTCGCGAGAGCGCGATCAGAAGCCCGGCGGTGATAAACGCGCCCGGCGGCAGAACGACGATGAGCAGACCGGACTCCACACCCGGCACGGTGATCTCCCAGCCCGCCGCGGCGGGTCCAAAGAGCTGCTCCATGCCAGCAAAGAGGGTCGCCTTCCCGGCAATCTCCCGAACGGCGCCGAGGAGCAGTAGCGCCGCGGCGAAGCCCATAGCCACGATCAGCGCATCACGAGCAGCGGCGAGCGGCGGCACGCGGCTGGCAAACGATTCCGCGCGCGCCAGGATGATGCAGTTGGTGACAATGATCTGCACGAAGAGCGCAATGCTGCCGTAAATCTCGTAGGCGTACGCCTCGAGCAGCATCACGGCGCAGGTCGTCCAGGTGGCGATGATGAGCACGAAGGCCGGCAGACGGGCGAATTCCGGAATGCGATGTCGAAGGGTTGCGATGGCGATGCTTGACCCCAGGAGTACCCCGGTTGTTGCGACAGCAAGCGTGAGCGCGTTCACGACGCTTGTACTCACGGCCAGGAGTGGACACAGGCCGAGCAGAGAGGTCCAAGCCGGGTTGCCGCTGGTAAGCACGGTCCCAAGTCGCGATATACCGGGGGTCAGTTCCGCGCTCACGGGCACTCTCCTTCCCCGGGCGGGGTGGCTGTCGCAAGCGCGGTCGTCAGGCTTTGCCCGAGGGCGCGGGTGGTAATGGTGGCGCCGGTCAACGTGTCGGGCGGTGGTTCGCCCGCGCCGCGCGCAACGAACGCCTGCATCCAGGGATGTCCGGGCGCGTTCAGGAAATCCGCTATGCCGGGCGTTTCCCTGTGGGCAATCACGCGCAGCGCGCGGATGCGACTGGCCGGCGCGACATCAATGAAGAGCAGCCATTCGATCGCACCCGCGTAGCCATCTGCGCGACCGCGCATGAGCGCGGTGCCATCGCAGAGGTGCCACAGGTTGCCCGACCACGCTTCGGGCGGAAGTGCGGGGCGTCCGGTCATGTCGAGCAGTGCGGCATTTGCGGCAGCGGCGCGCTCGGCTGCGATCCGCGGGGCGGTCAGTTCGCGAGTCACGGCAAGCGCGACCGCGCAAGCGAGCGCAATGGCGATCAGCGCGACGCTGCCGGTCAGGCGCGAGCGGCTCATGGCTCTTGCGTCCCGGTTCTGGCAGGTCGCTCCCGTTCCGGGCGGTCGAGCCAGGCGGTCGCGCCGTTGGCGAGCAGAATGCCGAAGGCGATCCCATCGGGATAGCTGCCAAAGCTTCGTATGACCCAGGTGACCACACCGACGAGGGCGCCAAACCACAGCTGCCCGCGACGGCTTGCGGGGTGGGTCACCGGATCGGTGAGAAAGAACCAGGCCGCAAGCATAGTGCCGCCGCTGAACCAGTGCAGGAACGGGCTGCCGAGACTGCGCGAGCTGCCGTTGTCGTACCCAGCGAGCCCGAGCAGGCCGAGCGTGCCGAGAAAGGCAGCGGCGACCCGCCAGGCGGCAAGTCGGCGCCAAACCAGAAAGAGACCGCCGGCGAGGAAGGCGAGGCTGATCCATTCTGCGGGGAAGCCGCCAACGGCGCCGAACCCGCGCTCCGCCAGCCAGACCTCTGGCACTGTCATGCCTTCCCGGTAGCGGAACGCGGACAGGGCAGTCGCGCCGCTCAGAGCGTCCACAGAGGCGCTTCCGACCTCGGGCCAGTTCGCCAGCGCGGCGGGGAACGAGACCAGCACGACGGTGTAACCCACCACGGCCGGGTTGAAGACGTTTTGACCGATACCGCCATAGGCGTGCTTGCCGAGACCGACGCCAATGACCGCGGCGAGAGCGACGATGCCCCAGGGGGTACCCGGTGGCAGCGCCAGGCCGAGCAGCAGTCCGGTCAGGAGCGCGCTGCCATCCAGAACCGTTGGCAAAGAAGCGCGCCGCCGCAGGCGCAGTGCGAGCATCTCGGTTATGAGCGCCGCGAATGCTGCCACCACAAGATTGGACAACGCGGCGAGCCCGTACCAGCCGAGCAGCGCGAGCGCGCCCGGTGTCAGGGCGGCGATGACCGTAAGCATGACCTGTCGCGGATGCGTGGGCGTGCCTGTCACGAATGCCATGGTCGTACCTGTCGCTCGAGTCGCGCCTTGCGTCGCGCCGCTTCATTCTGCGCCCGGTTTGCCTCCCGCTCGGCGCGGCGCTCGAAGCGCGCGCGCGCTGCTTCCGCGAGCGTTTGCTGCTGCTCGGATTCGGCCAGTGCCTGACGCCCGCGGATGAAGCTTGCGAGCAGATCAATATTGCTGGGGCAGACCTGGTTGCAGAGCCCGCACTCGATGCAGTCCGCGAGCCCCTCTTCCGCAGCGCCGTTCAGGTCATCGGTATCGGTATGGCTGAAGAGCAGCTGCGGCCGCAGGTCGGCGGGACACGCCGGCGCGCAGAGTCCACAGCGAATGCAGGGTAGGATTGGCGCAGCCGGCTCGCGATTGCGCGGGCGCGCCAGAATACGCACCGGTCGCGGATCTATCACGACCGGGCGTGCCTCGAGGTCGATACAGTCCACCGGGCACGGCGGCAGGCATAGCCCGCAGCCCGTGCAAGTGTCTTCGAGAACGGTATGCAGGTGC
Organism: Gammaproteobacteria bacterium; assembly: GCA_003476445.1. Taxonomy (GTDB): domain Bacteria; phylum Pseudomonadota; class Gammaproteobacteria; order Pseudomonadales; family Azotimanducaceae; genus UBA7803. The sequence goes on along the minus strand of DMUF01000068.1, from coordinate 12,100 downwards.
GTCTGCGCGCCGATGATCGCGTCGACGGGGCAGGCGGGAAGGCAAAGCGCGCAGCCGATGCAGCGTTCCGGATCGATTCGGGCGATTGGCGCATCGATGCGCGGTGGCGCCTCGGTGACAGGGCGCCGCAGCAGCGCGGCGAGCGCCGTCACCGTTTCCGCGCCGCCGGGTGGGCAGCGATCGATGGGCCCGCCGGCGGCAACGGCTTCGGCATAGGGACGGCAGCCAGGATAACCGCACTGTGCGCACTGGGTCTGCGGCAGCAGCTGGTCGATCGCCCGCACCAGTGGGTCCGTGTCGCGCGGAAAGCGGCGGTCGGCCCATGCGAGCAGTACGGCAGCCACCGCGCTTACGACCCCGAGCGTCAGGATGACGCTGAGCATCAGCGGCCCACCCCCGCAAAGCCCATGAAACCCAAAGCGAGGATCCCGGCGCTGACCAGCGCAATCGGTATGCCGGCGAAGGCGGATGGAACGGCCGCCCGCGACAATCGCTCGCGCAGCGCGGCAAAGAGACTGATCACGAGTGCGAAGCCGACCCCCGCGCCGACGCTGTAGACCAGCGTGCCAAAGAAGGAGAGCTGCTGCCCTACCGCGAGTATGGCGACCCCGAGAACGGCGCAGTTGCTGGTGATGAGCGGCAGGTAGAGCCCGAGGATCGCGTGCAACACCGGACTCGTGGCGCGGATCACCCGCTCGGTGAACTGCACCACCGCCGCGATCAGCGTGATGAACACGATCAGGCGCAGGAACTCGAGTTCGAGCGGTGCGAGCACCCAGTGTTCCACCCCATGGGCAAGAGCCGCAGTCAGGCTGAGGACACACGCAGTGGCAAGACCCAGCGCGGTCGCGGGCGGATAGCGATCGCTCACGCCGAGAAATGGGCACAGCCCGAGGAACTGGACCAGGACGAAATTGTTGACCAGCGCGGCGCTGACGAGGATGAGACCGAGATCGCCCACGCCCGCGCCAGCCGTCAGCGTACCACCATGCCGGGCTCTGCCCCGCTGTCCGGCGACAGCAGGAAGATGTCGCGACCGCCAGGTCCCGCGGCCAGGACCATGCCTTCGGAGGTGCCGAAACGCATCTTGCGTGGCGCGAGGTTGGCGACGACCACCGTCAGACGCCCCACGAGCGCGGTCGGATCGTAGGCGCTGCGTATACCGGCGAAGACCTGGCGCTCGCTGTCCCCGAGGGACAGCGTGAGCCGCAGCAGCTTGTCGGCGCCCTCGACCGGGCTTGCCGCGACAATGCGCGCTACGCGCAGGTCAATGCGCGCAAAATCATCGATGCCGATCTCGGGCTTGAACGGCTCGATCGCGCTCACGTCGCTCGACGCCGGGGCAGCAGACGCGGCTGCAGGCGCTGAGACATCGACGTGCGCCTCGCGCTCGTCCGCAATCATCCGTTCCACGGCTTCGGCTTCAAGTCGACCGATCAGCGGTGTGAAGGCGTTGATGCGGTGCGCGAGCAGCGGGCGGTCCAGATCGCTCCAGGTGAGCGGGGGTATCGCCAGGAAGTCCTCGGTTGCGCGCGCCATTCCCGGCAGCACGGGGCTGAGGTAGAGCATCAGCATGCGAAAGAGTTCGACCCCCTGGGTTGCGATCGCCCGCACGGCGTCACGCTGCGCCGGGTCCTTCGCAAGCGTCCACGGCGCATGCTCGGCAATGTACTGATTGGCGAGATCCGCGAGCGCGGTGATCTCGCGCAGGGCGCGGGCGGTATCGCCGCGCTCGTAGCAGCCCGCGATCGAATCGGCGGCGTCCCGATAACGCTGCCAGAGCTCAGGCTGATGCAGCGCCGGTGCCAGCACGCCGTCGCACAGGCGCGTGATGAACCCCGCGCAGCGGCTGGCGATGTTGACGATCTTGCCGACAAGATCCGAGTTCACCCGCGCGACGAAATCCTCGAGGTTGAGGTCGATGTCGTCCACGGTTCCGTTCAGTTTGGCCGCGAAGTAGTAGCGCAGGTACTCCGGCTTCAGATGCCTGAGATAGGTGCTCGCATTGATGAAGGTGCCGCGCGACTTCGACATCTTGGTGCCGTCCACCGTCACGAAGCCGTGCGTGTGAATGCGTGTTGGTGTCCGATAACCGGCGCCATCGAGCATGGCGGGCCAGAACAGCGCGTGGAAGTTCACGATGTCCTTGCCGATGAAGTGGTGTACCTCTGCGGTGGAATCGCGGTCCCACCACGCTCCGAACTCGTCTGATCGTCCGCGCTGCCCGAGCAGATTGGCGAAGCTCGCCATGTAGCCGATCGGGGCGTCGAGCCAGACGTAGAAATACTTGTCCTCGGTCCCCGGAATGACAAAGCCGAAGTAGGGCGCATCGCGGGAGATGTCCCAGGGCTTGAGCCCGGCATCGAGCCATTCCGTGAGCTTGTTAGCGACCTCGGGCTGCACCGCGCCGCGCTCGTGCCAGCCGCGCAGGAAGTCCGTGTACTGCGGCAGGTCGAAGAAATAGTGATCCGAGGTGCGACGCTCGGGCGTTGCGCCGGAGAGCAGCGAGCGCGGTGCGCCCAGCTCCATGGCGTCGTAGGTGGCGCCGCAGGCATCACAGTTATCGCCGTACTGGTCGGGAGACTGACAGCGCGGGCAGTTGCCCTTGACGAAGCGATCCGCGAGAAACATGCCGCGAGCAGGGTCGAAGAGCTGCTCCACGCCGCGGGTGAAGATGAGCCCGCGCTCTCGGAGCGCGAGGTAGATGCTTTCCGACAGCGCTTTGTTCTCGGGTGAATGGGTCGAGTAGTAGTTATCGTGACTGATGAGAAAACCCTGGAAATCAGCGGCGTGTGCCACACGCAGCGATTCAATCAGGGTCTCTGGCGAAACCCCGGCTTCTTCCGCCTTCAACATGGTTGCGGCGCCGTGGGTATCGTCGGCGCAGACGTAGATCACCTCGTGACCGCGCAGGCGCTGAAAGCGGACCCAGATATCGGTCTGGATGTGTTCGAGCAGATGCCCGAGGTGGATCGCGCCGTTGGCATAGGGCAGGGCGCTGGTAACGAGAAGGCGGCGTGTCATGGGTGCGCTGACCGGTTGGCGGCGGAAATCCGCGCGAAAGACGCGATTTTACCCATATCTACCTATAATGCGCGGCTTCGGGCGAGCGCGACCCTCGAGAGCCCGCCGTTGCAGCCGTTTGAGGTGGCGCATGAAGATCGAACAGTTCACAGACCCCTATCTGGGTGAAACCTGGCAGACGCTCGGGGCGCGAGTGCTCTCCGCGGGCAGCCAGGTGTCGGTCACGCTCGGCTATCCGGCATTGGGTCGGCGCGAGCGGCTGGCGACCGAGTTAGCGGCGTTTCTCGGCGTGCCGCAGGTCGATCTGGACCTGCGCTTCCGTGCGCCGCAGGGTCGGGGCCCCGCGGGTATTCGCAACATCATCGCGGTCGCCTCGGGCAAAGGCGGTGTGGGCAAGTCGACAACGGCGGTGAATCTCGCGCTTGCGCTCGAGCGTGAGGGCGCACGCGTCGGTCTGTTGGATGCGGATATCTATGGCCCCAGCCAGGGGATGATGCTCGGCGTGGCGGAGGGCCGGCGGCCCGAGGTGAAGGACGGGAAGTTCTTCCTGCCCATCAAGGCGCACGGCATTCAGGCGATGTCCATGAGCTTTCTCATCACCGAAAGCACGCCGATGGTCTGGCGCGGTCCCATGGTTTCCGGCGCGCTGCAGCAGCTGCTCACGCAGACACTCTGGGATGACCTCGACTACCTGATCGTCGACATGCCCCCGGGCACGGGGGACATTCAGCTCACGCTTTCGCAGAAGGTACCGGTCGCGGGCGCCGTGATCGTCACGACGCCGCAGGACATCGCGCTGCTCGATGCCCGCAAGGGCGTGGAGATGTTCCGCAAGGTCGACATCCCGGTGCTGGGCGTGGTGGAGAACATGGCGCTCTTCTGCTGCCCCAACTGCGGGCACGAAACGCCGATTTTCGGCTCCGGCGGCGGAGCGCGCATCGCGTCGGAATGCGGCACACCGCTGCTCGGGCAGCTGCCACTCGATCTGCGCATCCGGGAACAAGCGGACGGCGGCACGCCGACGGTCGCGTCAGACCCTGAGGGCAGCCTTGCAGGCATCTATCGCGATGTCGCGCGGCACCTCGCCGCTCGGCTCTGGGGGCAGCAGGCGGGTGCCCGCGCACCGGATGCCGGCACGATCCGCATTACGATGACCGACGACTGACCGCCCGTTGCAAGGCTGGCAGGGAGACCCCGCATGACCATCAAGTCGGATCGCTGGATTCGCGAACGCGCGGCCGCAGGCATGATCGAGCCGTTCGAGCCCGGTCAGGTGCGTGCGCACGGCGACCGCCGCATCATTTCCTACGGCACCTCGAGCTATGGCTACGACGTGCGCTGCTCCACCGCGTTCAAGGTGTTCACGAACATCAATTCCGCCACGGTGGACCCCAAAGCGTTCGACGAGCGGAGCTTTGTCGATGTCGAGGGCGATGTCTGCATCATTCCGCCGAACAGCTTCGCGCTCGCCAGCACGGTCGAGTATTTTCGAATCCCGGAAGACGTGCTGGTCGTGTGCGTTGGCAAGTCGACTTACGCGCGCTGCGGGATCATCGTCAATGTGACCCCGCTCGAGCCCGAGTGGGAAGGGCACGTGACCCTCGAATTCTCAAACACAACGACGTTGCCGGCGCGGATTTACGCGAATGAGGGCGTGGCGCAGATGCTCTTTTTCCAGTCCGACGAGCGCTGCGAGACCACGTACCGGGATCGTGGCGGCAAATACCAGGGACAGCGCGGCGTGACATTGCCGCGCGCCTGAGTTTGGCATTCAGCCGATGATGCGCTCACCGGGCGCGGCAGGTGTCCCGGCCGGCACCAGATCACCGATGACGTGGGGCGTTTCGCCCGCCGCTTCGAGCACCTTGAGTGCTGTCGCAACGGACGCCTGCGGCAGCGCGATGATGAACCCTAATCCGCAGTTGAAAGTGCGCAGCATCTCGGTCTCGTCGACCGCGCCGGCGCGCTGCAGCCAGTCGAAAATAGCGGGTCGTTCCCAAGCGTCGAGTCGCACCCGGGCTTGCAGGCGGTCGTTGCGAAAAATGCGCGGCAGGTTTTCGATGATGCCCCCGCCCGTGATGTGTGCCATGCCGTGCACGGGCACCTGAGCAAGCAGGTCGAGCACGCTGCGCGCGTAGATGCGCGTGGGTTGCATGAGCGCATCGAGTTGTTCCGGCTCGACGGCGGGCGCCGATTCCAGGATGCGCCGAATGAGCGAGTAGCCGTTCGAGTGGGGGCCGGAACTGGTGAGACCGACGAGCACGTCGCCGGCGGCGAGGCGACTGCCATCGATGATGGCGCTGCGCTCCACGACCCCGATGCAGAAACCGGCGAGATCGTAATCGCCGCGCGCGTAGAACCCTGGCATCTCCGCCGTTTCGCCGCCCACGAGCGCGCAGCCGGCAAGTTCGCAGCCACGCGCAATGCCCACGATCACGCGCTCAGCGATATCAACTTCGAGCTTGCCGGTGGCGTAGTAGTCGAGAAACAGGAACGGTTCTGCGCCAGTGACCAGAACGTCGTTGACGCACATGGCGACCAGATCCTGCCCCACCGTGTCATGCCGATTGTGATCGATCGCGAGCTTGAGCTTGGTGCCCACGCCGTCGGTTCCGGTTACGAGAACCGGCTCCCGATAGCGCGTGGGGAGGCTGGCCAGAGCGGCAAAACCACCGAGGCCGGAGAGCAGCTCAGGACGGTGAGTGGCTTTGCACGCAGGACCGATCCGGCGGACCAGTTCATCGCCGGCGTCGATGTCGACGCCCGCATCACGGTAGGTGAGTCCCATGACAGTGTCCGCACAGAATTTCGAAGGCGGCAGTTTACCAGACCTCCGTTTCGCGAATTGGTTAAACTTGCGCCCCTTAGCCAAGGGAGCAACCCGGTGCGGTTGATCTGCCCGTCCCGAGTACTGAGGATCATCGACCCCGCGTCGGGCTGCGCGTCGCGGCGTCGCGCTTTGTTCGCGTCCTTGGTGCTGCTCGCGAGCAGCGTCCTCGCGACGTCTGTAGCCGCCCAGAGCGAAACGGTAGTCGTCCCTGTTCCGTTGCCGACGCAAGAACCAGCTGCGGCGGGTGGGGTGGCCGCGCCTTCCACCGCCAACGCCCCGGCGCCTGAGGCGCCTGTTGCCGAGGCGCCGCCTACGGTAGAAGTTGATCC